>CALQFT020000089.1 GCA_943329925.2 Opitutus sp. GAS368
AGGATGGCAAGGAGGTCCTCAGCGCAGGACGCGACAAGGCCGCCCATCAATGGAACGTGGCCGACGGAAAGAAGCAGCGCGAACTCGGCGGCTTGGGCGACATTTTAAAACTCCTCCCGAACGGGGACCAAATCTATCTGGCAGGCAGCGCCAAAAAGCTCTCCCAAGCCGGCGCCTCCGACCTCAAACCGGGACGCGGCTTTGAAGGCAGCACCGACTGGATTTACTCCCTCACCCTCGACCCCAACACCCAGCGTCTTGCCGCTGGCTCCTACGATGGAAACGTCACGGTGTGGAATCTGGCCGACGGCAAACAGTTGACCCATTTCAACGCCTCCCCAGGCTACAGCCCCGCCTCCCAGTCCTCGGCCAAACGCTGACGCTTGAGGCTGTCTTTTAAAACCATCCTCGTGCGTTACGGCTCCAGCACGCCCGTTTCAAACCAACCCAGCTTCTCGCGCCGCCTTTAGCGCGCCCCGAGAGGTGGATGAAGCGCACTTTTGGTGCGCCATTTACATCGTCTAAATTAAGGCAAATGCAGCACTCACTGCTCAAAAAACAGACACAGCCCCTGACAAACGTTTGTTCACTCGTCTTGACTCCAAAACTACGTAGGGCCTCCGGCTTGGCGCAGAAGCGGCGCACGCCAGCTATATTTAAGCGGCAGAGCAGCGTCGCGGCCCTCCCAGCGGGCGGCGTGCATCAGACACGCTACGCTTTTTCTTGCCTGCGCCGCGGCCCAGAGCCGGTGCGTGACGCCCCTTCAGGATCTCTTTTCTTTGGTGCGCGGGCGGCCTTTAAGTCCGCTATATCCTTTGGGGAGAGCATTCTCCACATTCCGGCGCGCAACTTATCGATTCGCAGCATCCCGATGCGGGTTCTTCGCAGGGATTCCACTTCGTAGCCGCAATCGTACAGCATGAGGCGGATTTGACGTTTGATGCCTTGGGTGAGGACCACTCGCAGTTTGTTGGCCCCGAGCTGCGTGAGCTCGTCCATCTTGGCGCGGCCGCCTTCTATGTAAAAGCCGCGCAGGAGCTTCTGTGCGTGGGCTGGGTCGAATGACTTGTCCAAAACAACTTCGTATTCCTTTTCGAGTTTGTTGCGCGGATGGGCGATAGATTCGGAAAGATCGCCATCATTGGTGATAACGAGCAGCCCTTCGCTCTCCATATCGAGACGTCCTACATGATAGACTCTGGGCCAGTCAGTGGGGAGCAGGTCGAAGATGGTGCGGCGGCTGCGTTCATCGGAGGCGGTGCAGAGAAAGCCCGCGGGTTTGTATAAAACGGCGTGTACAATTTCTTGCGGGGCAACGGTTTTGCTGCCCACCTTGACGACATCTCCAGGGGCCACGACGGTGCCCATGGTTTCCACTGGGCGGCCGTTGATCTTCACGCGGCCTTCCAGAATGAGGGACTCAACACTGCGCCTTGAGCCCAGGCCGGCTGCTGCTAGATAACGGTTAATACGCATGGAAAATAAAATCAGTTAGCACTCAACTATCATTCAGTTAGGTTCAGGGAGCAATAGGATGCTCTCAGGAGCCTGCAAGTTCACAAGTTGAGGGGTCTTCCCTAAAACAAAATGGTCCACTAATCCACCTGCCACCCGCCCAGTATGATCAAAGGTGCAATTCCCCGTAAAACTGTATACAGACTTTCGCTTTACTGTCGTGTTTTGCAACGACTTCAGTCCAATAAAATACAGACGGTTTCCTCCGCAACCCTCGCGAACGTGACTGGGGTCAAGCCCGCGCAGTTGCGCAAGGATCTTGCGTACCTGGGGCACTTTGGAACCCGAGGCCTTGGATACGGAGTTGATGCGTTGGTGGCTAAGTTGTTGCAGGTGATGGGGACGGCTAGTTTGCAGCCTGTCATTTTGGTGGGTGTGGGCCAGCTCGGAAGCGCACTTCTGGGTTATGACGGGTTCCAGCGGGAGGGGTTTGAGATTGTGGGTGCATTTGATGCGGACCCTGATCGAAACCGCTCCGGAGTGGTGAATCTCCCGATTCAGCCGATGGAAGCTCTTGCGGGGTTTGTGTTGGAGCGGGGGATCAAGATAGCGATTTTGAGCGTGCCGGGCCATGTCGCACAGGAAGTTGCTAACAGTCTTGTTTCAAGTGGCATACAGGCGATTCTGAATTTTGCTCCGGCGGTTTTGCAAGTTTCGGAGCGAGCGGTGGTGAGTTCTGTGAACTTGGCCGCCGAATTGGAGAATTTAAGTTATTTTATCCGCTAGGGGGCTGGAGGTTTTAATGAAACTCGTTTCGCTTGGGAGGCCGCTGCTGGATCTGGAAATGACGTTGAATAGCGGCCAGACTTTCCACTGGGTGCGCGAGGGCGACGGCTGGATGGGGGCCATTGGAGCGCGAGCCGCCTATTTGGAGCAGCGAGACGGGGAGTTGCGTGTGAATACGGGGGCGGCGGAAGCTGCCACGCTTTATCTGGCTTTAGATCACCCGCTTGAAGACATTTACCAGACGTTTCCCAGCGACGCGGTCAGTCGGGCGGCTTTAGAGTTTTGCCGGGGGATGCGTATTTTGAGGCAGCCGAAGTGGGAGGCGGTGGCGACCTTCATCACCTCCTCGATGAAGCAGGTGGCGCATATCGCCCAGATTTCGCACACCTTGCGGCGGAAGTTTGGAGAAGCATTAAAGTGCGGTTCGCATGCTGTTTACGCGTATCCTACGCCCGCGGCATTTGCGGCTTTGGAGGAGTCGGATTTGCGCGCCTGTGCGTTGGGGTATCGCGCAAAGAACCTGCTGGCGGCGGCGCGTTTGGTCGCCGCTGGAGAAGTGGATCCCGAGGGGATTGCGCAACTTACTGATTGCGAAGCACAAAAGGAATTAATGCGTCTGCCGGGCGTGGGCGAGAAGGTCGCCAACTGCGCGCTGTTGTTTGGATTTGAGCGGCTGAGCGCATTTCCGGTGGATGTGTGGATTGAGCGCGTAATTCGGGAGAAGTATTTCGGGTGTGCGCAAAAAGCGACAACAGCCTCAATACGTGAGTTTTGTGCGACCGCATTTGGGCCTTATGGCGGATATATGCAGCAATACCTGTTTCATCACGCGCGTTTGACGTGGAAGAAGGGCTAGCGCAGTGCATTGTACGGGGCGGATTTTTAACAGTATAAATTTCCAACTCCTGCAGACCACCCCATGAAGATAGACGTATTGTTGCAACCATCTGCCATAGCGGCTTTCGCCCAAAGCGAGAGCATCGGGGCGGTGTGCGTTGTTTTCGATGTGCTGCGGGCGACTTCGACGATGCTGGCGGGTCTGGAGTGTGGAGTGAGTGAGTTTTTTCCCGTGGCCACGGTTGAGGCGGCGCTGAGTATGCGGGCGCAGCGACCCTCGGCGTTATTGGGCGGCGAGCGCGGAGGTGAGCGCATTGAGGGGTTTGATTTGGGGAACTCGCCCTTTGAGTATCAGGACAAGAGTGGGAGGAGTATTATTACGACGACAACGAATGGGACCGTGGCGTTGCGGGCGTGCTCGGGTGCTTCCTCTGTTTTGGTGGGGGCGGTGGTGAATTTGACGGCGCTGGCGGGAGCGGTGGAAGCCATGCAGCCGGAGCGACTGGTGGTGGTGTGCGCCGGGACGGGGGAAGGCCTTGCGCTGGAGGATGTTTGGGCGGCAGGCGCGCTCATAAGTTATTTTAAAGAAGCGACTTGGAGCGACGCGGCACAGACGGCCGTCGCGGTGCGGGGCGCTTGGTCTGATGCTGGAGCAGCGTTGCGCCAATCGGAAAACGGGCGCTCTCTTCTCAAAAACGGCCGCCTGGCCGACGTGGAATGGTGCGCGTCGATGGATCGCTTGCAAACGGTGGGCTGCATGGAGGCGGGCGTGGTGCGCAAATGGAGCCGGGAGAAGTTGAACTCATGAGCTGGGAATGGCCTCCAACTGTAAGGCGCGCCATCAACGCGTTGCCCGATGTGACTGGACAGCCCGAAGGGGTGCAATGGAGCGTCTCGGTGCTGTGTTCGCTGGCGGTGCACTTCCTGCTCTTTATCTTGTGGCTTGTGCTTCAAAATGGGTGGGCTGCGAAGTTGATGCAGGCCGTCCCCGCGCGGCAGTCGGCCCTTGAGATCGTCATTCAGATTGCGCCTTTGCCCCCAGAACCTAGCCCGCGCATCGTCGCTCCGTTGGATCAGCTCCAAGAAAAACAACGCGTGGACTCCGATGGAATGCGGGAGGCCAAGAAGCCTCTGGCACCTCAGGACGTGCAATCGGATCGGGACTTGGAAGCGGGCAGCAAAGATCGGCCCAAGGGGAGCGCGCCTTTGCCCCAGTCCAATGGTCGGCAGTCAAGCGTGGATAAGTCTGTGGTGCAACGCGATGCTCGTGCCGGTACGCTGGGTTCCAAGACGCAATCATCTGATCCGCAGGTGAGTCGGATGGGAGCAAAGGGGGCGGCCTCCAAGACGATTCCTTCCGCCAAGAAGAAGACTCCACAGCCTCAGCCCGTGGCCGAGGTTGAGCGAATTGAAGAAATCGAAGATCTGGGCGGGGAAATGGTGTTCCGGAAAGTGGCTTCCAGCGTTTCTGCGCCGGTAAAAGTGAGTGAGAAGGTTGGCACGGGCAAGCGGCAGAAAAACGTGGAAGACGTACCCGACGAAGTTCCGCAGGAAGGAAAGCAGCAGAGCAAGGTTAACGGTGGTTTGGCCGAGAACGGCAAACCCGGGGTGAATGCGTCGCGCACGCCGATGGCCGCTTACATGAAGTCGGTGAGCCGCGCCATTGGTGCGCGCTGGAACATGTTGGTAAAATCTCGCATGGACGCATTGGAAACCGGCTCGGCCAAAGTGCGTTTCCGAGTTGCCCTTGATGGCACGGTGCGACAAGTGGTGCTTGAAAACTGCACCGCTAACGCCGAGTTTGCCGACCTCTGTCTGGAGGTCGTCCGCCAAGCGGAACTTGATCCACCCCCGCCGGAGGCTATTCCCCTAATGAAGGACGAGCTTTTGGAAATCCCCTTCACCTTTTCTTTGTACTAAATTTATGGACCCCAACGCTCAGGGATTAAACTCGTTACTGCAATTCTTCAACAAAGGCGGCATTTTTATGTACGTCCTGGCCGTGTGCTCGGTCATCGGCGTGGCCGTCATCGTGCTGCGTCTGCTAGGCTTGCGCCGCGACCTCGCCGTGCCGCCGTCGCTGCGTTATGAAATCGAGCGCATGCAGCCCGAGGGGGTCAATCCGTTGAGCCCGCTGGCCGCCTTGTTGATGGGCGATCGCTCCCCGTTGGGGCGCATTGTGCGTGTGGCCTTAAAGCATATGGATGTCTCCCGTTCTGACAATCAGGACGCCGTCCAAGTCGCCGCACGCCGGGAGGTGGTGCGGTTGGAGCAGGGGCTTTTCATATTGGAAATCATGGTGGGGATTTCTCCCCTGTTGGGGCTGTTGGGTGCGGTGTCCGGTTTGGTGAAGGTCTTCGGCGCATTCGGGGATGCGGCCGGGCAGAGCGATCCGCACACGATTGCGGCGGGGATTTCCGAGGCGTTGAGTACCACAGTGGTGGGTCTGGCGATTGCGATTCCGTGCCTGGTGGCGTATTCATTTTTTGTGCGAAAAGTTGAAACCATAGCGTCTGAGTTGGAGTCGTTGGTGTCGCTGCTGTTGACAAAGTGTTACCAGCACAGGCAGACACGCCAAAACGAAGCGGCCGCCCAGCAGTAAGCGCCCTCCCCTTAATCAAAGAGGCTGTCTCATGAATTTCTACCCCAAGCGCCGCCGTATGCCGCAGGTGATGATCGTTTCGCTCATCGATATCTTCGCCATCCTGCTGATTTTTGTGATCGTTTCCACGCAGTTCCGAAAGGAACAGCCCGCGGTGAACATCCGGTTGCCGGAATCCAAACGCGCCACCACCGCGACGCCCAAGCGCGAACCCATAGTGCTGACGATTTCAAAAGAGTCCCAACTGTTTTGGGATAATAACCCAGTGGACATCGAACGCCTTTCCCCGCTTCTGAAGCAGCTCGTGTTGCAGGATCCGGCCACCTTCTTTGCCCTCAACGCCGATCGTGACGCTCCGTTTGGAATGGTCATGCGCGTGCTCGACGGCTTGAAAGAAGCTGGAGTGAAGGGCAATCTCACCGCTTTTATGGAGCGCCCCAAATGATTCGACCGATCATCTTTTTTGCAGACCCGGTTTTGCGCACTGTTGGTGCGAAAATTACAACCGTTACCGAGGAGGTGTTGAGCCTAGCCGGGGACATGCTCGATACAATGCAAAGCGCGGATGGCGTCGGCCTTGCGGCTCAACAGGTTGGCGTGGCGCTGCAACTCGCCGTCGTCGACATTCGTGAGGTCGAAGAGCGCCCCAGCAAGATGTGGGTCAACGGCGAGGAGGTGGATCCCATGCCCTTCATGCCCATGGTGCTGCTCAACCCGGAGCTGGTTCTTGGCAAGGAGCGGGAGCCGGGCAAGGAAGGCTGTCTTTCCTTTCCCAAAATGACTTCCGAGATTTTGCGCTCCATTCGTGTTCATTGCCGCGCGCAGAAGCTCGACGGTACGGAATACGACTTTGAAGCGGAGGGTTTCCTCGCCCGGGCGCTTCAACATGAGGTGGATCACCTCAACGGAGTGCTTTTTATCGACCGAATGACTTCTGCAGCCAAGGCCAGCCTGGCCGGAAAACTCAAGCGTTTGATGCGCGGCGGACGTTAAGGGAGGAGCCTCTCGTTTTTTTTAGCTTTGCTATCGTTGCCCAAGCCGTTGGGCTCTGTTAGACCTGCGCACACTTTTGCCCATGCCACGCGACACCTCTATTCATAAGATTCTTCTCATAGGCTCCGGACCGATTGTCATCGGACAGGGGTGCGAGTTCGATTATTCAGGCGTTCAAGCCTGTAAAGCCTTGAAGGAGGAGGGGTACGAAGTGGTGTTGGTGAACTCCAATCCGGCCACGATCATGACGGATCCGGAGTTTGCGCATAGGACATACATCGAGCCAATCACTCCAGAGGTGGTTGAAAAAATCATCGAACGGGAAAAACCCGACGCATTGCTGCCGACCTTGGGTGGTCAGACTGCGCTCAACTGCGCAATGTCTTTGGTAAAGTCCGGGGTTTTGGAAAAACACGGCGTGCGCATGATCGGCGCGAATGCGGAGGCCATCCACAAAGGAGAAGACCGTCAGGCGTTCAAGGAAGCGATGCAGAAGATCGGCTTGGAGGTCGCGCGTTCGGGCACTGCGCACACGATGGATGACGCGCGCAAAGCGGCGGCGGAAATCGGCGGGTTCCCCTTGGTCATCCGGCCCGCGTTCACCTTGGGCGGCATGGGTGGAGGGATCGCATACAATCGGGAGGAATTTGAGGAAATCGTGGCGCGTGGTCTGGACTTGTCCCCCGTAACCGAGGTGCTCATCGAAGAGAGCCTTCTTGGGTGGAAGGAGTTCGAGATGGAGGTGATGCGCGACAAGGCTGACAATTGCGTGATCGTGTGCTCCATTGAAAACCTCGATCCGATGGGCGTCCACACGGGGGATTCCATCACCGTCGCCCCCATCCAGACGCTCACCGATAGGGAGTATCAGTCGATGCGCGACGCCTCTTTTGCCGTTATCCGCGAGATCGGCGTGGAAACCGGCGGGTCCAACATTCAGTTTTGCGTCCACCCGGAAACGGGGCGGATGATCGTCATTGAGATGAACCCGCGTGTGTCGCGTTCCTCGGCGCTGGCGTCCAAGGCGACGGGCTTTCCGATTGCGAAAATCGCGGCCCGGCTGGCGGTGGGTTACACTTTGGACGAGGTTAAAAACGACATCACCCGCGAGACGCCGGCGAGTTTCGAGCCTTCGATTGATTACGTCGTGGTCAAAATTCCGCGTTTTACCTTCGAAAAATTTCCGCTCGCCGACGCCACGCTGACCACCCAGATGAAGAGCATCGGCGAGGCGATGGCCATAGGGCGCACCTTCAAGGAGGCGATGCAGAAGGCGTTGCGCAGTCTGGAAATCAAGCGCTTCGGCCTCATCGGTGACGGCGCGGAAAAACCGGTCTCCGCCGAGGATTTGCGCAAGCGCCTCGTGATTCCAAACGTGGACCGCATCTTTTGCCTCGGCCAGGCGTTCTCCGAGGGGATGAGCGTGGAGGAGATTTACGAGCTCACCAAAATTGACCGTTGGTTTCTGGAACAGTTGCGCGGGATTGTGGAAGAGGCGCGCCAGCTCAAGGACGCAGAGGGTTCGCCAGAGAAGATACGGCGCGCGAAAAAGTTCGGGTTTTCGGACCGGCAACTTGGCGTGGCCTGGGGAAAAACGGAGAAGGAAGCGCGCGCAATTCGCATTACCGCAGGGGTGGTACCCTCTTACCGGCTGGTAGATACGTGCGCAGCAGAGTTCGAGGCGTACACGCCCTATTATTATTCGGGCTACGGCGATGAGAATGAGCGGCGTGAAAGCGGGAAGCGCAAAATCATCATTTTAGGTGGCGGCCCAAATCGGATAGGACAGGGCATCGAGTTCGACTATTGCTGTGTGCACGCGGCCTTTGCGCTGCGGGAGTTGGGTTTTGAGACCATCATGGTAAACTCCAACCCGGAGACGGTTTCCACCGATTACGACACCAGCGACAAGCTGTATTTCGAGCCGCTGACACTGGAGGACACGCTTAACATTTGTGAGCAGGAAAAACCGTGGGGCGTGATTGTCCAGTTTGGCGGCCAGACCCCGCTTAATCTTGCCAAGGGCCTTTCCGAAGCGGGCGTTCCCATCATCGGAACATCCCCCAGGAGCATTGAGCGTGCGGAGGATCGCAAACAATTTTCCGCCATGTTGGACGAATTGGGCATCAAGCAGACTCCCGGCGCCACTGCGGTTAACGAGGTTGAGGCGATAGAAGTCGCTCGACGCGTCGGTTATCCGGTGTTAGTTCGTCCATCGTTTGTGTTGGGCGGTCGGGCAATGGAGTGCGTTCACAACGAAGACGATCTGCGTCGCTATATGCGTACGGCCGTGGAAGCCAGTCCGGATCATCCGGTGCTTGTGGACCATTTTTTGGAGGACGCGACCGAGGTCGACGTGGACTGTATTTCCGATGGCGAGACGGTGGTTATCGGCGCGATCATGGAGCACATCGAGGAGGCTGGGATCCACTCAGGCGATTCGGCGTGCGTGATTCCTCCGTTTAGTTTGAGTGAACCGGTGAAACGCGAAATCGCCGAGGCAACCAAGCGGATGGCGCTCGCACTGGAAGTCAAGGGACTCATGAACGTGCAATTCGCCGTCAAGGATGAGACGGTGTACGTTTTGGAGGTCAACCCGCGCGCCTCGCGTACGGCGCCGTTTGTGTCTAAGGCGATTGGGGTGCCTTTGGCCAAGCTTGCCGCCAAGATCATGGCGGGCATGACGTTAAAGGAACTGGGATTCACCAAGGAAATTGTGCCGAGCCATTTTTCGGTGAAGGAAGCGGTTTTCCCGTTCATCAAGTTTCCGGGCGTGGACATTGTTTTGGGGCCGGAAATGCGCAGCACTGGGGAGGTTATGGGAATAGACCAGAGTATCGGACTGGCGTTTGCGAAGGCGCAGATGGCGGCGCAACCCGCTCTGCCGCAGTCAGGGAACGTTTTCATTTCGGTGCCTGAGCGGGACAAGCCCAAGGCGGTGGAATTGGCGCGTGAATTTGAAGAGCTTGGCTTCAAGCTATTTGCGACGCATGGAACTGCGGCTGCGCTGAAGGCGGCCGGCATTTCGGCAAAGCGATTACACAAAATAGGCGAGGGGCGGCCCAACGCGTTGGACATGGTCAAAAACGGGGAGTTGGCGCTCATCATCAACACGCCTACTGGCAAGATTGCCCGCGCGGACGAGGTGCGCATCCGTTCCACAGCCAACAGCGCCCGCATCTCGGTGGTGACGACGTTGCGCGCGGCGAAGGCCAGCTTGGACGGCATCCGAGCGATCCGCGAACACGGAATCACGGTGCGGACCTTGCAAGAGTTTCACGGCCTTTGAGTTGTGTCGGGCCCTTATCTCGCGCCAAAAAATGTGCGTGTGAAAATGTCCACCACTAGAAGTTTTGCGGAGTGCTGCTGCGTTGGTTTGGATCAATTTGTGAACTCGATTTGTCACACTGCGTGCGCCAAGTGCCCGGTAAGTCTTATTATTATCAGGTGAAGCGAATAATCACCCCCTGCCTCATTCTTAATCCCACGCATGAAACTAACCAACCTTGCCATTTTTATCCTGCCATTGGCTGTCAGCTCTGCCCTCGCGCTTGATCCTCACGTTGAAGTGGTCATCCGCACCGTTGAAGGGGCAAAAGGCAAGGTGGAGAAAACCGCAGATGGTCAAGGACTTAGACTCATCGACCTCACCGTCCCGAACGCCGGGCCGCATGACAAGCGCACCTCCGATCCTTATGACGCCGTTTTCTTCGAGCACGTTGGTCACATGAATACCTTGGAGTCACTCAACGTCATTTCGACCAAGTTCAGCGACGAGTGGATGCCGTACGTCGCGAAGCTCACGAACCTCAAGACCCTACGTTTTACTAACAACGGCAAGCTCACCGACGCAGGCATGGAGCAGCTCGCAGGATTGAAAAACCTCGAGGTCTTTTCCTTCGTTGGCACGCAGATCACAGGCAAGGCTTATGCGAGGTTCGAGGGTTTCTTTAAGCTGATAAAAGTCAGTCATCGCGGCAGCAGTATCAACGACGAAGGTCTCAAAGAACTCTGCGAACATTTACCCAAGCTCGAAAGCATCAGTCTTGCCCACGCGAAGTTTACTGACGCCGGCGCGTCGAATCTTTCGAAGCTCACCAAGCTCAAGGGCTTCGAGATCGGTACACCCAACGCCACACCGCAAGCCTTGGTTCACCTCGCCAAGCTACCACTCGAATCGTTGCAACTCGGTGAAGGTTTTGAGTCCGCTGAGTGCATTCCGCTAATTAAAGGCATCGCCACGCTGCGCCGCCTCACCTTGACCAATGCGACGAAGCTAACCGACGCGGAACTGAAGACGATCGCTGGCCTCTCGCAGCTTGAGCATGTCGAACTCGGCAAGGTCGCGTTCCCCGACGAGCGCCTCTCAGTGCTCAAAGACCTCGCATTTCTCAAGTCCCTGCGCCTCGTGCCGTTCAAAGAACCCTTCAGCGACGAAACGCAGGCTAAGATTAGGGCGTTACTGCCGAAGACGGAGGTCCAGTTTAAATGATGTGCGCGGCTGGATCCCTTTAGTCGAATTTGCAAGGTGCTGGATTGCTTTTGTTAGTACACAGTCCCCGCTTGATGGAGGTTGCTTATTCAGAACCACACTCTAAGCCAATTAAGGAGCCTCCGCTGGAATGACATAAGAACCCGCGCCTCCGCGACTCGATTCCCCACATGAACTCCCCTGATGCCACCCCCGCAATAGATTGTTCGCTACGCTCTTCGTCGATAAATCGCCGAACGTTTCTACACACGAGCGCTGGGGCGCTGTTGGGGGTGAGCGCGCTGCAGGCTGAGGCCGCAAGCGCGCGTCCTGTGGTTTTGTCGGCGGCTCATCGTGATGCCGTGCAGCGCAGGCGGCGACGCATCGTCGTGCAATACGATGCGAATGATCCCATGTGGAGTTACTGGAAGTTGCACCGGAATGGTGAAGCGAAATTTGGGCCGTTTTGCGATGCGGTGTTCTCACACATGGATGAGCCTGGCACTCAGATCGACGCGATCTGGTGGGATATAGGCGGCAGTGCGTTGGGATGCTCGTATCCGAGCAAGATTGAACCGCCTGTGGATCATCCTTTGCTCAAGCAATGGCTCAGCGAAGGGGTGGATTGGGTCGAGCAACTCGTAAATGAAACGCGCCGGCGCAAGCTGGAGGTGTTTTGGAATCACCGCATTAGCGAGGTCGAGTGCTTGCCCGAGGGCGGGCTCTCAAAGCAACCTCATCCGCTAAAGGTGGAGCATCCCGACTGGGCGGTGCCAGCCTCCTGGTGGCCGCAGGGCATGTGGAATCTTGCCACTCCCGGATTGCGCGAGCATAAGGTGGCTATTCTTCGAGAGTTGGCGACGCGTTACGATCTGGATGGCATTCAGATTGATTTCTCACGTCACATTCCGTGTCTGGCTGTTGGTCATCAGTGGGAGCTTCGAGGCCATGTCACGGAGTTCATGCGCATGGTCCGGCTGATGCTGTTAGAGCTCGCCCAGAATCGCGCGCGCCCGCTATTGCTTGCGGCGAAAGTGCCGCAAACTCTGGAAGGTTGCCATGCGGATGGCTTTGATTTGAAGACTTGGGCCGACATGCATCTGGTGGATGTGCTTACACTTGGATCGCGCTCCATGGACGTGGATCTCGAAGCTATTCGTGAGACGGTCGGTAGTGCTGTGCAGATCCAGCCTTGTTTTGATGATCATCACACCACTGATGGCTACCGTTACGGCTCCATCGAGTTTTTGCGCGGCGTATTCGCGAACCATTTTAGACGAGGAGCCAACAGCGTTGTCACATTCAACTGGTCCCTCGGCACCCCTGGAGTTTGCCGTGCGCTGGGGGCAGACGCGGGGCCTGCATCACATCAAACGGCGTACAAGGAGGTGGGCGACCCAAAGACGATGCTCGGCAAAGACAAGTTCTTCGCCGTCGAAAGACGCGGTGGTTATCCATGGGCCGATGGCTTCTTCAATCGCAACGACAACGCGCCGTTGCCAAAGCAACTTGATGGCGATTTTACGAAGTTCACGTTGCACATCAGCGACGCCCCGCTGCCCAACGCCATGGGGACCACTCTTATGCTCCGCTGTATTTTGTTTCAAGCCAATGAGGCCGACGTCTTTGAGGTTCAGTTCAACGGCATTCCATTGGCCATCACGACTCGCGATTCCGAATGGAAGGATGCTCAAATTTTCTCTCCAAAACCCCAGCGCACCTCCGGGGGCAATGGCGACTACAAGGTTGATCCTCAGCAGCGTCTGCTCCGACTCGATTACGCGGTGCCGCGCGATGCCTGCAAGCTTGCTCGGAACGAAGTGGCAATTTGTAAATCTTCCCGCGCACCTCTGGCAAAGGTCGGCGTGATACTCGAGAAGTTGGAGGCGCATCTGCGCTACGATCCATCCTGATGGATCGCCTGATCAGGCTTCAGAAATTCCTAACAGTTTCGATGTGACGCTTCATGTAAAGCGATGCAGTAAATGCGGTTCAGCGGTGTCATTGGAGTCGAATAGACTCGAGCAGGGAGCAATCATGACCCCGTGCTTCGCATTTTCACCATAGCAGCTTGCCGCCATCGAGAACGAGCATGCTCCCTGTCATGTAGCTGCTGGCCTCGCTGGCGAGATACACCACCAGCCCCCCGATTTCCTTGGGATCGCCCCACCGGCCCATCGGAATTGTCGCCGCGACTTCCTCCTCGAATTCTGGGCGCTCACGAATCCAGCGATGATTTGCATCCGTGAGGAAAGGACCAGGGGCGATGCAGTTGACCGTTACGCCATGCGCCGCCCAGTCTGCTGCGACGGCCTTTGTGAACATGGCGACAGCTGCCTTGGATGTCTCGTAGGATCTCCCGCGCATGACTTTGCCCGGCCACATAGCATTGATTGAAGCGATGTTGATGATGCGCCCCCAGCCGCGGGGAATCATGGCCCCGCCGATTCTTTTGGTGCAGAGAAAGACCTGGGTCAGATTTAGGTCGATGATGCGTTGCCAATCCTCCAGTGCGAGATCTTCGGTAGGCGTGTTGATGCGACGCCCCCCGACGTTGTTGACTAGGATGTCGATGGGAGGGAAGTCGCCGAGGAGCCGCTCGCACAGTCGCTCCGCTTCGCTTGGCAACGCAAGATCAGCCTGCACGGCCTGCACTTGATGTCCCTCGGCACGCAATTCCTCCGTCGCGCGCCGCAAGTGCTCCGCGTCGCTACCCACGATGATGAGCTCGGCACCGGCTTCGGCCAAAGCCCTCGCCATTTCCAGTCCTAGGCCGCGACTTCCACCGGTAATTGTGGCGCGTCGGCCGTGGAGGGAAAATTGATCTAGGATGGGCATTGGCAGCGTGCTTGTTGCGATTGTGCGCAACGTGCTTTATCGCAGGCCCTGCGTCTAGGCTGAAAA
>CALQFT020000090.1 GCA_943329925.2 Opitutus sp. GAS368
ATGGTATCAGACACAGGGCGGCTCGATCAGACGCATGTCCACCTCGTCAGCCGGCATGCGTTGCGCTCCGGCCAGCAGGTAGTTGCCGGAGTCGCAGAAGAACCAAGATCCGCCGTAGCAATAGCTGCCGTTGTGCCCGGACAGCAGCGAGCCATCCGCCTGGGAAATGACGCGTAGGCCGCCGGGGGACTTGACCTTTTTCGAGGTGCGGTAGTGCGTCACCTCTTGCCTTCGGGAGAGTGCTTTTGCTGATGATCGCGTCACGCCAGCCCTACGTGTTTGAGAGCCTCGGGCGGCGGGCCGGCAAAGGCGGCGGAGGGAACGTTGCCGACGTAGCCGATGGCTTTCATGCCCTCTGGGGTGGTGCACCAGGCACCGAACGCGAGATCGCGGAAGCGTTTGAAGAAGGCGGCGGCTTTGGCGTGGATGCCTTTGGCTTTCGCTGGATCGGCGCAGGTCTCGCAGATGCCTGTCTGCTGCGCAGCGCTCAAGTCGGCGAAGGCGGTTTGATGGCGGCGTTGCGCTTCTTCCTCGATCCAACGCAGGCCATCGAGCAGCAGCGGACGATCCTTGGCCTGCTCGGGATACGGGGCGCTGATCCATTCATCCAGGAACTCCGGCACGCCGACGGCGGAGGCGCTGGGCGAGGTATCGTCCGCGGGAACGATGATATCGCACAAGGCGCGCGTGGTGCGGCGTTGCGGCTCGGTGAGCGTGAGCGGCCACACGTCGCCGGGCTTGTAGATTTTCACCATGCTGGGATCGAGGCCGTAGCCTTTGGCGGTGATGGGCGCAGCGGAGTCATCGGCGGCGAGCAATCTGGCATCGCGCGTGGCGATGGCGGCGGCAGCTGCTCATTGAATTAGAGAAGAAAACGTATCGATAGTGCCAAAGGCCTAAGTTTTGGCTCAGAACATGGTCAAACATCGGAAAATTCGCCTTATATTCCTGCCGTGAAAAGCAATTCTCCCGTTAGCGCGCCCCGCGATAATACCGCGCGCGCGAGCTGCGAAATGGTGGCAAAAGCAAACTCTTACCAATTTACGTTGGCCCACCTCGGATCCCGCGTCCTGCGGGTCGAAACCGCCTTCGTTGCAGCCTTGGCCATCTCCCGTCTACACTAATTTTTAACCATTCCAGACCGTTGTGGATATAACCAACAACGGCCCTGTCAGCTTCGGCGGTCCCGCACAATTTTATCCCATGAACAACTCACGCCAACGCTGGCTCCTCGAACAACTCCCGCAATGGGAGCGTGAAGGACTACTCACCGCCGACGCGGCACGTACGTTGCACGAACGGCATTCGTCGGATACCTCGCAGCTGGGACTGGCTCAGGTCGTCATCGGCTCGCTCGGCGCAATGCTGATCGGTGCCGGATTGATCGCCGTTATTGGCTACAACTGGGATGATTTTTCCCGCCCAGTGCGGTTGTTGTTCGCGTTTTTACCGCTGCTGCTGGCGCAGGCATTCGGGTTTCGTGTACTGCAGCGTGGCGATTCCTGTGCGGCCTGGGTGCGCGAAACAGCTGCCGTGCTTCAGGCATCCTCGGCCGGTGCGTCCATTGCTCTGGTCTCGCAGATTTACAATCTCGGCGGTGAGTGGCCTGATTTTCTGTTCTGGTGGTTCCTGTTAAGTCTTCCGCTGACCTGGGTGCTTCGCTCGCATGCGGTGGCGATTTTCTACCTCGTTACCACCGCGATCTGGAGCGTGAATCAAATCGTGCCCGGCAGGCCCTGGCAGGATAGCCCGTTGATTTATCCGGTGTTGTTACTCGGCCTGCTGCCCTACTGGCCGGGATGGCCGCGCAAGGAAGCGCTCTCGATTTCGCTGCGCTGGGTTATGACGATCAGCGCCTTAATCGGGCTGGCGAGCGCGGCGGTGTTCGCGAATGAACAGGCCGTTGATTACCCGCGTTATCATTCCGAGGCCTTCCTCTGGTTATGGACGCTGAGCGCCGCTGCCATCGCCCTATTCCCGCTCAATCAAGCCGGAATCGACGAAGCCAGCCGTCGCAAGCCGCAGGTCGTACTCGGGGCCCTTTGGCTGCTCGGTTACGGCGTGGCGACCACGTTCCGCGATGTGAGCAATAACATCCTCAAGGGGACTTCTCATGCGCTGGAACTGCCTTGGTGCTGGGGGCTGCTTGCCGTGCTCGCGGGGTTTGCACTGCATGCCTGTACGCGTCGCCGCTGGGCCGTTTTGGCTATCGCGTCGCTGGCTTTGCTGCCGCTGATCGCGGTACCAGTCGTGGGCCAAGGCGAAACCGGCAGCTCCCTGTTGTCGTGGCTGGCCACGCTGCACCTGTCTGTCATCGGCCTCACGCTCATCCTGCTCGATTTTATAGGCAAACGCGGGGCCTCCCGACTCGGTACCTTGCTACTGTCGGTGTTGATCATCGCCCGCATGGCGGACAGCCATTTTTCGCTGCTCGCCAAAGGCCTGGCCTTCATCGCCGTGGGCGTCGCCTTCCTCGCCTTCAACTTCTTCATGAGTCGCCACCAGCACCACGCCGCCCAAACATGAAAACCCTCACCTTTATCATCTTCGGCCTCGCCGCTCTTGCCCAATGGCTGGTTCCACTCGCTGGCATTATGCAGCATGAGCTAACCCTCGCGAAAGGCACGCTCATAAAACTCAAATGCAGCGCCCCGGATCCCTACGATCCGCTGAGGGGCCGGTTTCTCGCCGTGAGGCCGCAACAACGCGAGATCAGCGTGCCTGCGGGCGCTAAACTACAACGCGGCATGCTGGTCTATGCCTCACTGACCACCGGCACCGATGGCTTGGCGAGTGTCACCCATTTATCCATCGAGCCACCCCAGAGCGGTGATTTTATCCGCTTGAAGTCGAGCTACGTGCATAACGAAAAGACCCAGATTCATTGGCCCTTCTCCCGCTTTTACATCAACGAAAAACTAGCCCCTGAAGCAGACCACTGGTTTGCGGAAAACATCCGCAGCACCAAAGGCATCATCGCCGAGGTGCGAGTGCTCAACGGCCGCGCCGTGCTGGCCGATCTTAGCTTCGACGGTAAATCCTTCCGCGAGATTCTCAAACAACGGGATAATAATCCGAGCGGGACCGCCCGCTGAGGGTTGAGTTTTTAGCGCGCCCCGCGACAAACCACCCGCGCGAGCCGAGGACTGGGACTTCTCCTCAGTCTGACCTCCCACTTGGCGCGGGCCATTGATAAACGCCATCTGGCGGTAAGTGGCTCGATGTCATGCCATAAGCGCATCGTAGAATCGCAAAAGCGGCGCGTTCATAGAGGACCAAGATCACACAAGTCGTAGTTTGGCCCCTTCAAATTGACGCAACAGTCCGCCGATTGTGTGTCTCCGGCTGGGATACACTGCCCAAAGGAGTCAAGTGCCCACGTTGCGCAACACTGTCGCTTGGGAAAGGGAGGTTCTGCGTGTTTCATGGCCGTCTTGCTCCTTTCAATGGCTGAAGTGGCAGCCTTGATTTCGCAGGTCCATACGCACGAGGAGCTTGGTCTCGTTGGTGAAGTCGAGACCTGTAACATTCCCTGCAATACCTCTTTTACCTCTTTTTCTTCAGACGGTGGGTCAGCCGTGAAATTATTTCTAAATTCCATCAGGCCACACAGCCACAGCCGGGGGAACCCGCGATAGATAGGGTGGAAACCGCAACATCACATGGGTGTGTTTCCGCGGGCGCGTCGACAGGGGTGGCGACGCGCCCGCAATCACACCCTCGCACAGGGTGTCTAAAATTTCGAGCACTTTTGAGTTTCCACCCAAGGTTGGCTCGGCTCACTTGATGGGGTTCCGTTATGCCATCGCCAACTCACTCCCGCATGGAGGCCCTCATCGAGGCGCTTCCTTATCTTCAAAAGTATCGAGGCCAGATATTTGTCA
Organism: Opitutus sp. GAS368; assembly: GCA_943329925.2. Lineage (GTDB taxonomy): Bacteria > Verrucomicrobiota > Verrucomicrobiia > Chthoniobacterales > Chthoniobacteraceae > Chth-196. Next base: position 3,885 of record CALQFT020000090.1, read on the forward strand.
TCAAATACGGCGGTAGCGCCATGGAGGATGAGGCCGTCGTGGCCGGAATGCTGCAGGACGTGGTGTTTTTGGAGGCGGTGGGTATCAACCCCGTTTTAATTCATGGAGGGGGCAAGGCGATCACCCAGCGCATGGCCGAGGCCGGTCTGGCGGCGCGCTTCGTCAACGGCCTGCGTGTTACCAGCGCTGAAGCCGTACAAATCGTTGAAAACGTGCTTGATACCATGATAAACCCGGCCATCGTCAGCCACCTCAATGCCAACGGTGGGCGCGCCGTGGGGATCCCCGGCAAGCGGGTGCTTTTGGGCAAAAAGCTCGCCCCTCAAGAAGACCGCGGCGAGCTAGTGGACCTCGGCTTCGTGGGCGAAGTGGTCGATGTGCGCCTCGACGAAATCGAACGCGCCATCGCGGCGGAAGCCGTCCCGGTGATTTCGCCTCTGGCTCAAGACGCCTCCGGTGCCCTGCTCAACATCAACGCCGACATCGCCGCTGGCACCGTCGCAGGCGGCCTGCGCGCGGCCAAGATGATCTACCTCTCCGACGTCCCCGGCATCATGCGCGACCATCTCGACCCGAGCACGCTGATTGCTTCGGTCAATCGCGCTCAAATCGAGCAACTCGTCTCCCAAGGCATCATCGCCGGAGGGATGCTTCCCAAGGTTCAGTCCGCCCTCAACGCCCTCCAACGCGGGGTGCGCAAGGTGCATTTCATCGACGGCCGCCAGCCCCACGCCCTCCTCCAGGAAATCTTCACCGATGCTGGCATCGGCACCGAAATTGTGCGCTAACCCGCGCCGCCCCCGCGGCCCCCTTACCCAATCAGGCGCAAGATTTCGCTGCGCTCCGCACGCGCGGAAATCACTTTGCCGCACTGTTCCTTCCCGACATCCGGGTCTTTCAACCCGTGGCCGGTGACCACGCAAACGATCTTTCCGCCTTCGGGAAACTGAGCGGCATCGTAGGCACGAGCGCTTTGCGCATCGAGCGACTTCAACAAACCAGCGATGCTCGCCGCACTCGCGGGTTCTACAAAAATGCCTTCGTTTGAGGCCAACCAGAACTGGGCGGCCAGAATTTCCTCGTCAGTGACGATATCCACCGCCCCTCGACTCTGGGCAATAGCGTCGTTGGCCTTGTCCCAACTCGCCGGATTTCCAATACGAATGGCGGTTGCAATCGTCTCGGGATTTTCGATCACCTTCTTGTGAAAAATGGGAGCGGAGCCCGCCGCCTGAAAGCCCAGCACCACCGGCATTCGCGTGGACTTGCGCAGCGCATGAAACTCCTGATAACCCAGCCAGTAAGCGCTGATATTGCCTGCATTTCCCACCGGAAGAATATGCACGTCAGGGGCGTCCCCGAGTTCTTCAATGATCTCGAAACTTGCAGTTTTCTGGCCCTGCAACCGGTGCGGATTAATGGAATTAACCACCGCGATGGGTTCCGTCTCACCGATCTCGCGAACCAGCCGCAGCGCGTCGTCAAAGTTGCCATCAATGGCCACCACTTTCGCGCCGTACATGAAGGCTTGAACCAGTTTTCCAAACGAGATTTTGCCAGCGGGCAGCAGCACAATGCACGTCATGTTTGCACGGGCCGCGTAAGCCGCAGCCGCCGCGCTGGTGTTGCCCGTGGAGGCGCAAATCACGGCGCGCGCCCCCTCTTCCAAAGCCTTGGAGAGGGCAACGGTCATTCCGCGGTCCTTGAAGGAACCCGTCGGGTTCAACCCCTCGTACTTGATGTACACCTCGCAACCACGGCCCACCTTTGCGCTTAATTTTGGCGAATGAATCAACGGCGTGGATCCCTCGTTTAAGGAAACCACCGGCGTCGCCTCGGTGACGGGCAAATAGGAGCGGTAACGGGCGATGACGCCCCGGTCGTGAAGGGTGCGAAAGCTCATGAGAAATGCTCTACCCGAATCATCCGCGGGGTCTTGCGCACGCACTCCAGTGCGCCGATGCGATCCAAGGCCATGCGCATCTGCGCGTGACTCGCCGTGTGAATCATCATCACCAGAGGCACCGTCGCGCCTTCGGCTTCCGCTTCAGGTTGGAAAATCGAGGAAATCCCCACGTTAAGTTCGCCCAAAATGCCAGCCACCTGCGCGATCACCCCCGGCCTGTCCTCCACGCACAATTGCAGGAAATACTCCGAGAGAATTTCGTCCAACGGCTTGCAGGACCCGTACAAACCGTGCGGCATAAATCCCAAATTGCGACGTGGATACTGCAGCGCTTCGGCCGCCTCGGCGATGTCGCTCAAAATCGCGCTCGAAGTCGGATCCTGCCCTGCCCCGCGGCCGTAAAACAGCGTGTCGCCCACGACGTTGCCCTTCACAGCGACTGCGTTGAACACCCCGTTCACAGAGGCCAACACGTGTTTTTCGGGCACAAGCGTCGGATGGACGCGCACCTCGATGGCCGCCCCCTGCGTATCACTTGCCGCCTTAATGATCCCCAACAACTTAATCCCGTACCCCAATTCCCGGGCAAAACGGAAGTCCGACGCCGTCAAAGACTCAATCCCCTCCACGTAAATTTTGTCCGCTGGAATCCAGAACCCGTACGCAAGGGAGGCTAAGATAATGGCCTTGTGCGCGGCATCCCACCCGTTGACGTCTGCCGCCGGATCCGGCTCCGCATAGCCAAGCGCCTGAGCTTCTTCCAACGCCTGAGGGAAACTCAACCCGGCTTCCTGCATCCTAGTTAAAATGTAGTTTGATGTCCCGTTGATGATTCCATGGATCGACACGATATGGTTGCCTACCAACGCCTCCCGCAGCGCCTTGATGATCGGAATGCCGCCACCCACCGCAGCCTCGTAGAAGACCGGCACCCCGTGAAGCGTCGCCGCCTCAAAAATTTCCCGTCCATACTCCGCAAGCAACGCCTTGTTGGCCGTCACCACGATTTTTTTGCGCGCAATGGACTCCAAAATCAGCGCGAGGCTCTCCTCCTTGCGGCCCATGACCTCCACGACGATTCGCACCTCTGGATCTTCTACAAGATCCTGCCAGCGTTCGGTTAAAATTGCCTCAGGAAAACCCTCCGCAGCCCGCCGCACCCGGTCCCGGACCGCTACTTTGCGCACCTCCAAGTCCAAGCCAAGTCTTTCGCGCAGCAAAGTCCGTTTACTTTGAAGGTGTTTGAACACCCCGGCGCCCACGTTTCCAAGACCGGCGAGGCCGATCCCAATAGGTTGTTGCGTTTGAATTTGCTGCGTGTGGGGTTGCTGCATGGGGTGGTGAAAGAGCCGCGAAGTTTGCATGGTTTAAACAAACCGAAGCAAGGCGATTCCAGTCGGGAACGCCTTCTGATTTGAAAACAAAAAAGGGCAAAGGGGCAAAAGGACAAGGCGAGGCCCTCGCTCCTTGAACTTCGTCCATCCCGCTCCCCTGAGCAAGGGCCGGAATTGCTCACTCGATACGCTCCACCAAAGTCGGCAACCGCTCCACCGGCGTCAACAATGGCAGCGGATTATCAGGGCGCGCCGCCTGCAAGTCTTCGAACCGGCGAGCACTCACCAAAACGCGCGACTCCAGCGTACCCGTCGCCCGGTTGAAGGCTTCCACGGCGTTGCCCAAGCTGCTCCCAAGCTTCGCCAAATGTGCGGTAAAATCGCCCAGACGCTTGTGCAACTCCTTCCCCAGCGCGCTAATTTCCGCTGCATTTTGAGCCAGCGCCTCCTGCCTCCACCCGTGGTGCACCGTCCGCAAAAGAGCGATCAACGTCGTCGGGCTAGCTAAAATCACCCGCCGCTCCGCCCCGTACGCAATCAATTCCATGTCCTGCTCCAGCGCCGCACTGAAAAACACCTCCCCGGGCAAAAACAGCACCACAAACTCAGGAACCGCTTCAAACTGCTCCCAATACGCCTTCTTTGACAATTGATCGATGTGCGTCTTCACCTGCGCCGCGTGCCGCTGCAAATGTCCCCGCTTTACCGCCTCATCCGGCGCCTCCAATGCCTCCAAGTACGCCAAAAGCGGCACCTTCGAGTCCACTACCACAGAATTGCCCCCGGGCAAAAGCACCCGCATATCCGGCCGCCGCACCCCGCCATCCACCTCGACGGTGTCCTGCAAAAGAAAATCACAACGCTCCACCATCCCAGCCAGTTCCACCACCCGGCGCAGCTGCACCTCCCCCCAACGCCCCCTCACCACTGGCGAATGCAGCGCCCGCACCAAATTTCCGGTCTCAGTGCGCAACGCCTTCTGTGTGTCATCCAGGGAGGTCACCAACGTGCGCAGATGTTCGTAAGCCCCGGTGCGCTTTTGCTCCAAATCGCCAATCTTGGCGTCCACTGCGGCGAGGGAAGCCCTCAGCGGACTGACCATCGCCTCAATACCCTGCTGACGCAGCTCCAAGTCCGCCTGCGAGCCCGCGTGCGCCAAGGCGAGCTTCTCCCGGGCAATCTCCAAAAACGTCCCCGCATTGGAACGTAACGCCTGCTCCGAGAGCACACGAAACGTGTTCTCCATGCGCTGCCCCACATTTTTAAACGCCGCTTCCCGCTCCTCCCGCATCCCGGATTTAGCCCCTTCCGCCGCCTCCAACCGCGCCCTTTCCGTAGCCAGTTGCCCCGTCAACTCCCGCACCTCCCCCTCCCTCGCCTCGTGTGCCTCCCGGCTCCCCTGCAACCGGGCCAACGCCACCGCCTGCCGCATCCATAAATAACACAACACCGCCCCGAAAAGCAGCCCAAGCAACGCGATGCCCAGCGCCCCGAATGCCAAAAACTGCGGATGGAGTAGGATTGGTTTCAAAATAGCCCGCCTTCATTGTCACATAAATTCCAAGGCGCACCGGAAAATATCACCGTCTTTTGCGTACTTTCAACCCTCCCGCACTACTCCAATCCACACACATACGGATTGTGCCGTCGCTCCTCCCCTATCGTCGTATCCGGGCCGTGGCCGGAAAGCACCCGAACCGCATCCCCCAAAGGCAGCAACTTTTCCCGAATGCCGCTTAACAACAATTCTTTGCTTCCACCCGGCAGATCCCAACGCCCCACCGCCCCAGCAAACAAAACGTCTCCGCCAAACAGCAGATTCGCTTCCTTGATCAAAAAACACAGCGAACCCGGACAATGCCCCGGCACCTCCAACACTTCAAACCTCTGCCCGCCCAACTCCACCGCGTCGCTCGCTGACAAAAAAGTACCCGGCTGAATAGGCGCCACCGTCCAGGGAAATCCAATCCGCTTATAAAAATCAGGATCCCTCACCATCGGTTCGGTTTCCGGGTGATAATACACTTCGCATCCGTGTTCGCGTTGGATCTGGGCGGCGTCCCACACATGATCAACATGTCCGTGGGTGAGTAATAAAATGGCCACCTCGTGCCCGGAATCCCTCAGCCAGCCAGCAGCCCCCTCTGGAGCGTCTATGAGAATCTTGCTCCGCACCAAGTAGTAACAGTTTGTTTCAAACAAACCTCCTGTAAACCTGTCAAAAATGGGTTCCATGTGTGACGCCACTGAATCGCGGCGAATGGTGCAAAGGTCAATCTCGGGATTTTGAGGTGCCGTTACGCCAGAATATCACGGATGACTTTTCCCTTGGTGTCGGTGAGGCGAAAATCTCGCCCCGCATGCCGGTAGGTGAGTTTCTCGTGATCCAGTCCCAACACGTGGAGAATGGTTGCATGCCAATCGTGAATGGGAACGGGGTTTTCAATCGCCTCGTATCCATACTCGTCGGTGGCCCCGTAAACCATACCACCGCGAATGCCGCCCCCGGCCATCAACATAGAAAATCCCTTGGCGTTGTGATCGCGGCCATTGCCCTGCGCGTGGGGGGTGCGGCCGAATTCACCGCCCCAGATGACGAGTGTGTCCTTGAGCATGTCACGCTGGCGAAGGTCGGCAAGCAGCGCCGCCACGGGCTTGTCCACCTCGCGACAATGTTTGGGGAGCTCCTCGGTGATGCCACGGTGATCGTCCCAATCGCCGTGGTTCACCTCAATGAAACGCACGCCAGCTTCCGCAAAACGCCTGGCTAGGAGGCACTGCTTTCCCATGAAGTCCGTCTCAGGCACCCCGATGCCATACATGCGTTTGGTCGCCTCCGTTTCTCCGGCGAGATCCAATAGCGCGGGCACCTCGCTTTGCATCCGAAACCCGAGTTCGAAGGACTCAATCATGCCCTCGATCTGGGGGTTGACGACGTCCCGGGTAAGACGCTCCCGGTTGAGCGCTTGAATCAAATCCAATTGCGCGCGTTGTGCTGGTGTCGACAACTTTTGATTGGCGAGATTGTTGACCTTCAACTCCCCTAAACTCTTCCCAAAAGGTCCCAACGCCCCAATCGGGGTCCCTTGATAGGGCGCCGGAAGAAAAGCGCTCCCGTACTTCTGTGCCCCGCCATTGTTGACCGTGGCGCTCAAGTTGATAAAGCCCGGCAGATTTTCGCTTTCCGTGCCAAGCCCGTACAAAGTCCACGCCCCCAAGGACGGCCGCACAAACTGCGTACTGCCCGTGTGCAGTTGGATGCTCGCAGGACCATGCGCGGGCACGTTGGTTTGCATCGAGCGGATCACGCAGAGTTCATCGGCAAACCGCGCCATTTCAGGCAACAGCTCGCTGAACTCCGTCCCGCTTTTTCCATGGCGCGAAAACTTCCACGGGGATCCCATTAATTTCGTCAAACCGCCCGGAGCACGCGGACTGGGCTTTCCATCATCGGCGAGCAATTTGGGCTTCGGATCGAGCAGGTCCAAGTGGGACGGCGCGCCATTCATGCAAAGAAAGATCACGCGCTTTGCCGTGGCGGGAAAATGGGGACTTTTGGGAGCAAGCGGGTTGCTCACACCAGCAGCAGAGGCGCGTTGGGCGAGGTCGGCGAAAGCGAGGTAGCCAAATCCGCTGGAGAGCGTTCCGAGCAAGGAACGGCGAGATTGAGGGGGCAACAGGCTATTTGGGCACATGGTTTAGCGGATTTTTTCAAACGACTGCTCAGTAGAGGGTTCTAAACTCGGCGCTGGCGAAGAGCGCCTGGCAAAAGGAACTCAGGCTTTTTTGCGGCGTACTCTCCTTGGAATTGCCCCCGCCGACGCCAGCGGAAAATTGTTCGAAAAAAGTGCGACTCGCCCGCTCCTCCCTCTGCGTCGGCGCCCGGCCGAACGCCTGGAAGTATGCAGCTTTCACCTGCTCACTTTCCCCTCCGGAAAGCGCGCTCAAACGGGTCGCCCAGGCTTCGCTCAAGGAAAGCATCACCGGACTGTTCATTAAATAAAGGGCCTGAGCAGGGGTCGTAGTTTCATCCCGGCGCCCGTTGACCGCATTGGGGTTAGAGAAGTCAAAAAGCGAAAGAGCGTCATTGAGTTGATCGCGCAGAACCGTCAGGTAAACAGAGCGCACACCCGACTCCGCTTCCAGCGCGGCACGGGTGGCAGCGAGCCCCGCGAAGCTGTCTCCGATGCGTGCCGGAAGGGAGCCCTGCGGCGGGATTTGCTGCAATTTCCCTGAGACGGCGAGCATCGCGTCCCGGGTGGCTTCCGCATCGAGACGCCGCGGCGCCATGCGCCAAATCAGGGTGTTGTCGGGATCGATTTGGTCGTTGGTTGGATCGTAGGTGGCGGAGAGTTGGTAAGCCCTAGAAAGGACAATTTCGCGAACAAGCTTTTTCACGCTCCACCCATTCTCCACGAAGTGGGTCGCCAGATGATCCAGAAGCGCGATGTTTCCGGGCTTCTCGCCCGTGGTGCCAAAATTGTCGACGCTCGGCACCATACCACGCCCGAAAAGGTGTTGCCACACCCGGTTGGTCATCACGCGGGCCGTGAGAGGGTTCTCGGGCGAAACGAGCCAATTCGCGAGCTCCACGCGGCCGCTACCCTGTGCGATGGGCTGACCCGGAACGTCAATCACTTGCAGGAACCCGCGCGGGACTGTGTCGGATGGCTTGCTGGGTTCGCCGCGCAGATAAAGTGGCATGTCAGCGGGGGCCACTTTGTCGCGAGCCCCCATGGCCAAGGGGCGCGATTTTCCGTCCTCACCCAAATTCTTAATCTGCTGGTTGAGCACCGCCAACCGGGAGCGCACGCCGATGGAACGCCGCGCCTTCTCCGGATCAGCCGGCAATTGAAACGGTTCAAGCCCGCCGCGACCGGTTAGTTCCAACAGCTCCTTTTCCATGCGAGCCTGTTCAGCACGCAAACGCTCCGCAGGGACACCACTTTCGACGCGGACCGCGCTGGCGGGTAGCTCAAGAAGCGAGGAAGCCTGCGTGTTGGTGATCACCGGCACGGTTCCATAAAGGGTTTCGGTGCTGCGGAAAATCCCGGCTAGCGCGTAATAATCACGCTGGGGGATCGGGTCAAATTTGTGATCGTGACAGCGCGCGCAGCCGACCGTTAGCCCGAGAATGGATTGCCCAAGGGTGTCGAGCTGTTCATCGACCAGATCGAGTTGGAACTGCAAACGATCCCTCTCATTAAGCTGCTTGGGACCCACCGCTAAAAAACCGGTGGCCACCAACTGCTCCACTCGCCGGTCATCATTTTCAGCGGGAAGCAAGTCGCCGGCAATCTGTTCGCGGATGAAGAGATCATACGGTTTATCCGCATTGAACGAGGCGATCACGTAATCCCGATAACGCCATGCCTGCGGATAGAGCAGATTCGTCCCCCTCCCCGTCGAGTCGGCGTAACGCGCTACGTCCAGCCAGTGCCTTCCCCAACGTTCTCCGAATTGGGGAGATTGAAGAAGGCGGTCCACGACTTTTGCGAAGGCCGCCGGGGAGGCATCCCTGCCAAATGCCTCCACCTCCGCACGCGACGGCGGCAGGCCGGTGAGGTCAAAACTCACCCGCCGCAGCAGCGTCTCCGGGGTGGCGTCGGCAACGGGCTGCAACGCTTTGGCCTCCATGTCGTGCAGTAAATAACGATCCACCTCCGAGCGCGGCCAGGAGCCGTTCTGAACCTTCGGCGCTTCAGTTTTTCGCATCGGCTGAAAGGCCCAATGCTCCCGCCCTTTCGCCAATTCCGCAGCCGATTGCGCCGACGACGCAAGCTTCCCGCCCACTGCAACCCTCGGGTCAGGCGCGCCCATTTTCACCCACTCCTCAAAACGGGCAATCACCGGGTCCGGCAGTTTGCCGCCGTGCTTTTGCGGCGGCATCTGGGTGTCTTTTTGCGTGTAACGAATCGCCTCGATAAGCGGGCTTTTCTCGGCGTTGCCGGGCACAATGGCCGGGCCTCCCTCCCCTCCTTCACTGATGCCCGTGCGCGTATCAAGACGCAACCCGCCTTTGAGCTGCTTGGCTTCTGCGGAGTGGCACTCGTAGCATTTATCAGCGAGCACTGGGCGGATATGTTTTTCAAAAAAAGCGATGCCCTCGGCGGTCGGAGGTGCCTCGGGTACCGCCGCTGGCTTGGGTGCGGCTTGGGAAGAAGTCGCGGGCCGCCGGATCAAAAAAACGCGCAGTTCGTCCAGCGATAGAAAGCCGTCACCGTCGCTGTCAAAACGCTTGAAGATTCCCGGCATGACCTCCGGATGCTCCTTGAAGTATGGAATCGCGGCATCCAGCGACTCGAATTCCGAGAGGCTCACCTTTCCATCGCCATTGGTATCGAGATAAGCGAAGACCTCTTCGGGCGGGCGAGCCGGTTTGACAGGAGCACCCGGGCCTGTATTAGAAATGGATTCGGGCGGCTTGAAGGAGGAAGCCGCCGCCACCGATTGCTCTTTGAGGTATCGGTTAAAGAAGTCCACCTCCAGCTTTGTCGCCTGCTCCAACCCCTCTCGGTAAACTCCGTAATGAGTCATTCCGGGCAACACCTGATATTCCACGGTCGTTCCGTGCTTCTTGAGGATGTCGGCGACCTTCTGTCCGTTTTCGCGAATGTCCATCAACTCTTCCTTTTCCGCGTCAATGATCAGCAGAGGGACTCGGATATTTTCTGCGGCGGTAATGATATTGAATCCGATATTTTTGGAAGGATTGACTCGCATCTGGTCATAGCGGGCCAGATTCCCCCCTAATTTTCCCGTTTCGAAGGGAATGGGCTCGGTCTCTCCACGGGCCTGCCTTGTAAGCAGCTCGAAGGCCTGCGTGTTTGCAACCTCGGTGCGGCCGCCTCCCATGCCGGGCACCTGCGCTGCGGCACATTTTACACGCGA
>CALQFT020000091.1 GCA_943329925.2 Opitutus sp. GAS368
CTGAGTCCATCTTGGCATCAAGTTGACAGTAGTGGGCGTCGCAAGTTGGGCAAAGGATGCACTTACCTCCGGCACGGTAGTCGATTGCGCGAGGCATCGGAGAAACGCAGGTGCCGGAGTTTCGGAGGCGTTCAACGACAGAGGAAACCTTCGGGGCATGCGGCAGTGGTGGATAAGGAAACGCAGCCGAGCGCGGCGGTTCGGTTCGATCACCGGCTGGTGATCCATGCACGCGGTATAATTGCTCCACGTCACAGTAGTATGGCTCCAAGTCCGCGTAGGATATGGGCCACGCGGGAGATTCGCCCGCTTCATGTTGTGTGGAGCGGAAGTCGCTTTCACGCATTCGATACATGGCTGCCCCGTAGAATTTGGAAGGTCCTCCCACCAGCTTTGTTTCGTTAGCGAAGTTCTTAATGTAAATTCCAACCGGCTCGTTCGGTTTCCGGGGAGTTTGGTTAAGATAATCACCCTGTTCGACGACAAGCACCTGCAGTCCGTGTTTCCCGAGTTGATAGGCGAGGGTGCTTCCTCCCAATCCACTGCCGATAACGATAACATCGTAACTGTCGCGCAAACTTGAAATGTCATTCATATTTCTGCTCCCGTTCTATTGGTGTGATAATGGATCCGATTTTGCAGTTTCTGGCCAAGGCGGCTGCCACATGGGCCCATGACCAAGCCGTCGCATTCATGGAGATCTCCGCGCGCTTCCCGAATCTTTGCCTGGTCCTCAGTGTGCCTCCAAATGGAGGGGCGTCTCCGGCCCTTTGGTTGTCCTTGCCCTCACTGAATCGCCCGTCCGCTGCGTGATCGCTTTGTAAAATGGTTCATGGAATCCATGTAGTTTTTACGCCAGCGTCGCGCAGATGCGTGAGGGATAGGCACTCTGCATTCTCTGCGGATTGTCGGATCAAATCCCGAGGGGTTGGGTGAGTTAAGTACTCGTGAAGAGGCGGTACACAGGCTCGACCGTTACAGTGCCATGTTTCGATTAAATGGAGAGGACCTCGTTCAGTGGGCTAAGGACGGACAGTTCACTCTCAGCGTGCAAAGCCGCAGTTGGCAGCGCGGCCTGTGGTCATGGGCCGCCAGTTGCTTTTTGGGTAATAAATCGGTTCACGAAACGGCAATAAAAGGAGGCGGTTATGGATGGGGATATGGAATGGTTGCTTGCGCCGTTGGCCCTGATTTACGCCTTGGTCTTTTGGGTGGTTTCATTGCGGGTTCCTTCAGTGCCACTGGCCCTGATCCTTGGCCTAGCACCATTTCAAAACGATATTTCCGGGGTTGGCGGACTCCACTTTTCCATTTCAGAGGTGCATTTGTTTTTATCAGTTCCTTTGCTGTGCACTCGTGTAGGCCGGATTCGCTGGGGTTGGATGGGCGGAGTTTTGGCCGCTGGCCTCGTCATAACGGTTCTTTTGACTTTGCCAAACTGGCGGGATACCTCCGCTTTGTCTCTGGTTCAGATGGGGCTTTATTGGATCGGCGCGGTATTTCTGTTCACCAACTTGCCACGCGGAAGCCAGGACTTCGCGATGGCATGGAAAACTTTGATTGCTGTGGGCTGTGTGTTGGGAGTGACGGCTGTGGTGACGCGTTCCAGTTATTTTTTAGGGCTTAATAAAAATGGAATAGGGGCCTCATTGGCATGCACCCTCATGGTGGTTGTGGAGTGCTGGATGTGCGCCAAAGCGCCGCAACGCTGGAAGTATATTCCCGTTCTGCTGCTGGTCTCGGCGGCTCTGGTTCTCGTGCTTTCCCGCGGGGCGTGGCTCTCTGCTCTGGCGGGCGTGAGTTTTCTTCTGCTGTGGCGTTCCCAGTATTTGTTGCTTGTGAAGTTGGCTTGTGGGGCCGTTCCCGTTGTTGCTGCGGTGTGGCTGGTACTTCCGGCGGAATCGCGGGATTACGCGGTGGCCATCGATGATTCCCGATACAACATCCATGCGCGCACGTTGAATACGGATTTTGCCAGGGAGCAGTGGTTAAGCAGCCCGTTTATAGGGGTGGGAGCCGGGCTGCGAAAGGAATACGACGCTACGAATATTCTCTGGCTCACGCTCGCGGAAACCGGCCCGCTTGGGCTGCTGGCGTTTTTGATGGTCAACGGAACTCTTCTGGTAGGGGTGTGGCGCCGCAGGCCGAGGCGAGCATCCTTTACCCCGGATTCTTCAGCGGTCGCTTTGGCTGGGGCGTTGGTGCTCGGGAAGCTGGTCCATGGCATGGTGGACCATTACTGGAGCAGGGGAGCTATCATGATCGCTTGGGCCTCGGTTGGCATGGCGCTTTGCGTGGAGGCTCGTGCTCGTCCCCCTCAACTGCGTGTTGGCGTTGGCCGCAATGAAAATGGTCGAAGAAACCCAAGCAAGGAAGCCTCACGTCCGATTTCTTGTTTGTGACCCCTCTTGTGGGAAGGGCGCAACCGGGTGCCATTGGTTCCCTAAAAGTAACAGCTTATCGTATGAAAAAAATGCTGGCGAATTGGATTTCGAGTGTCTTGGACCGGCGCGGCTACCAGATTACACGGCACACATTTCATCAGGAAAATGAGATAGATTTGCGTTTGCTGCTGGCGGAGCGAATCGAGCGTCAAAAGGGAGATCTGACGGTCATTCAGATCGGCGCCAACGATGGGGTCACCAATGATCCGATTCATCATCTCGTGAAGTCGAGAGGGTGGAAGTTGCTTGCTGTGGAGCCGCTTGCTCCTGCTTTTGAGCGGCTTACTGCAAATTATCGCCTGATGCCCAATGTAAATTGCGTGCGTTGCGCCATCGCCGCCTACGATGGCGAAATGACTTTGTATACTTTGGCAAATTCTCCCAGCGGGAACTCCATGGACGATCATCTCGCTTCATTTTCCATCGATGTCTTGCGGAAGCACTGGCGGCGGGTTCCCGATTTGGAGACTCGGATTGTGCCTCAACAGGTCCGTGCGGTTACTCTGAAAACCTTAATGGAGGAGAATCAGTGCGGCGCGGTCGACTTGTTGCAAATTGACACCGAAGGGTTCGACTACGAGATCGTTAAGATGGCTTTTGCCGCGGGGCTGCAACCCTCAATCCTTGCTTTTGAATGGGAGCATTTGGATCAAAAGACGATGTGGGAATGCCGCGGGGCGCTTATTAAAGCCGGCTATCGGTGGCTCGCGGTGAAGGGCGATATCGTGGCAGCGCACGAGTCTTTGTTTGCAGGTGAGGCCGCTGGGCAAGCCGCGGAGCTTTCAGGCACGGCGGTGCTCTCTGGCGGTCCAGTAAGCGCAGGTATAGCGCCGGTCTTCGCTGGATGATGGAGTTGCTTGCGGCGTTATCACGTGGAGGGGCGGTTCGTTTGTCGTATGCGCGCAAAAGCCGTCCGTGGGAAGTTTCCGTCGTGAGCGCATTGGCCGGCGATTTGCAGATGGAATTGTGAGCTCGGGGTGACGAGGCGGAAGATCAGGTGCCGCTGTTTTTCACAGTTTTACTGGTTGTCAGCGGGAAGCTGGGCCGTGAGTCGCCGCTGGGTGCGCCGCATTACGGAGCCGTCGCTGCGGTGCCATTGGCGTCGACTTTCCAACCCCACTTTTGGATATAGGCGGGACCGGGAAGGAATTCGTCCTTCTGTTCGGTGAGCTTGCGTTGCAGGAGGCTCTCCATTTCGGCGAGCAGCTTGGTGCTTTCGGATTTGGCTACCAGATTGTCCATTTGGAACGGGTCGGCTTGGTTGTCGTATAATAACCAAGGCCCGCTCAAATCACGCGCATACGAGTAGCGCGCCGTTCGCACTTCACGGTACTCACGGCCACCCTGCTTCTTGGTGTATTCTCCGAACGGCGCGATGCACCGGATTACCGTTGCGCCTCCTGAGGGGTCCGTTCCCCCACGCATGCAGGTGGTGAAGTCCAGTCCTTCCACGCTCTTTGGGACGGGTCTACCGCAAAGGCGCAGTAGTGTGGGCATGACGTCCTCGGTGTTAATGGTCGCCGCCAGACGGCCCGGTTTTACGTCCAGCGTCTTTGGCACCCGAAACAGCATCGGGACGCGTACGGACTCCTCCCAGGGGCGCTGTTTGCGCATTTGCCCCTGAGAATGCAACATGTCCCCATGATCGGCGGTGAATACGATGATGGTGTCCTCCGAGAGCCCTGTTTCCTTGAGTGTGCGCATGATATCGCCCACGCACTCGTCCAAGGCGCTACAGTGTGCGTAGTAGTTTGCAAGCTCCGCTCGGGTGCGGGGCGCCGCATCGGATGGGACGTTCTCGCGCAACTGGATTTGGTCTGAGGAGTAGAGATCCCGGTATTTTTGAGGGGCTGTTTCGTAAGGGTTGTGGGGAGGTCCCCAAGCCAGCCAGAGCATGAAGGGTTTTTGGGAGAGGGAATGGTCTGTGATGTAGGTTTGGGCATCACGAGTTTGCGCGATGGCATCGTAACCATCCCATTTTAACTTGCCCTCCTTGGCGCTATAATATGTCGAGTTGTTGTAGTCATGGGTGCACTCGCACACTTTCCAATAATCAAAACCTTGCCTGCGATTGGGCGGTATAAAGCTGAGGCGCCCGTGGCCGTCCACGTGCCATTTGCCAATGCAACCGGTGTCGTATCCGGCGGCCTTGAGTTCTTTGGCGATGGTAACGGCTCCCGTATCCAAAGGGACATCATTGATGAAAACCCCGTGGGTCTGGGGACGCTGACCCGTCAGAAGGGAGGCGCGTGTGGGTGAGCACACCGGCATGCCGGAAACCGCGTGGGTGAAGTTGACCGACTCCCGCTCCAGTTGGTCCAGATTTGGCGTTTTGACGTTAGGATCACCGGCAAATCCAAAAGCCTGCGCCCGCCATTGATCCGCTAGGATGAAGATGACGTTAGGTGGTTTGGTGGCGGCGTTTGCTGGGGTGGCGGCGGTGAGGCCGCTCACGAGCAGCATATACGAAAAAATCTGGGGGAGCTTCATGGATGGGGGAAATGTTTAGGTAGTGAAAGTTATTTACCCACAGGCCGACGGCATTGCCATGCAAACTGCAAGCGCCTTTGGGCAGGCCTTGGATGGCTTTTTGTGCTTGTTTCTATAATTGCATTAAAGGGAGTTGCCTTAGTGCTTTTTATTTAGGAGTCTTATTGCCTCACTTTTATGCTCGCTCCCTCTTGCCCCAGTTCGCTTCTTAAAACGGCCGCTACTCTGGCGTGTCTCTTCCTTAAGTCGGTGGCGTTTGCTGCGCCGATTTTCACACAACCGATTCAGGCCACGCCTGTGGAAGTTACCGCTCTTGGGTTGCCCCAAAACGTTGCGGCAGTTGCCGGGGTCGTCTCTGGTACGGGTTCTGCAGTGGTCCGGTGGTCGAAGAATTCGACGCTGGTTTCCGGGACCGTGGTGGCGGCTACGAACGACTGGAAGGCCGTCGCGGCGGGGGCTTCGCACGTTGTGGCTCTCAAAATCGATGGCTCGTTGTGGGCTTGGGGCAACAATATGTTTGGTCAATTGGGCGACGGCCCCAGCGCCAGCCAGTATGCACCTGCGCGGGTGGGCATGGACACGGATTGGGTAAAAGTTTTCGCTTCAGGCTCAACAAGCGGCGCAATTAAGGCGGATGGGTCGCTTTGGCTTTGGGGAGGCACGGGGTGGAATCAGGGGCCGCAACAGGTTGACAGTGCGGTGCTTTGGGATTCTGTGACGTATCAGGCTGGTGCGCCGAGTGCGACTTATTTGCTTTCGAAGGACGGTCGCCTTTTTCAGTTGGATTATATGGGCACGCTCAGCCAAATGGGGTCAGCGGCAGACTGGGCGGCGGTGAGCAATGGTTACGCGCTCAAATTTGACGGCTCGCTTTGGGTCCTCCAATCCTCACCAGGTTTTGAAATGACAACCCTAACCGGAGTGAACGGCGGGTTTGTGCAGGTCAGCGGCTCAAACCGCTACAAGGCTCTAAGCGCAAATGGCGTCTCCGACGGAACGAGCTCTGGGTACGCCGTCGCTTTGCGCGAGGATGGAACCTTGTGGGCTCTGGGCACGCAGCAAAGCTGGGGGATGTATTCCCAGTGGGCCGTTTTTGCAAACAACTCGTACTACGGCGGCAGGGTTTCTCATTCCACCCCCATTCAGCTTGGCACCCGCTCGGATTGGACCGGAGTGTCCGCTGGCATCGTTCCGCTTGCAGTGGACAAAACGGGCAAAGTTTTCTGGGTGATGGAAGCCTCGGAGGTGGAGGTCGAACAGCCCAGAGTTCCCTGTTCCGCTGTATGTGGAATTAGCGATTACATGAGTTCCTCCCCGCAAGGAATTGCGCTTGGATTGGATGGCACTCTTTGGGCTTGGGGCAACAACAGCTCCGGCCAGTTTGGTAATTACCAGAGCTCCATGTATTACATGCCCGGCGGTGACTGGGGTTCCGCGCAGGTTGGCGTGGATTCGCGTTGGGGGCTGGAGGGGGTGGTGCGCGGCATTCCCGTGGCCCTTGTTTTTGACAACCTCCAATCTGACCAACTCGGCGCCTATACCGTAACGGTCAACGGCGTGCCCGCTGGCGGAACCTTGCTCGGCCAGTGGAGTACTCAACCCACTCCGGCTCGGTTGGCAGTGGGAGGCTCTCTTGTCCTCTCTGCCGGATTCAGCGCAGGGGCGAGTGTCGGCACAACCTACCAATGGTTCCGCAATGGCACCCTTATCGCGGGTGCTACCTCGGGCACCTATAGACTTCCCAACGCCCAAGTGACCAACCGAGGGGTCTACACCCTAGCCGTTTCGGGCAGCGGTGCCACGGTACGGAGCGAGCCCGTTGCCGTTGTTGTTGAGGATGCCGCGCTCACTCCCTTTCATACGACCCTTGCAAGCGTGGCCACTAATCCCACCTTAGGCCGCCCAAAATATGTGACTGCAAGCACCCAATTGGGAGCCATTCCAGCCACCAGCGGCGCCTACCAGAGCGCTTGCGTGCTCAAAGCCCTCACCGATCTTTACCTCGTCACTTCCGATTCAGCCGCGCAGGCCGCCCTCATTAAACTGGGAATCACTGGCAGCTCGGATCCGCTCAATTTCACCCTCAAATTCTCAGTCGTTCCGGCTGCGATGTTGACCGCGGATCTGCGTGCCTGGTTGACCGTCACCCTCTATCCCAAACTTTTGGACGCTGACACGCTTCTGGGAAAAGTTACAGATACCACCCTGCTTGGCGCCATCTCTGACGCCGATTTGGGGCTCAGCACCCGCGGCTTTACCCCCTTTGATTTCGGCGACGTCCAAGCGATGCGCGCCGGGGTGAACTTTGCCATGGCTTGGCTTAAGTGGATTGAAACCCTAAACACCGACGCGGATTTAGCTGCGTTGAGGCTCGATCAAAAAAACGGCCTACTTTCCCTCGAATCCCTCCTTAGCAAATATCCGTCCCTCGCGGCCGCCTCCTCCAATGGAACGACGGCTCAGGGTGATTTTGTGACGCGCCTCAAGAGTGCCATCACCTACTACATCGCCTTCTCCGACTTTGCCAACCCGCTCTCTAACCCCACGCCTCCAGCGCCAAAACGCCTCGCTCCCTCCGTTGCCCTCGCCCGACTGGATTCACTTTCCGACCAACTGAGCGAAAATGTCTTCCGCCTAAACTGCTTGAAATTCCGCGACTCCATCGTCGCTGCCAGCGCAACCGCCGGCCTCAAGGACTTCTATCCGGGGATTGACCGGAATACGCAGGAGCGTTTTACCGCATCGCCCTACGTTTTTGTGAATCATCTTCCGGGTTGGCGCAGCGAGTTGCCTTCCTTCAGCAGCAACGCTTACAAGGCGGGCTCCTTCAAGCCTGAGACAGTCCTTGCTGCCTACCCAGGTCTGAGCATGCGCCAGTTGGGGGAATTTGAAAAAACTCTCGCAGCCCTTGAACCCCGGCTCAACAATCAGTGGAAAACCGGCCGCGAAACCGTCCCTCCCACTGTCGCACTTTCCACAGTCTCTTCTGGGACGGCTACGTTGACGCTCTCCAGCACTGTCGCGACAGGTTCGCTAGCCTCTAGCGGTTGGATTACCGTTTCAGGCACCGTCTCGGACAATTCCGGCATCAATCGCGTCACGGTGCAGCGCACCACCGGTACCGATGTCGCCAGCGCCAGCGCTCTGCTGGTGGAACGCGCTCGTGTTGCCGGCGTAAGGCTTCGCACTTACGACTGGTCCGCTCAGCTTCCCGCCTCTCTCGCGGGGCGCACCCTTTTAAGTGCGCGGGCTGAGGATGCACGGGGCAATTATTCCACGCTCACTTCTGGCACCGCCTCTATCACACTCACTACGCTTCCGCTTCGTCCGCTTCCAGCCATTCTTCCTGTCAGTCGGCAGCTCTTAAATTCCGATTCTGGCCAAAGTTCCGTAGCCCTTGCCTCCACTGTGCTCGCCTCAGGTGCGGCTCAGTTCCAGTGGAAAAGAAACGGCCTCCCTCTGAGTGATCCTCTGGTCGCCGTCGCCGTGGATGACTGGGCTGCCGTCGGCGCTGGCGCGAATCATACCCTCGCAATCAAACGCGATGGTTCCCTCTGGGCCTGGGGCAGTAATGATTTCGGCCAACTCGGCGATGGAACCAACACCTCTCAAAATGCTCCGGTTCAGATTGGCTCCGAACGCAACTGGGCTTTGGTAAGCGGAGGCGAGAATCTTTCCGTAGCCGTCCGTCGGGATGGCACGCTTTGGGTGTGGGGTTCAGGATATTGGGGGTCGTATTTACAACCCACAAAAATTGATTCAGGAACCAGCTGGTCTTCGGTGAGCGCTGGGCGTGACCATGTGCTGGCCCTGACTCGGGCTGGGAGTTTGTATGCGTTTGGCAGCGGTGATTCGGGGCAGCTCGGAAACGGTTCTTCTGATAGTTCAAGCAGCCCTATTTTGGTTGGTTCCCCTAGCGAGTGGGCGGGGATGGCCGCGGGTGCGGGCTGTAGTTACGGGGTGAAGGTTGACGGTACGCTGTGGGCCTGGGGTGACAACAGCAACTCCACACTTGGTCTTGGATGGTCTTGGTGGGGGTGGAATTATTCCGTGAGCACACCTGCCCGCGTGGGCCAAGACTCCGACTGGAGCACAGTGTCCCCCCTGAAATCCTCCAATTATTACGGAAACAATTACACCGCCGCGGTCAAAAAAGACGGCAGCCTGTGGGCCTGGGGACGCACCCCGGGACTATTTGCCTCCGGGCAGGTCGCGCTGCCAACGCGCTTGCTGGATTACAGCACTTTGGCTGCTCGTAACGGGTTTGGCACGGATTGGGCCTCGGTTACTGCGGGCGACTCCCAGCTGTTAGCCAGACGCAGGGACGGCTCGGTTTTCAGCGTCGCTGAGGATTCTGCCTCTCCCGTTGCAGCTCTCGGTAGCACTGTTGCGATAAGCTCCGGGAGGGGTTTCAACGTCGTTCTTTCCAAGGATGGCCGACTTTGGGCATGGGGTGGAAATTATTCCGGCCAATTGGGCAACTTCAAGCCGCGGGATATGCAAAATCCTTGGATGAACTACGCAGACACCTACGCCAGCGATCCCATCCAAGTCGGGGTCAATAGCGACTGGGGTTTATCTTCGCCTGTCTCCGGTATTCCGTTGCCTCTCACTGTGGATTCGGTGGACTCCGGTAGTTCCGGCGTCTATACGCTGACGGTTACCCAAGGAGCCTCGCAGACCACAAGCTCCGCCACCCTTTACGCTTGGAATACCCAACCCGCCGAGACTCAGCGACTCGCGGTGGGTGCCCGCCTTAGCCTCACCGGCAGCCTAAGTGCAGGCGCCTCCGCCGTCACCTACCAGTGGACTAAAAATGGCACACCCCTCATCACTGGGGGCAGCTCTACCCTTACTGGAGGCAGTTCCGCCACCGTCAACTCCGGCAGCATCTCTGCTGTGGATTCGGGTATTTACCAACTCCGTGCCACCTCTGGCGGCGCCGTGGTCCTCGGCCAGTCGATCGCTGTCGCCGTGGATTCCGCTTACGTCGCGCTGGCGCGTGTTGCGCTCGCACGCAAAGACTATCCCGAGGCCTCCAACCAAATCGCCCTCGCCCTCGCCTCCAACCCCGCCGATGGCACCGCCCTCTTGCTGCGCTCCGTTCTGGATTTGTACTTCCTTTGGAACGATCCCGCCACGACTTCCACCCTCAGCGCCCTCGGGTTCTCCGGTAGTGCTGACCCTTGGAACTTTTCGCTCGCCTTCAGTCCCGCAGGCTTTCCCAAAGGTGCCCTCTCTATTACGGCGCGCAACTGGCTGCTCACAAACTTCTATCCCAAGCTCCTCGCGGCGGAGGGTAACCTTGCCAAAATCGTATCCCCGGGTTTTGTCACCATACTGCGAGGCTCCGATGTCTCTCCGGATGCAAGCGCCGAGGACGCTGTCGTGGACTACGGCGACGTTGTCCTTTTTCGTTCCATCATCAACGGGTTCCTTTCCGCGCTCAAATGGCTCGAAACCCAAAATACCGACGTCGACTTTTCCGCGCTTCAAACCGACCGCGTGAATGGCCGCCTCTCCGTGGAGTTTCTTCTGGCCAACTACCCTAAATTGCTCACGGCCTCCGCCACTGGGACGGCTGCGCAAGCGGAGTTTTTGACCCGTTCAAAGCTCGCAATGACCTGCTACCAGTCTTTTTCGGACTTCGTTAATCCCGCGCCTGGATCGAGTACTTCAAAACGAGTGGATCCCTCGGTCGGGACGGCTCGTTTGGAAGACGATTCCTCGCGCAATGACGAACGCAATTTCCGCGATGTCGTCAATAAGACACTCTCCTCCATCGGCGCTACAGACGCTGTTTTAGGTCAGCGCACCATAGTCATGCATGGTGGATCGGATAATATCATTATTTCGCCAACCGTATTCTTCAACCACGCCCCAGGTTGGCGCTCGGATCTCCCTGTTTTTGTCAAAAACCGCTACATCCCCAACACGCTCAACCGGGCCTTGATCAAGAGCGCTTATCCGGGGCTTACCCTTAGCGATATCGCGGAAGCGGAGGAGGCCCTTTCTCAGGCCGAAGATGGTCTCAATCAAACCCTCGGCACCCGTGCTGACAGCAGCGCCCCAATTGTAGATTTGACCCCGCCAATTGCCGGCACCTCGTTGACTACCTATGACGGCTGGGTCTACCTCGAGGGCACGGCCAAGGATCCCTCCGGAGTGAGCAAGGTCACCCTCACCACTCTAGATGGGACGGTGCGCGAATCCTACGACGCCACTCTGGAGCCTCTCGACGCAGATGCCTTTGGCAACCACAGGGTGCGCTGGAGTGTCTCGATTGCCTTGCCCGCTGGGGTGACGGGGACTTTGAAGTTTGAGGTTTCGGCCCGAGATTATAAAGGCGCCGTCACCGACGTGCCCGTGACCCAGTCCTTGACCGTGCTGCGCAAGGTGCCCCTCTTCGTGGGTTGGCAGGGGCCCGGTTCGCTGACTTACAACATCACTCCCGCTGCCGATGACGACGGATTCGTCACTTTGGGCTCCAAGGTTGTGCTCACTGCCATCCCAAACCCGGGCGGCATCCTGCGCCGCATTGAGACCATCATCGATGGCGAGTCCCTGCCTGTGGATCCGACTCGTCCTCCCGCCACTACCCTCACCATCACGGGCGATACGGTTCTAAACGCCGTCTTTGAGGCCAACCCTTATCTCCTTGTGGGCGGGCGCAACAAAGCTGCCGGCGGTCTTTTGACTCCAGAATTTGCTTCGTCAACCTTTACTGGTATTACTCCATATGGGTTCTATCCTTTGAGTGCGTTGCAGGTCGCAGTGACATCATCCGGGGCGCTGTCGGGCAAACTCATGGTCGGGCGCAATACCTACGCATTTGGCGGACGCTTCGACGCAGACAGCGTTTACAACGTGACTATTGCCGGCAATCTTCCAAGGCTAGATTGGGCTTACTACGATAGTCAAACCCCTCCAAAGGTGCGTCTAGTGCCCTTGAACCTCCATATTTGGGTCGATACTAGCAACGGCACCGATGCCCCAGTTCTCCGAGCCCTGATAAACGAGGCTAATGACGTTTTCCTCAGCGGCGTCCTCACTCCGTTGGCCGATGCCGATTACAGCGGGCCGCCGTTGTTCACTGGCAGTTTTGTGAGTGCAGGTGTGAGTGCAGGTTTGAATGCAGGTTCCTACTCCTATGGGACTCCTCCTAATGCTGGGATTGAAGGCGGGTATTTCTCCATTTCCGCTCGCAAATCTGGCGCTGTCATAGCCTTGGGAGCCCTTTCCAATGGCGAGAGGTTCACCGCCTCCAGCCGACTCACCAACCGTAATGGGCAACATTCGGATCTCGAATTCCTTACGCCCACGGGCACCAACGGGGTATTCGCTTTCCTTTCCACCCTTCCGCAACCGGGCGAGGACGCCTCCATCAGCGGCTCCTTTGCGCGGCGTGAGGCCTGGTATTCCGGGGCACGCGGCCCGGTGTTTGTCACCGGTCCAAGCGGGCCTACGCCGGTTTTTGCCTCCCATTGGGTGCCCAATGGCGCGGCGTTCGTCCCGGCGCCAACCGGTCAGACGCTCATCCCGTTCGCAACGCACGTTGGGCCGCGCGCGATCTCATTGAATATTTTATCAGCGGGGGCTTCGTCGGCCATCAAGGCGTTTGATGTGCAGTCCGTGTTTCGCAACGCGGTCAGTGCCGTGCCGGGTTCGGCGCAAGCGGGGTTCCGCGCCCCCGCGCTCAGCCTCAGTCTGGGCTCCGGGCTGCTTTCCGGCAGCGTGGTCATCACTTCCGGCAACACAAGCAAACGGGTCACCCTTCAAGGGGTCTTGCTGCAAGGGGGTTTTTCCGGTTGGCTTGGCCGCGGGGTGAGCTCCGACGGCCGCCAGTTCGTACTGGGTGAATTGGTTGTTCCTGTTATCTCGGTGGATATGGTTCCAATCCCAGCGGGGAGCTACCAGCGCGGGAACTTAAGCGGAGACAGTGATATTAATGATGCACCTGTGCAGACAGTGAACTTGAGTGCGTATTACATGGCGGTGAATGACACGACCAAGGACCAATGGGACACGGTTCGGACGTGGGCGCTGGCTCACGGTTACACAGATTTGGCGGTTGGAGCCGGGAAGGCATCGAACCATCCTGTGCAGACGGTGAGTTGGTACGACGTCGTAAAATGGGCAAACGCAGCGAGCGAGAAGGACGGCTTGACGCCGTGTTATTCGGTGAGCAGAACCATTTACCGGACAGGTCAGAGGGACGACGTGGCCTGTAATTGGAGTGCGAACGGGTACCGGCTGCCAACGGAAGCGGAGTGGGAAGTGGCCTCGCGGGGAGGACTCACTGGGATGCGTTTTCCTCTGGGGGATACAATCTCGCAGAGCCAGGCGAACTATTACGTGGTTGGTTATTCCTATGACTTGAGTGGAGATGTGAATGGCTGTCACCCGACATACGCAACGGGGAAATATCCCTACACGAGTCCTGTGGGAAGTTTTGCGGCGAACGGGTATGGGTTGTACGATATGGCTGGGAATGTTTTGCAGTGGTGTTGGGATTGGTATGGAACGACCGTTGCTGGGAGCAATCCGAGAGGTGCTAGTGCCGACTCGTTCCGTGTCTTGCGGGGTAGCCGTTGGGACAGCGGCGAGAACCACGCGCGGTGCGCGCAGCGCCACGTCGGCTACCCGTCCTACGCGAACGACAACGGCTTCGGATTCCGTCTGGCCCGAGGGCGTCCATGAGCAGGCAAAGCGAGCGGAGCGAGGGCTCTGGGTGGCGGGAGTCGCCGGTGGCGGCGGAGCCGACAGCGCCCGGAGGGCGCAGGCGAGGGACGAGCTGGGGAGTTATCTTGATAGAGTTATTTTCCAGCACCATCGGCGGGCGAAACTTCATCTTCTTCGTCGCTTTGGTGTCTGCGGCAGGATAATGAATCAGTGAGCGTTACGCGGTGCCACCTCCAATGAACCAAGCAACTTTTCTTTGCCTCCTTCTTGAAATCGCTTGTCTGTTAAGTTGTACAGGCTGTGCCGTATCGATGGCGGCACAG
>CALQFT020000092.1 GCA_943329925.2 Opitutus sp. GAS368
CCCCATTATTGGCGATTACTCCACCGATCAACGCCCCTACGTTTACTGTGGTCGCTGCCCCGCCGATCGTCAGGCTGCCGCCGGTCACGCCTGCGAGCGAGCTTACTCCGCTCCCGGAGATGCTCAGCGCTCCACCGCTCAGAGAGCCGCCCAACGTCGCGTTCCCCGCCACACTCACCGTGCCAGTAGAAATGCCGCCCCCGAGTAACACATCCTTCGCAAAGCTCGTGACGCCATTTCCGACCAATGCCGTGATGCTTACCGTGCCGCTATTCGCGCTAAAGGCCAACCCAGTGGAGTTTGTGACACTGTTGAAGGAACCCCCGGCCAAAGAAAATACGGCCGAACCACCAGCCACAATCACACTGTTATTACCAGCGAGCCCCGAGCTCACGATCAACGTGCCGCTGTTGGTTGTCAGCGTCCCAGAGTAACCACTCAAGGTCCCGCCCAAGTTCAGATCCCCACTGGATGTAAACGAACCCCCTCCCACCATCGTACCAACAAAAGTGCCCGTCGCCACACTCAACGCTCCGGAGTTGACGACGTAGCCGCTAGTGAATGTTCCCACCGTAGCGCCCACAGCAGGCGAACCGATAGTGAGGCTGCCCCCGCTCACACTCCCCAGCGAGTTGTTCAATCCACTCAAGGTCAAGCTACCACCGTTTAACGTCGTTACATAAGCCGTCCCAGCCACCGTAATAGTCCCGTCCGACAATGTCGTCGTCTGGAAATTGCCGCCGAAACTCGACACCCCGCTCCCACTCATAAAGCCAATACTTACAGTGCCGCTGTTGGAGATGAACGACAAGGCGCCACTGTTACTTACCACGCCAAACGAACCAGCAGTCGTCAGGAATCCAGCACTCGTAAAGACCGCTGAACCCGCCGTCACTGTAAGATTATTTCCACCAGCAAGCAGGCCATCCACCCTCAGCGAGCCGCCGTTATTTGTCAGCGCACCAGAGTAACCACCCAACGTCCCGCCCAATATCACCAAACCGTTTACATTCACAGCAGCACTCCCGCTTAAAAGCCCCACAAAGGTACCGCTTGATACCGTCACCGTACCACCATTGACGTACAACACCCCTGAAGTGAGCGTTCCAATCGACAGCGCACCGGTATTGGTGAGCGAACCGCCATTGAGGGAGCGTGTAATCACGAGAGTGCCACTGCTACTGGCAGTGCCCCCGCTCATTTCTCCCAAAGTTGCGATGCCTGTATTGCTCAAAGAGCCTGCACTTAGGATCGTAACGCGAAGCGAACCGGAGTTCATCACAATGCCTCCTCCAAAGCCAGAGAGGGAAAGAGTCCCGCCGTTTTGCACCACGCCGCCGGTGAGTAAAGTGAGTGAGGTCGAGCCTGCGCTGAACAGTGTAAGTGAACCGCCACTCAACGTGGTGACAGTATTGGTAGTCGCGCCAGTGAATAAGACGGAACCACCGTTAATCGTCGTAACATCCGCTGTGCCAGAAAATGCAGTGATCCCGTTGCCGGAAATACTGCCGATTGTCGAGGAACCGCCGGTGGCGAGGAAGTTGAGATTTCCGGAGTTGAGTACCGTGCTTAAAAGATCAGCGTTGGATACGTTGGTTACGGCTCCCGCGGCAACATTGAGGGTTCCGGAATTTGCAAAGTGTCCGGTAACATTTAATGTGCCAGCCGTTACGAAGGTTGTCCCCGTGTACAGGAGAGAACCACCTAGAGCCAACGTGCCCAATCCAGCCTTGGTCAAATTCTTGGAAAGTCCGCCCTCCGTGATGGTCCCTCTCACCGTCAAAACATTTGCACCCACCGTAACGGTCACATCATTGACCAGACTCACCGAACCTGAACTCAGCGTTCCATTGGACGTTCCAACAAAACCAAAGTCAGCAACCCAAATCGTCTGGTTGCTCACCGTTAATGCCGAGGCAAAATCAAGTGACCCTCCGTTGATGGTCAGCGAACCTGCGCCGAGCGCGCCCGTGCTGCCGACCTTCAAAACCCCTGCATTCAAGGTGCCCGAAGCGAATGTATTTGCCCCGCTCAAAATCAATGTACCAAGGCCGCTTTTTATAATAGGTCCGCCGAGCACGACGCTACTAATTTCCTGATTAACTCCGGCATCTATGTTGAACTCGCTTGCAAGCAACGCCGCCGGCCCCTGCAAAAACACCATCAAGGCCGTCATCAACGCCAGAACGCGAAACCCTGTGCTTAACCGTGGCATTTCACCTCTATTTCCGAAACCGGCCTGATCGGCATTGGCCTCGGGAGCATCAAATATGGAGTTTCTAAAAGGCAACCTTGGTGACAACTTCATGGCAAATAATGGATTGTAAAATTCCAGCACCCCACGACAGCCCTCAATGAAATGTATCAATACCGGATGACTTACGGAACTCGAACTAATAAAATAGCCAAGGCAATAAAGCATTTAGCACGCCACGTCCAACAATTTTAGCATTCACTTTAACGCCCAAATTTAACGCCCAAAAGCGTCCCCCCCCACGCTGCTTGTTTATCCCGAAAACAGAAGTAGGCCGTTAAAAAGGGACTTAAATTGCGCAGGCGTCCCCGGCATTTAATGGAGTCCGACTTAGCCGAAGTTGTAATTTCCCACGATAATAACCGTTCAAGCAGGATGTGCTTTTCAAGCCCACCTCAAGCACGGGAAATCACTAGCCCCAACTTGCGTGCCCCCCAGAATGGCGCCCCTAAAAACACAGCGCCGCAAAGTGCCAGACTGCCGGTTAAAAGCGTCCCAGACACTGAGCTCGGCTTGTTAAACGGGTTGTTTTTTTGCTGCCGAGTGGAACGAGATGCACTCGTGAAGGATCCTCTGACCTGCAAAACTTTCACTCGCACGCAAAATAACAGTGAAGTCGCCGATTACCGACGGACCTCCCCTTGCGAGATCCGCGACGAGCGTGGGTGAAGACTCAAGGATCTCCACTAACTTTTGCTCTTGGGCGAGTACCACAGGCCGCACTCCGGGAATAACAAGAACAGAAACAGGCTGCAGTGAACGTGCAATAGGGTCAAAAGCGCCCGAAGAGCGCTCGCTTTCAGCGGCGACTTCGGCGTGGCGAACCTCCAAATGAATCATCCGGGCCCGAGCTTCGGGGGCTGCCGATTCGATGGCATGAGTGATTGCATCAAGGAGTGCATGACGTACGTCGGAAAGTTCCGTGATTTCCTGAAGCTTTTGCAGGTCCTCGTTCTCTTTGATTGCTTTGGCCAGTTGAGAAACCTCCTTGAGGTAGACACTGCGCTGAGAGTTTGGAATGTAATACATTACAACCAAATGTACGGAACCATCGTCGGGGGCACCGTAGTCAATCCCAGTGGGGCTCCACCCTATCGCACACTGCAACTCTCCGTCGTGTTCAGAGATTGCGTGGGGACAGGCCCATCCTTTTCCAATTCCGGTATTGTGGAGGCTTTCTCGCTTCAGGGTCTTTTCCGCAATACCGTCTTCATCATAGATTTCCGGGACGGCCTCAAGAAGTGCTCCTAGAAATTCCAAGGCATCGGTCTTGATGTTGTTGGGGAGTTCAACAAGTCGGCCTTTGTGAAGTGCGGTGAGGATAGATCTCATGGAGAAGGAATAAGCTGCGATTAATCGATTCCAAATTTACGTGCGAACCACGCATTCACGGAATGCGTCAGGATCACGTAACACAGCATCATTGCTGTTATGAATACCCAATAAACCGGCGGCAGCGGCACCATTCCAAGATAGGTGGCTACTGGGGTTATATATGGAATTGCTGAGCCAATCGCTGCAATAAGTAGCGTCGAGATTAATAATTGCGGACTGGGGGAGCTCTGAATGAACGGGATTCTGCGGGTGCGGATCACGTGAACGACCAGTGTCTGGGTAATCAGAGATTCCACAAACCACCCGGAGTGAAATAACGCGGCGGCGTAGGTGTCATCGGGCGCAATGTTGGAGCCTCCGGCAAAGCGATGGAGCAGCGCAGCGGGAGCCGCGAGATTCAGGTCACTGCATTTGAAAAAATAAAGCATGAGTGCAAAAGTCGCATAATCAAAAATCGAGCTGGTCGGCCCAACACACATCATGAATTTTTGGATATTGCCGACGTTCCATTTTCTAGGCTGCAATAAAAACTCTTCGTCTACATGGTCAGATGGAATTCCCGTCTGGGAGAAATCATAAAGGAGGTTGTTCACCAGAATCTGAATAGGGGCCATGGGCAGGAAGCTCAGGAAGTAGCTGCTTCCCGTCATACTGAACATATTACCAAAGTTGGAACTGGCTCCCATCCGAATGTACTTGATGATGTTTGCGAAGACTTTGCGCCCTTCCAAAATTCCGTCTTCGAGCACCATAAGACTGCGTTCCAGCAAGATAATGTCGGCTGACTCCTTTGCGACATCCACCGCTGTGTCAACCGAGATCCCAACGTCTGCTACCCGCAACGACAGAGCGTCGTTAATGCCGTCTCCCATGTACCCGACTACGTGCCCCCGCTTTTGCAGGGCGACAATGATGCTTTCTTTTTGGGATGGGGAGAGTCGGGCGAAGACAGTGGTGCGTTCAGCCAGTTCGCCCAACTGTTCTTCGTTAAGATCCACGATTTGGTCGCCAGTGATGATTTCGCCAGCGTCCAAATGGACATCCTTACAAACCTTGCGCGTCACAAGCGCATTGTCGCCAGTGAGGATCTTGGTGCTCACACCATAGCGTGCCAACGAGGCAATAGCCTTCTGGGCAGACTCTTTGGGTGGATCAAGAAAAGCGATATAGCCAAGGAGGACTAGATCCATTTCATCCGCGACCGAAAAGGTGCTCTTCTCCTGCCCGAACTCGCGATAAGCAATGCCCAAGACGCGGTATCCGTCCCGGCTAAGGGATTCGAACTCCTCAAGCAGGTCGTTTTTGATGAGATCAATCATCATGTAGACCTCTTCATCAACTTGGTAATGTGTGCAGCTCTTGAAAATATCCTCCACAGCCCCCTTGCAAATGAGGACGTGATCCCCTTCGTAATCAACCACTACAGACATCCGTTTGCGCTTAAAGTCGAACGGGATCTCGTCCACTTTTCGGCACCCTTTATCCACATCAAGGTCGGTGTGCGAGAGAACCGAAAGATCCAGAAGGTTGCGCAGCCCCGTCTGGTAGTAACTGTTCATGTATGCGTAGCGGAGTACGTCCTCGCTTTGCTTGCCGGTGACATCGACATGTTTTTCTAGAATGACACGATCTTGGGTAAGGGTCCCGGTTTTGTCGGTGCAAAGAATGTCAATGGCCCCGAAGTTCTGGATCGCATGAAGTTTTTTCACGATCACCTTCTTTTTGGACATCGCGAGGGCGCCCTTTGCGAGGTTCACGGCGACCATCATGGGAAGCATCTCGGGCGTGAGGCCAAGCGATATTGCGAGACCAAACATCAAGGCATCAGACCAGTCGTGTTTGGTAATTCCAATGATCAAGAAGACGATGCCGACCATCACCAACATGAAGCGGATCATGAGCCATGTGAATCCTGCGATTCCCCGATCAAAGCTCGTGAGAACTGGCGCACCCCCCAGTTTTTCAGAAATAGATCCGAAGTGTGTGCGTATTCCCGTATTGATTACAAGGGCCTTAGCGGTGCCACTGACCACATTGCTGCCCTGGAATACGGCATTGGGCATCTCGATAACCGCTCGGGAAGGAGTTTCGGGCGGGGCCGCGTGTTTTTCAACGGGCATGGATTCACCAGTGAGAGAAGACTGGCTGACGAAAAAGTCTTTTGCTGAAAGCAGCCGAAGGTCAGCGGGAATGATTGATCCCGCCTGTAATACAACGACATCGCCGGGTACGATATCGTGCATGGGGATTTCTACCTCCTGGCCGTTGCGAACCACGTGACAGGTGCTCTGCACCATGGCGTTGAGTTTTTCAACGGCCTTGCCAGATTTTCTTTCCTGATAATAAGAAAGCCCGACTGAAATAACGATCATCAGCCCCACGATGGTTGCTGACGTTGTATTTCCTGTGGCTAAGGAGATTCCTGCAATTACAAGCAACTGAATCACAAGCGGGTTTTTACACCGCATCAGGATCTCTATAACGACACTGTGCTTCTTCTTCTGCCCGAGATCATTCGGCCCCCACTTAGCACGGAGTTCCGCAACATCAAGGGAGAGCAAGCCTTCCTCCCTGCTCTTCATCGCCATCAGTGCATCTCCTGATGGCATGCAGCAAACATCTAGGAGCCTCTTTTCATATTGCGTGACGGATTCAGCGGCTTCGCGCTTAGCCTTGGAAAGGCTGGCAGGAGTTATTTTCCCAAAAAGATTCTTCGGCATGACAAATTCGGTGAAAGAGCAGTGTGCCCCAATTCAGTTTTACTAAAACAATCTGGAAGTAGTGAGCACCGCTCTAACCAGATTTCCAGACAGGACAGAGATGACTAAAACGCCTGTTCATTGCCATCTGTTTACTGATCTTCTTCCTGATTTGCTAGGCTTCATGCGGTAGTTAAGCGGCGGCACCTTTGGAAAGGAGGAACGCTTCGCACCCATGCGAGCGGCAGCAAGTTTGTGCGAAGCAAATCATTGAAGCACATTTTCTAGCTTCGGCGCATCTACGGCAAAAGGCGGATGCTTCCGTCAATATTTGGTTCGGCCAATGTCGCCCCCTTCTTTTTCCGAGGGATGCGAACAACGGCGACGACCTCCATTTTTTGGAGGTTGACCGGATTGCGTTAACATTGAACATGCGAAGAGCATGAAGACTGGGTTGATCTTATCGTGCTTTCCCCCCCTTATGAAAACCATTCCCCTCCGTTGGTTCACCATCGCTGTGCTGATGTGCGTGGCGACGACGCCCCTTTCCGCTGCTTCCGCGGCGAAACCCCTAGAGATCTATTGGATTGATTCCGAGGGCGGCGGCTCGACGCTTCTGGTCACTCCCGAAGGTGAATCCATCCTCATTGACTCCGGAAATCCGGGAGGCCGGGATGCGGCCCGCATCTTTAAAGTGGCCTCCGCGGCTGGGGTTAAAAAAATCGATCATTTGGTGGTCACGCATTTCCACATCGATCATTTCGGGGGTGCAGCAGAGCTTGCCGAGTTGATGCCTGTGGGCACACTTTACGACAAGGGACTACCCGACGGGCCTCCCGATCTCGGCGCGAATCCAAAACTCTGGGCCGTCACCAGTGCTCCTTACCGGGAGGCGAAAGTGCAGCGGCGTGTGACTCTCGCTGCGGGAGACTTCGTGCCGCTGCGCCAAAGCGAGGGATCTGCCGCCCAAAAGCTTTCGCTGCGCTGCCTGGGGGCGAATCAAAAGTTCATTGGCTCCGCCAGTGGAACGGCATCTGCAAACTCATGTTGCGGGAGCGCCGATCCGCAGCCGCCAGATACCTCCGACAACGCCAATAGCGTTGTGTTGCTCCTCGAGTTTGGAGCGTTTCGTTTTTTTGACGGCGGCGATTTAACCTGGAACGCAGAGGAAAAGCTGGTTTGTCCAAACAACGTGGTTGGAACCGTAGACCTCTATCAGGTGAACCACCATGGGCTCCATGTAAGCAACAATCCGGTCCTTGTCAAAAGCTTGGCTCCCACTGTTTCCGTGATGAACAATGGCCCGCGCAAGGGCACCAGCAAGGTCGCAATCGACGCATTGAAGGCCGTGGCGGGGCTCCAAGCCATGTATCAAATCCACGAAAACGTGGCGGGAGAAGGAGCCCTCAACGCGCCGAAGGAATACATCGCCAACCATGGCGACCTCGGTAACAACTGCGAGGCTCATGGTTTAAAATGCTCAGTAAATCCCGATGGCCGAGCGTACACAATTTCTATCCCCTCCCGCTCGCACTCCCAGACGTTTCAAACAACGCAAAAATAGTACACCAGATTTATTTACTTACGCCATCTCACAGAGCCAGAATGAGATGCATTACAGGAAGACAGTGTGACTCTGTCGACTTACGCAAGATCCTCTGATCTTAAAAGCCACAACAACCCCAGGTGGCTTGACTCCCCAATCGCGGACATTTCGGGCTCACCTTTCGCAAGTGCATCCAGCCCACGCTCAGAGTGGATGCCTGCGCAATTCGAGCCCATTTTGGACGCACAATTTCTGTTTTCGAAGTTAAGACAAAATTTGGGAGACGACCTTTTGCTTTTCCACGCCCGTCAAGCGGGCGTCGAGGCCTTGGAATTTCACGCTCAGCCGTTCGTGGTCGATTCCGCACAAATGCAGGATGGTGGCGTTCAGGTCGTTCAAATGAACGGGGTCTGAGGCGATGTTATAGCTGAAGTCGTCGGACTCCCCTAAAACAGCGCCTCCCTTAACTCCAGCTCCAGCCATCCACATGCAAAAGTTTCTTGGATGGTGGTCTCTGCCGTAGTTGGTTTTCGTCAGGGTGCCCTGAGAATAAACGGTGCGGCCGAATTCGCCGCCCCAGACCACCAACGTACTTTCAAAAAGGCCGCGTTGTTTCAAGTCCGCGAGGAGGGCGCCTATGGCTTGATCGGTGTCTTGGCACTGGAGGCGAATTTCGCTTGGGAGGTTCCCGTGTTGATCCCAGCCCCGGTGTAGGATTTGGACAACTCTGACGCCGCGCTCGACGAGACGCCGGGCCATAATCGCACTGGAGGCAAAGGTGCCCTGTTTAGAAACATCCTGTCCGTAGGACTCGAGGGTTGCGGCTGTTTCTCCGGAAAGATCCACCAGTTCGGGCACGCTGGTCTGCATTCGGAACGCCATCTCGTATTGGCTGATACGGTTTTGGATGTCGGGATCACCCATGGTTTGGAAGCGATGGGTATTCATTTCTGCAAGTGTGTCCAACATGGAACGCCGGCTTGCAGTGGAAACTCCATCAGGATTTTGAATGTACAAAACTGGGTCTCCCGAGGATCGGAGAGCGACGCCATTAAAGCGGCCTGGCAAAAAGCCGCTGCTCCACATGCGTGTGAATAAGGCCTGAGCGGCGCCCGTTGATTTCCACGTAGGAGTGAGGACCACGAAGGCCGGCAAATTATCGCTCTCACTGCCAAGCCCGTAGCTAAGCCAGGAGCCGAGACTGGCATAGCCTGGAACCTCGCGTCCGGTCATCACGAAGGTGCAGGCAGGATCGTGGTTGATGGCATTCGTGTGCACCGTCTTTACCAAGGCGATATCATCAGAATGAAGGGCAGTGTGCTTGACCAGTTCGCTCGCCCAACGTCCGCATTGGCCGTACCTTGAAAACTCAAAGAGACTGGGCGCCACGGGAAACCGGGTTTGTTTGCTGGTCATGCCGGTGAGCCGTTGTCCTCCCTGAACGCTGGGAGGAAGATCCTTGTCATACCAGTCTGCGAGATGTGGTTTGTAGTCCCAGGTATCTAATTGGGAAGGACCTCCGTTCATGTGGAGGTAGATTACCGCCTTCGCCTTTGGGGCAAAATGAGGAAGATCCGGCAGCGGCGGATTCATTCGGGCGCTCGAGGTCGGCGCGCCCAAGGCATTATGTCCAAGGACAGACGCGAGCCCCAGCCCCCCCAGACGGATGCCGGAGTGATGGAAAAATTGGCGTCGGGTTTGGAGGTTTGTCCATTCAACAAGTGGGTCCATGAGGTCAGTTCCGGTTGACTGTTTCATCCAAGTTTAACACGAGATTTGCTAAGAGCGTCCAGGCCGCCGACTCGGGGGATGGCGCGCTCTTTTTGGGTTGGGCCTCGCCGGCGTTGACCACGAGGGCGGCATCCTGCGGAGAGTTGCGATAAAGTTCCCTTTGTTTTTGCAAGGCTTGCCGAAGGAGGACGGTTTCACGCTCGTCGGGCGTGCGTGCCAGGACGACTTGGAAGAGCCATTGGATTCGAGCATTTTCTGAGCTGCCCCCTTCTTGCTGCACGCGCTCGGCAAGGGCTCTGGCAGCCTCAAAGTGCTGGACATCGTTGAGCAACTGCAGCGCTTGCATCGGAGTGTTGGTGCGCTCGCGGCGTACGCAGCTTTGTTCACGACTCGGGGCGTCAAAGGTCGACATAAACGGAGGTGGAGCGGTCCGTTTCAAAAAGCAATAGAGGCTGCGCCGGTGCAGAGACGCGCCGTGTTCCTGTAGGTAATACCGGGTATTGCTGTTTGCATAACCAACGGGTTCCCAAATATTGGGTGGCTGATAGGGCATGCTGCCGCGACCGCCCATCTCTTTATCCAACAGTCCGCTTACAAACAGAACGTTGTCTCGGATTTGCTCCGCATCCAATCGGAGGCGGGGGCCGCG
Organism: Opitutus sp. GAS368; assembly: GCA_943329925.2. Taxonomy (GTDB): domain Bacteria; phylum Verrucomicrobiota; class Verrucomicrobiia; order Chthoniobacterales; family Chthoniobacteraceae; genus Chth-196. The sequence goes on from CALQFT020000092.1 coordinate 10,215, forward strand.
GGCGAGCATTCGGTTTTCCGGATCGCGCTCCCGCATCTCCGGAGACAGAGCCGAGCTTTGGCGGAAGGCTTCGGAAGTCACCATCACTCGAATGAGTGCCTTCACGTTCCATCCGGAGTCTCGGAACGTGGCGGCCAGCCAGTCAAGAAGTTCCGGATGGCTGGGAGGATCTCCTTGAGAGCCGAAGTCATGGCTCGTTTTAACCAACCCCACGCCGAAGATCTGTTGCCAGAAGCGGTTTACGGCGACCCTCGCCGTCAGAGGATTTTCGGGCGCCACAAGCCAACGCGCAAAATCAAGCCGAGTGGCGCGACCCTCGTGCCTTTCTTTTTTAAGGACTGGAAACACTCGGGGAACCCCTGGCTCGACGCTATCGCCATGTTTGTCGTATTGCCCACGCATCGCGACGAAGGTGTCCATCGGAGTGCTGAGATCGCGGAAAACGAGAGTGCCTTGAACGCTTTCACTCACAGACGCTCTCTCCACTTTGGCTGCCAACCAAGCAGCTCGCAGTTTGAGAATTTCAACGGGAACTGTGGCTGAGATTCTACCGAGGTAATAGTCCTGCACTTCCTTTTTAGCGGTTGAATCCGCTTTGTCAGGACCGGCAAGAAGGCTCTTCAGAATGTTAGCAGGAAGGTCGGTTTCGTCGGCCTTGGCCTTTTTGGTGAAAGCGCCCCACCATTGTTGCATAGACACCAGCGGATCTGTCTTGGGGGATAAACGCCCAGTGATCGTGCATTTATCCCAAAAGACGATTCCTCCGTTTTGTTGCACCGCAAAAGTTTCAATCCGACTCCCGGGCTTGAGTTCCAATTGCTCCAACTTGAACGAAAGTTGCGTCCAAACTCCGGGGGGCGGAAGTTGTCCGAGTCCTAGATCCTTGTCACCAGCCTGTGCCTTGGCCCCGTCGGTATAGGCGCGCTCCCCCCAATAAGCTTTACGTCCCTGAATCTGAACCGACAGTCCGCGAGGAGGAGACTGCGGGTCCAGTCGCACCCAAAAACTGCATTCACCATTTTCGGGCACGGTTAAGGGGACTGCACCTGCCTGCAGAATGTCTTCAGTAAACTGACCGGACAATTGGCGAAGCACACGCCGCCCCGAATGCGCCCCAAACGGAGGATCCGTGATCCAGACGCTTGGGTTGCGAGTGGTATTCCTAATCTCGCAAGCGAGCGGAACATTATCATCAAAAACAACCTGAGTCCCGGGCAAAGGAACGCCTCCGGTTTCTAAATCCGGCTCCTTGTAGTCAAGCTTTCCAGCGGCCTCGGCAAGCTGGCGAAGCGCCTCAATTTCAGCCGTCTTGGCTTTGGTGAGAGCCTCGGATTGTGTCTGGGAAGGACGTTTTAAATACGGCTCAGTAGCCGAGATGTTGCCATCCATGGGTGGGTCGGCGGCGCTGAAAAAGAAGGCGTACAGCGAATAGAATTCCTTGGTGGAAAGCGGGTCGTATTTATGGTCGTGGCACTGCGCACAGCCCGCGGTGAGGCCCGTCCAGGCTTGCATGACGGTGGCCGTGCGGTCGACTGCGTACAAATGGCGGTACTCCTCGGAGATCGCGCCGCCTTCACCTGTGGTGACGTTGCAGCGAGAAAACCCGGTTGCAGTAATCTGCCCCAGAGTCGCATTGGGAAGTAGATCGCCCGCGATTTGCTCGATGGTAAACTGATCGAAGGATAGGTTTTGGTTGAACGCATTCACGACCCAATCCCTGTAGGCCCAAGTTTCCCGTTCGTTGTCGAGATGGAGTCCATGGGTGTCAGCATAACGGGCCACATCCAACCAGTGCCGGGCCATTTCCTCGCCGAATTGAAGCGTCCCTAGGTAGCCGTCCACCATGGACTCGTAAGCCTCCGTAGATTTATCTGTCAGAAAGGCTTCCAGAGCACTTGGAGTCGGAGGAAGTCCGGTCAAAGTAAACGCAACTCTCCTTATAAGGGTCGCCCGGTCGGCTTCGGGCGCTTTCACAAAACCTGCCTTCACGCGCTGGTGGGCGATAAACGCATCGATGGCACTATCTTGCTTCTTCTCTCCCGTTGGCTGAACTGGCACGCGGGGAAGTGCGATGGGTTCAAAGGCCCAGTGCTTCTCGTACGGCGCCCCCTGCTCTATCCAACCCCTGATGATCTCTTTCTGTGCTAGCGTGAGCTTTTTATGCGAATCCGGTGGGGGCATCTGTTCGTCTGGATCGACGCTTTGAATACGCTTCCAGACCGAGCTTTGAGCAGGGTTGCCGGGCCTTATTGGAAAGGCTCCCTCCAAGGCAGTGTATGCGCCCTCGGGCGTGTCCAAGCGCAAATCCGCCTTGCGTTTCTTTGCATCCAGACCGTGACAGGAAAAGCAGTTCTCCGAAAGAATGGGACGTACGTGCCTGTTGAAAGTCAGGAGAGTTTGCGTCTGGTCGGCACCGGCGCCTAGAGCGCTGTTTGAGAGCAGGGAAAACCCAAAAGCCGCCAGTACGTGGAAAACTCTTGTCTTTGATTGCGTGAACATTGGGAAGGGGGGATCCCACTAGCGTGGTAGGTTTTGCTCCTCGCTTCACGCTTTTTCGTTATGCCGTCGAGATGCAAAACTTGAGCCGTAACTTTTTCCGCCACCTCCGGCGAATCGCTTTCATCAGTTCGGAGTGTAGTGTATTCGCCCAGTTAATGTTGGCTGGGTGCATACCGATCTTTAAGCATGCTATATTGGCTCAGTTTTTGTCTAGCGCTGGGAAAGGAAAATCCACGGAGTTGACGTGTTGCTCGCGCATGATTCGCTCAATTTTTGCGACGGTCTCCGGGTTCTGCGCCGAGAGATCCTGAGTCTCAGCCGCATCATCGCGCAGGTTATAAAGTTCAATGTGATAATCAGGGTTCGCGACCTTGGGAGTCCGATTCTTCACGAGTAGATTTTTCCGAAGTCCCTTCCAATCGCCCACGCGCACGCACTGGTAGCCGAGGTATGCGGGAAATTCGCGATACAAAAATGGCCTATCGGGCTGTGACTCACCGAGCAACGTGGGCAACAAACTGATGCCGTCTGTGTCCTGCGGCGTCGCGGCCTTCGCTCCGGCGACTTCGAGCAGCGTCGGCACCCAGTCTTCGAAACCGCTCAGACGCGCGCTCGTGGTGCCGGATTTAATTTTGCCCGTCCAGCGCACAATCGTTGGCTCGCGCAAACCGCCTTCGTAAAGCGACCCCTTGCCGTCGCGCAGACCGCCAGCGGAGTTAAAGAAAATGCTGTCGGTACCCGCAATTCCTTCATGTGTGCCGTGCAGCGGACCGTTGTCGCTTGAGAAAACAAAGATCGTGTTTTCGTCCAGCCCGAGCTCTTTAACCAGCGCCATCATACGGCCAACCTCATGGTCAAAACGGGTTACCATTGCCGCGTAAGCCGCTCGTGGATAGCGATGCGGCAGGTAGCCGCTCGAGCCGTCGTAGGGCTGGTCGTTGAACTTGCCTTTGTATTCCGCAAGCGAATCCTCAGGCACCTGCAACGCGAGGTGCGGCACCGTGGTGGGCCAGTTGTAAACGGCGGCCGAAAAGTGCGGCGGTGCCGGTTGAAAAGTGAGACACCTGTGTCTCAAAATGGCCTAGCACTTTCCTTAGGTCAAGTGTCTCACGATGCACTTAACACCTTTGGA
>CALQFT020000093.1 GCA_943329925.2 Opitutus sp. GAS368
GGCTACGTTTCCGCGGTTTCTGCGTAGCCCCGCAAGACAGGCTGGACCAAACTCGTCAGTGAATGTTGAAGCGGTGCTCCCCGCCCTGCGCCAAAGTTCAGCTGCCTTCTTTGCGCGTTGCGTGCAGAACTCTTTGCAAAAGAGTTTGGCCGATGACTCCAAAGCATCGCAAGGCGCTGCGCCCAATTCAAAATCAACGCCACTCTGACTTTTCCGATCTCAATCTCTATCCCCCGTCTCCGAACCATTATGAATAACCCCCGCCGTTTGTCACTTTACGCGACCATCCTTCTGCTCTGCGCCTCGGCCTGGCTTGGGGGCAAGTCTTTCGCACAGAATGCCCAACCCGGGCAACTCGCGCCTGTGCTGCAGCCATTTGTGGAACGTCACACACTGGCTGGAGCGGTGGTACTTGTAGCGGATCCGGAGAAGGTTCTCGATGTCGAGTCGGTCGGATGGGCAGACATCGCAGCAAAGAAACCGATGCGCACCGACTCCCTTTTTTGGATCGCCTCCCAGTCCAAGCCTATCACAGCCGCCGCGCTCATGATCCTAGTGGACGAGGGCAAGGTGAACGTCAACGACCCTGTGGAAAAATACCTACCGGAATTCAAGGGACAGCAGGTCGAGGTCGGCACTGATCCGGCCCATCCGCAACTCAAGGCACCGAATCATGCTATCCTCGTGCGCGAGGTGCTCAGTCACACCAGCGGGTTGCCTTTCAAATCGGAGATTGAAGAGCCCACCCTCGATTTGCTGTCGTTGGAGGCACGGGTGAAGAGCTACGCCAAGTTGCCGCTGCTATTTGAACCGGGGACGAAGTCGAAATATTCCAACGCAGGGATCAACACAGCGGGGCGCATCGTGGAAGTCGTCAGCGGAGCGAGCTTCGAGAAGTTTCTCGAGGAGCGGATTTTCCAGCCGCTGGGCATGAGCGACACGACTTTCTACCCGAGCAAAAGCCAGCTCGAACGGCTTGCGAAATCCTACAAGCCAAACGCCACCAAGGACAACCTCGAGGAAATCACCATCAGCCAGCTCAAGTACCCGCTCGACGATACAGAGCGGCGTCCGATGCCTGCTGGGGGTCTGTTTTCGACGGCGAAGGATCTTTCCCTTTTCTACCGCATGATGGCCAACAAAGGAATCCTCAATGGCAAACGCATCCTGTCTGAGAAGGCGGTGCAAACCATGACATCGGATCAGTCCGGAGAGGCGAATTCGCACTATGGATTCGGCTTCGGCACGGATGGAAAGTCCTTCACCCATGGCGGCGCATACGGCACCAACTCCCGATTCGACCTCCAGCGCAAGGTCGTCACTGTGTTTCTTGTGCAACACGCTGGCTGGTCGGGAAACGGCAAGGAAATCCTGCCTGAATTCCAGAAAGCGGCGACGGAAGCCTATGGGGTAAAAGTCGCCTCGGCGCCCAATGCTCCGGCTCAATCTCTGGTGGTTGGCATTTCAAGTGCGCCTGAGGCAAAGTCGAACAAGCCGGTGAGCGTCGATCGTATCCGTTATCTGGCTGCTCCAGAGCGCGAAGAGGCGATGGTGGGAGGACAGTTCACCGGGTCGAATGTGTCATCGAGCGATGGCTTCAAGGTGCTCTTTGAAATTAAAGAGGCGCCGAAAAAAGGCGAATGGATCGATGTCAAATTCGACAACACGACCCCGTATCGCTGGGTGCGCTACGAGGCTCCATCCGGTTCGCGCGGAAACATAGCGGAGCTGGAGTTCTACTCAGACGAAAAGAAACTCAAGGGCGCGGGCTTCGGCACAGCGGGCAACCTCGCCCCTGGTGGATACTGGAAAACGGCTTTCGATGGAAAGCCGGAGACGTGGTTCAACGCATCCAATGCGGACGGCCAATATGTCGGCCTCGACCTCGAAGATCAGGCGGCGACCGCCCGGCCTAGCATCAATCCCGGCGGCGGTGATTCTGACAAACCGCAGCTCGTCACGATGAAGTGCGCCACCCCCAGCGCAACGATCCGCTACACGCTCGATGGCACAATTCCGACGACGAACAGCGGCACCATTTTCACCCAACCGTTTACCATTGAAAGAAACGCGACGATCACCGCCGTGGCGTTTAGCGGAGGGCTCGCACCAAGTCCCGCTGCGCTCTCGACGCTGTGGGTCGGCAAGCAGCACCACCCCACCATGAACTCATTTCACCTTGGCAACAGCCTCACGGGCAATGCGAGCCGCTTTCAAACGTTCATCCGCACTGCCGGTGGACGCGACGATTTTCCGGCCTATCTCATCGGGGGCGCACTGACCATGAAACTTTGGACTGAATCGCATGGCGCTGACAAGGCGCGCTGGGATCAGACGTATGCGAAAGTTGTGCACCCACTCGATTACCTTACGCTTCAGCCAAGGGACTTCAATGTGGCCGAAGAAGCCGACTATGCACAGCGCTTCATCAAGCTCGTGCGTGAAAAATCGCCCGACGTCCAACCGTGGCTCTACACCGAGTGGGTCGAGAGGGACCGCGCACGCCCGACAGACAAAGGCGAGGTGCCGAGTTTCCAAATGAAGAAGACTTTCCCCGCGCTAAGTTGGCAGGAATCCATGGGCGCGATGCTTCTTTATAGTGAGGAAGTGCAGCATCAAATCACGGCGCAATACCACGAAGGCAAGCCGGTGCACATCCTCCCGACCGCCATTGCCCTGGGCTGGGTACGCACGTTCATTGATCAGGGAAAATTCCCTGGGGTCTCGCCCGGAGAGGAAGGCTTCTACACGACGCTTTTTGAAGACCGAGTGCATGTAAATCCGGCCGGTTGCTTCCTCGTTGCCTGCACTTGGTATGCCGCTCTTTATCATGAATCACCCGAAGACAAGCTCCTTCCCATCGGAACCAATTTAGATGCCGAGCAAGCCAAGGTTCTTCAACGGGTGGCTTGGGATGTGATAAAGAACTATCCCGACTGCGGACTGTATGAAAAGGGCACCGACCCGTGCGGCAAGCCGCAGATCAGCAACGAAGGAAAGATTATCACACTCAAATCGGCGACGGCTGGTGCGTGGTTTCGTTACACACTCGATGGAACAGAGCCGACACGCACCAACGGCTATGTCTATTGCGGGGCGATCAGCCAGCAGCCGGGAATCAGGGTAAAGGCTGTCGCGTACAAAAGCGGCATGGCGGATAGTGAGGTTGCCGCACTCAGCATAAAAGTCGCTCAAAGCGGCCCGGTTGGGGAAGATTGGGGCGCGTATTCGATTGTTCCTGTCAGCGCGCAGGCATTGGTGCTCGAGGCAGTCGGCGCAACCGCGGAAGGCAGTGTCATTTCGATCAACAAGCCGGCAGGAAGTCCGAATCAAAAATGGATCATCGCGCCGAAGGGCGACAACTGGGTTGCGATCAAGCCCTCGTCCAACTCTGAACTCGTGCTGGCCGTGGCCAAGGGAGAGACCCACTCCGGGTCGGCCATCGTGCTGGAGAAGGACACCGGTCAGCCGTGGCAACAGTGGTCGCTCAAAAAAAACGAGAACCTCAGTTACACCCTCACGCCCAGGCACGCTCCCGGCATGGGCCTCGACCATCTCGGCGGCAAGCAGACACCCGGTGCGCGCATCGATCTTTGGAAAAACACGGGCAACGACCCGCATCTGCACTGGATGCTCAAGCCGCTTGCGGGAAGTTCTCTCCAGACGGCGAAGGACGAAGAAGTCGTCGCGAAATATCAGCCCCCAGCGATCAGGCCGGACGACATCCTGCCCGGTACGACAAAGCAGTTCACCTTCACCCAGAGCCGGATTTTCCCAGGCACCACGCGCGAAGTCACCCTCTTCATTCCCGCTCAATACGACGGAAGCAAGGCTGCGTGCGTGTACGTAAAGACTGACGGCTACAATCCGCGGGAGAAGGCGCTCATGGAGATGATGATCGCGACCAAGGAGATCCCTGTGACCATCGGCGTGTTTGTGCGACCCGGCGAAATTACCCCGCCGATGAAAGGCACCCTTGGACGCAGAAACCGTGATTTTGAATATGACGCGGTGAGCGACAATAACGTGCGGTTTCTCGTCGAGGAATTGCTCCCCTATGTGGCGAAGGAGTTTGGCTTGAACCTTTCAACCGATGGCAATGATCGCTGCATGTCCGGCGGTAGCAGCGGCGGCATCGCGGCGTTTGCGGCGGCGTGGAACCAGCCCGAGGCGTTCAGTCGCGTGTATGCGGTCAGTGGCAGCTTTGTGGCCTTCCGCGGCGGCCACGAATTCCCCACAATGGTGCGCAAGTTTGAGGCAAAGCCGATCCGCGCCTTTCTCACAACGGGAACCCACGACATGGAGAACTGTGCCGGCGACTGGTTCCTAGTCGATCAGGAGATGGACAAGGCACTGAAGTTTTCGGGTTATGACTACCAGTTCCGCATCATCGAAGGACGGCATGGCGCGGGATATGCAGAAAACTACCAGGAGGCGATGGCCTACCTTTGGCGCGATTGGCCCGCACGGGTCAAAGCCGGTCCCAGCGCGCCGCGTGCGCAGGAAATTCTGGTGCCCGGCGCGGACTGGCAGCTCCTCGCCGAGGGCTTCAAGAGCACTCGCGGCCCAGCGTGCAATGCGACTGGCGAAGTGTTCTTCGCCGACACCACGGCCAACAAGATTCACCGCATCGGCCTCGACGGCAAAGTCACGGAGTTCGTTGCCGATTCAGGTGCCGCGCACTGCCTCACGCTCGCTCCCGACGGCAAGATTTACACCATCTCGGAAAAAAGCGGTAAGCTGATGAGCTACGACGCCTCAGGCACTGCAAAAACTGAGATGGAAGGCATCCTCGGGCACTCCATTTTAGCGCGCCCTGACGGCGGGCTTTATGTCACGAGCAACGGCGACAAACCCGCGGAACTCGGCAGCGTCTGGTTCATCAAGGATGGAAAAAAGACGCGCGTGGACAACGGCCTGAAGTTCGCCACTGGGATGGCTTATCGCCCCGATCAATGGCTGCTTTCTGTGGCCGAGGGGCACTCCAAGTGGGCCTGTAGTTATCAGATGAACGCCGACGGTTCACTCACAAACAAGGAGCGCTTCTTTCACCTCCACGTCGCCGACTGGGATGACGACGCCGGCGCGGAATCCATGTGCTATTCGCTCGAAGGCCGCCAATTTATCGCTACTCGCAGCGGCATCCAGATCAGCGCCGATGATGGTCCAACGCAAGTTGTCCTGCCCGTGCCAGACCGCAGCCGCGTGACCGGCGTCTGCCTTGGTGGCAAAGACATGGACACTCTCTTCGCCTTTTGTGGAAACAAAATCTGGGTGCGCAAAGTCCAGCAACACGCGATGGGCACCTTCACGCCGTGGACGAAAGTGAATGCCACGAAGCTCTAGTAGGCACTCCTACTTTAAAGAATGGCGCCCTTTGATCGCGCCTGGCCGAATCCGGCATCCTGCTTAAACTCTGAGGAATACCTTATGCCGCTTGAGGAACCAGAGGAACATCCACTCCACCATAAAGAAGCCAACGGCGAGCAGAAGGGCGCCCCAGGCTTCTGGCAAGCCCTTGGCAAGGCCACCGAAGATCGCCTGCGCGGTGTAGTCGAAATGGATGAACTTGCCCGCCAGGTAGATCAGCACTGAATTCATACCCACCACCGCAAAAAACTCGCCGAACCGCCGGCACCCCGCCACGTCGATGGCCCAATAGAAGAGAGCGAGGAGTAGCGCGGACCAGCCGCCCGTCCACAGCACAAACGAACTGGTCCAGAGATTCTTGTTAATCGGAAAGACAAAATCCCACGCCCCTCCCAGAACCAGAAGCACCACCCCTGCGCAGGCCAATCCGGCCGCCTTTCGCGCACCAGAAATATCCGCCTCGGGCACACGCAGCCACAATCCGGCAAGGATGCCCAAAAGGGCGTTGCCAATGGCCGGCAAAATAGCCAGCAGTCCTTCGGGATCATGAATTTTCTTGTACAAGAGGCCAGGCAGCAGCACCCGATCGAAATAACTGGCGAAGTTCCCCTCCATGGTCATGTCGCCGGCGGCGAAACCCGGAGCATGACCGAAAGATAACAGCGCCCAATAGGCGAGCAACACGCCGACAAGCCAATACCACAAACGCTTTGGCGCCTTGAAGTTGAAGACAAAAATAAGCTGGGCAAACATTCCCGCCAGGCCGATGCGTGCGAGCACGCTAGCCAAGCGCGTATTCTCCAATCCCTTCCACTGAAGCCCGTTATTGTAAACAATCCCCAACACCAACAGAATCAGGCCGCGCTGCACAATCTTGCGACAGACCTCACCACGCGCACCTTCGCTCAGGCGTCGCGTCAAAGAGAACGGCGTCGAGACACCCGCCATGAATAGGAAAAGCGGAAAAATCAGATCCTCGAAATGAAAGCCGTTCCAAGGCACGTGCCTAAGCTGCTCATGAACAACCGCCAGCCAACCCCAGTTCGTTATTTTTAACAGCGCCGTGACAATACCGTGGCCGCCGATGATCCAAAAAAGATCAAACCCGCGGAGGGCGTCGAGAGAGAGCAGACGTTCGGACTTGGGCGCAGAGGATTCCATAGGGGGGTAAGGTTTTTCTACACCACTCCCGACAGAGGTCTACCTGTAATCCGCTCGGCTCCATGCGCGAGGCCATGCATTCGCCCGCGCTTTGTGTCCCCTTCCCCGTGAACTGCCATTACCAAGCCGGATTCCAGCCTATCCATCGCCACGCCACCAACGAAGTGTGCAAAGGGAAAAACAATGCGGAACCTTCAACTTTCACTCCAATTTCGCGTGCTAATCTGTATGATGTAGTCCCACCCACACCTACATGGCAAATGGACCATTCAAAATGCTCTAAAAATGAAGCGCTTCCAGACCTGTTGAGCCAGTTGGCGCTGGATTTTGAGGCGATTTTCCCCGGAGCGATTGCCTCCATCCTGTTGCTCGATGAGGCAGGCAAGCACATCCTCCACGGAGCCGCCCCCAGCCTCCCGCAAGATTTTTTCCATGCCTTAGCCAGTATAGAGCTTGGGGCGAGGGCGGGCTCGTGCGGCACGGCCGCGTATTTGGGGCAAACGGTATGGGTGTCCGATATTACCAGCGCCCATCTCTGTAGCGAGCTTATGCCGATTGCCGCCAAACATGGATTGCGAGGCTGCTGGTCCGCTCCAATCCTATCGCGGCAAGAGCGTGTGATTGGCACTTTGGCACTCTACTTTCCAGAATCGCGGGTCGCGCAGCCTGGCGAAGCGCTGGCCCTTGAGCGCAGCGCCCATCTGGCCAGCCTGGCAATTGAGTCCAGCGAGCTGAAGCAGGATTTGCTCTTAGAACGGCGGCGCTTGTCCGAATCTCAGCGCGTCACCAAAATAGGGAGCTGGGAGATCGATCTGTCAAATTACGGAGTGACTTGGTCCGAGGAGTCCTATCGTGTCTGGGGCGTTTCTCCAGAGACATTTGCTCCTTCCTACGATTTGGTTATTTCACTGATTCACCCTGAGGATGCGGCGTTAATACGCGAACGCAACCAAACCTATTTAGAGGGCGACGTCACGGGCCCCGTCGAGTTTCGGGTGCCATGGAAGGACGGAACCAACCATATTCTGTGCACCCGCGCAGAGTTGGTTCGTGATGAACAAAACCGGCCGAGCCGATTGATCGGCACGGTTCAAGACATCACCGAGGAAACGCTCCTTGAAACAAGGCTAAATCTGAGCGACAGCGCCCTGCAATCCGTTCCATACGGTGTAGTTATTGCTGACGACAAGCGCAATATCATTTGGACCAATAAAGCATTTTTGACCATGAGCGGCTATCTTAGTCAGGAAGTCCTAGGCCAGAACTGCCGCTTGCTTCAAGGCCCGTTGACCGACCAGCAGACCGTCAAAGCGATACGTTTCGCACTAAAGAACAAAATGCAGTTCACTGGCGAGATTCTCAACTATCGCTCTGACGGAAACACCTTCTGGAATGAGCTGAAGATTTCGCCCGTGCGCGACAGCAGAGGCCGCTACACCCATTTTGTTGCCGTCTTGCAGGATATCACAGCGAGCAAACAAGCCGCTTTGTTGCGGCTTGAGAGTGAGATGCAGATGGAGCAGTTGTTCCAAAACTCCCTATCAGGGATGGCCATAACAACTTTGGACGGTCATTTTTTAAAAGTGAACCCCAGCTACTGCTCCACGGTGGGTTGGTCGGAGGCGGAACTGTTGGAACGTAGCATCAAGGACATCACCCATCCGGAAGATTGGGGGCAAAATGTGGATCTCATTGAGGAGGTCCTTCACGGCCGGGCTGAATCCTGCCAGATGGAGAAGAAATACATTCACAAAGATGGCCAGTTGGTATGGGCGCTATTGCACTTTTTTGTCGTTCGAGATGGCGCGGGCATACCCATTCATCTCGTTGGACATGTGAGAGACATCACCCAGCAAAAGCAGCAGCAGAAACAAATAGACGCGAGCGAAAACAGATTTCGTACTGCTTTCGAAAATGCCTCAGTAGGAATGGCCTTAATGGACCTCACCGGCCGAGCCTTAATGATCAATGAGGCCTACGCCAGCACTATCGGCTACAGCACTAACGAACTCATATCAAAAAACTTAACTCTACTACTTCATCCCGCTGACCTCCCTGAATTTAACGTCCTAGTCGAGCAAATTCTTCAGGACAAAACATCTGCATTTAAATATGAGAGCCGGCTTATTCACAAAGATGGCCGCACGATTTGGATCAAGAGCAGGGTATCCCTAATCCGTGATGAAAATAAACTGCCGCTTCATCTGATCTTACTCACTGAAGATGTGACGGAAAGACGCAGCACCCAGGCCGAGCGTGAGCAATTATTGTTATCGGAACGCGCGGCGCGGAGCGAAGCTGATCGGGCCAACCGCTTAAAAAGCGAATTCCTCTCTACGCTCTCCCACGAGCTGAGGACACCACTCAATGCGATTTTGGGCTGGGTGGAGTTACTCCAAGACGGTGAGGACGACCCGGATACCCTGGCTGAGGGGCTGAGTGTTATCTCCAGAAACGTGCGCGCTCAAGCCCGCCTTATAGACGACCTCCTTGAATTGAGCCGAATCGAATCTGGACAGATCTCCCTCGAAGTAAAGCAATTCGACTTAGCAGAAGTCATCACCGCGGCAGTCGATGCCGTGGATCCGGCCGCCACCGACAAAGAAATCCTGATCCTGTCTGAATTGCCTGTAGGAGAAACGATTGTGGTTGGCGATTTCCTTCGGCTACAGCAAGTCGTCTGGAACTTGCTCACGAATGCGGTAAAATTCACCCCCGAGAATGGCTGCGTGGTCGTATCCCTTAAGCGCTTGGGCGCACAAGCCGAAATCGCCGTATCGGACAACGGCATTGGAATCCGATCAGACTTTCTGCCGCATATCTTCGAACGATTTCGCCAACAGAACGCCACGACCACTCGCAGCCAAGGCGGGATGGGCATTGGCCTCGCATTGGCGAAGGAACTCGTGGAACTACACGAAGGAAGCATCAAAGCCATGAGTCTGGGCGAAGATCGGGGCGCGACTTTTACCGTGCTCTTGCCCTTGATGGCAAATGGGGCGGCGACGACCACATTGGCGAACTCTGAAACGCCCTTGATTTCCTCAACGTTATGCCTCCAAGACCGTTCCATTCTTGTCATTGACGATCAGGAAGACACTCGGATCCTGCTCGGGCGCATTCTTACAGCCAGAGGCGCAAAAGTCCTCTCGGCGGCCAGTGCTATGGAAGGATTTCGTCTGTTGCGCGACGAGCGGCCCGATCTCATCTTGAGTGATATTGGGATGCCTATCCACGATGGCTACGAGTTTATAAAGTGGGTCCGCGCCCTGAGTCCGGCAGCGGGTGGAGATACGCCTGCGGCCGCCTTCACCGCATTTGTCCGCGCTGAAGATCGGGAGAAGGCCCTGCTTAGCGGCTACCAAATGCACATCACCAAGCCGATAAACCCGAAGCAGCTCCTCGCCGCCGTTTTAGAACTGGCAAAAACGCCCCCGCGAGCCTAGTCGGAGCGCCACAGAAGTCCAAAGACGCAGTGATCGGAATCCCTTTTCCCGCCTCTTTTATCGGCCATGCCAGCATAGTCATTAATCCGATCTATTTCTTTTGCACAAACTTCTGCACACGTTGCCCCGTGCCCTCCGCCACATAAACCGCGCCATCGGGACCGACCGCAATATCGTGACCAAGCTGAAAACGCCCCACACCGCGCCCAGGGCCGCCAAATGTGTCGAGCACCTCTCCTTCTGAATCAAGCACAACCGCCTTACCCCGTTCAGGCTCTGGAAGCGTCGGGTCACCCCCATCAACAATATAAACAGATCCGGAGGGCCCTACGCTCACTCCGTAGGGCCGACCAATATGCGGCCCCTTCCACTGGCTTAAAAACCGCCCCGTGGCGTCAAAAATCTGAACTCGTGAATTCGATCGATCGCACACATAAAGCCTGCCTTTTTCGTCAGTAGCGATACCGTGTGGAAGTTGAAACTCACCGGGGCCAGCGCCTTTGGAGCCCCAGGTGGAAACAAAACGCCCCCCCGCGTCGAACTTAACAATGCGTGTGTTTTTGTAACCATCGCTCACACAAAACGAACCATCATTAAAAACCGCCACATCTGTGGGCAGGTTGAAATGCCCTTCATCGTCACCAGGCACGCCGGCTTCGCCAACGGACAAAAGCAACTTTCCCTCTGGTGTGAATTTAAAAATCTGGTGCAGGCCAACATCGGTGAGCCATAGGTTACCTTCGTGGTCCACGTTAAGGCCGTGGGGCATCACAAACTGGCGGGCACCCCACGCAAAAAGAAGTTCTCCTGTTTCGCCACTCAAAACGCTCACCGTGGGCTTCTCGATCGGTTCCGTAGGAAAGGGCGTTGTCCACTGGCGCCCGCTACGGTGGAAGACGAAGACGCGATTTTTAGTATCAACGCCGATCCCCGAGCAAAGCCCAAGCGCATACTCCTTCGGGAGCTTCGGCCAGTCGCCGACAACCTCATGATGGGTGCCAGGGCTTGCTATCAACAACGCGCTGGCAAGGTGAATTAAAATAATGGGGAGGCGCAGGGAGGACATTGTAAAGACACGGATAGAATTCACTTTTCACCAAAACCCGGAGTTTTTGAGCTTAGGCGCGGGAGTTCAATACTAGGCCATACCATCGAGTTCCCAATCTTTGATCAAGAGCCGACAAAAGTCAGAGGACCGGAGAGCAAATTTCGGCTGTCAAAATTTCGCCTTTTAATTTAAGCGCCCATGAGTTTCGACGATAAGGGGTTGTCTTTCACATAACGGCTTACAAGTATCTCTCCCATCCCAGTCCCCCCAAAAAATGAAATACACCTCCTTCCTGACATTCGCCTTGCTGGGCTTCCCTCTATTCGCCCACGCCGAAGACATCCGCCTCCAAGACCCAAAGGAACTCAACGGCTACTTTCCTTTCCGCCCACCCACTTCGCTCAACGAGTGGGACACAAGAAAAGATTATGTGCGGCGCCAAATTCTTGTGGCGGAGGGCTTGTGGCCGATGCCCACCAAAAACCCGCTCAATGCGGTGATTCACGGCAAAATTGAGCGCGATGGCTACACCGTTGAAAAAGTTTATTTTGAAAGCACCCCGGGCTTTTTTGTTACGGGCAGCCTCTACCGGCCCAAAAACCCAAAGGGAAAAGTTCCCGGAGTCCTGTTTGCACACGGCCACTGGCAGGATGCACGACTGGCTTTAACGCCGGAGGCAAAAGTGCGTCAGGAAATTGCTATTGGAGCTGAACGCTTTGAAAAGGGCGGACGCAGCATCTTCCAATCACTATGCGTGCAACTTGCCAGAATGGGTTGCGTGGTCTGGCAGTGGGATATGTTAAGCGATTCAGACAGCGTTCAAATCCCAAGGGAGGTCGTGCATGGGTTTGCCAAACAGCGGCCCGAGATGAACACCACCGAGAATTGGGGTCTCTACAGCCCACAGGCGGAGGCGCACGCGCAAAGTATCATGGGACTGCAGACTTGGAACGCTGTGCGCAGCCTCGATTTCCTTCTCAGTCTCCCAGAAGTCGATCCGGAGCGAACCGCCATCACCGGCGCAAGCGGCGGCGGCACGCAAACCATGCTTCTGGCCGCCATCGACGAGCGCATCAAGCTTTCCTTCCCCTGCGTGATGGTAAGCACGGCAATGCAGGGTGGTTGCACCTGCGAAAACGCCAGCCTGCTGCGAGTGAACACCGGCAACATAGAATTCGCCGGGCTCTTCGCCCCCAAACCCCAGGGCATGAACACCGCCAACGACTGGACCAAAGAACTCTCGACAAAGGGGTTCCCTGAGCTTCAGAAGCTCTACGAAATCCAAGGCGCCAAAGACAAGGTGTTCCTCCTGCGCGGCGAACATTTCATGCACAACTACAACGGGGTCACGCGCAGCGCGTTTTACACCTTTGTAAACAAACACTTCAAACTCGGCCTGCCTTCGCCCGTTATCGAGCAGGACTATGAACCCCTCTCGCGCGAGCAGCTTACCGTTTGGGATGAAAAACATCCCGCGCCCAAAGCTGGCGACCCTGATTTTGAGCGCACATTGCTCAAATGGTTCACCGATGACGCCAAGCGCCAACTCCTGCCCAGCGCCGCCTCCAGCGCGGGACTCCAGGACGTCCTACTCCCAGCCCTTGAAGTACTCATCGGCCGCTCCTACGCCAACGCAGGAGAAGTTGAATGGAGTCTTAAAGAAAAAAAGGACCTCGGCGACACTCTGGAAATGGCGGGAACTCTGCTGAATAAAACCTACAACGAGGAACTGCCCGTTGTCTGGCTCTTCCCCAAAAAGTGGAACGGACGTGCCATTATCTGGCTGGATGACAGCGGCAAATCAGCAGTCAAAAACACCGAAGTCCAAAGACTTTTGCGCTCAGGCGCCGCCGTGCTGGGGGTAGATCTCCTGCGGCAAGGAGGCGAGCCTCTCACACAGACTCCCATTTCCAAAAACCCTCGCGAGTTCGCGGGCTTCACCCATGGATACAACCACGCGCTGTTCGCCCAACGCACTCATGACGTGCTCTCCGTTGTGCGTTTTTTACGCACAGCCAAGGTGGGCAACCATCCCTCCCCTTCGATGGTGGGAGTGGCCGCCTGGGGCAAAACCGGTCCCATTCTAGCCGCCGCACGCGCCCTCGCGGGTCAAGCCGTCGACCGGGCTGCCCTTGACACAAACGGCTTCCGCTTCGGCCAGGTTCTCAACTACAGAGACCCTATGTTTCTGCCTGCCGCTGCCAAGTATCTCGACCTGCCCGGCATGCTCGCCCTCAACGCGCCTCACCCCGTTTGGATTTCGGGCGAGGGCAACAAACCGGAAGTCTTCAGCGCCAAGTTCAGCGAAATTGTATCGTTCTCCGGAGACGCTAAAAATAAAGAATCCGCCGCCGTTGACTGGCTCCTAAAGTAACGAAAACGCGGCTGAATCTCACCCGGCATGGGCGACAACCTTTCCGGTGCGCTATTCCATAGCCTCTGGCGGATCCGTTACCCAGGCGACGAATTTGTTAATTAGCAAGTCCTTCCAATTGTAAGGGCAAAGGTTTTACTTAAAAATGGAACTTTAAAGGACAAAAGATTTCTTGCCATTAATGAGACCCGTTGCTCCATCTGCATCAGGTAATCCTTTAAAAACGGAGTCTTTACAAGCACCTTAAACCATTCCTCAGATTTTGTGCAACC
>CALQFT020000094.1 GCA_943329925.2 Opitutus sp. GAS368
ATCGCCATACACGCCACTACGGCCTCGTCCGCCGTGGATGCCTCCGCCACAACACACAGGCCGGGATCGAGTTGGAGTACAGCCTTCAACCCCATTCTCACAATGTGATGGTCGTCGGCAATGAGAATGCGAATTGGGGTGACGCTGCTCATTTACCTCGGATGGGGAGAACTGCGACAATGGATGTGCCATGCCCTGGGCGGGACTGGACCGTTAATTCTCCTTGAAGTCGCTGGATGCGTTCCTTCATTCCGGTCAGTCCAAAATGACCACTTTCCGGGCCAATCACAACCTTGGAGTCAAATCCAACACCGTCATCAGCGATGGTCAGGCGCAGCCATGAGTCGCTGAAATCACACGTGACACATACGCGTTGTGGCCGGGCATGCTTAAGCGCATTGGTGACCGCCTCGCGAACCAGGCGGACGCTTTGGGCCAAGAGGAGTCCCGGAAGAGCAAACTCCTCACCAAGGACTTTGCAGACAATCTCCGCCTTTGTCAGAGCGCCAGCCTCCGAACAAGCACAAGTGAGCAGCGTCGAGAGGAGCTGGGGTTGGTTTATTTCCATGTGAAGATCCCACACGGCGTCGCGAACCTCCTGCTGGCCTCGGGTGAGGAGTTGCTGGGCAAGTGACAGTGGCGTGGGGCTGGATCCCACAAGCGTCGGCTGCTGCCAGGCGGCCGCAGAGAGCTGAAGGCTGGCGGCGATCAGCGTTTGCTCCAATGTGTCATGTAAATCGGAGGCGACCCGGCGCCGATCCCAGGAAAGACGTTCTTCGGCCCGCTCTCTCGCTTCAATTTCCAAGCGTAGCAACGCATTCTTTTTCCTTAACACCAGAGCCCACAGCGCCGCGAGCAAGCCCGCCCCAGCAAGGGAACCTAGGGCCACCAACCTTCTGCTGGGCGTCCACCATGGAGCCGGACGTTGGAGCTCCAAATCTTGCGCACCTGTAAGGAGGAGACTGAAGGTTTGAGGAGGTCGACCAAAGCGCCTCGCCTCATCGCTCACCAGCAACGTGCAGATGCCTGAAACCCGCAAGATGGCGCCTGCACGCACGTAGGAGGGAAGTCCGGCCTCCGCAGGAAACCACGCGGTAAACTCACGCCCAGCCGAGGTCAAATCCAATGCCCAGCGACCATCGCGCTGACGAACATCGAGCAGCATTCCGCCCACACTGACTCGACGGGCATCCTGCCCGCCAACATCTTTTCCGGACAGCAGCTCCGCCGCATCTTTGAAAGACTTGGCGGCAGGAAGCCCCGGCGAATCCAGCACCCGAATCCACGCATCTTCAAGCTCCGCGGTGTAATCGCCAATGGCAGGAAAACCCGCAATCTCCACCCTGTCACCGGGCTGAAATGGAGACATGGATTGCCCTGCATTCAGCGCTTCTGGAGGAACGGGTTTGATCCGGATGGCGGCGCCCTCGTGTTCGACGAAAAGCAATTCGCCAGGCTGATAATAAGTCACAATCCCGCTGGTCACCAGAGGCGTCTCCTGTTCGGACGCCTTAGACCAAATGACGTCGGCCAGGGATTGCGATGCCTGAACGCGCGGCTGGGGTAGCACCTCCGCATCCGCGGGAGCATTCACGAGCACCCCAGTGCTTACCGGTTGAGAACTATCGTTGTGCCAGCGAATGACGACGCCGCGAAGGCGGACCCGAGCACCTGGAATATAAGGTTCTTCAAAACCCTCCCATCTCGAAACCCAGGCGTTCACCCGCCGGGTGCGCCCGCCCAGATCGAATGCGAGCCGCTGTGGTTTGAGCATAGGCCCCTCCACCCGCACCACCCGGATAATTTCCTCCATTTCCACAAACCGTCCGTCAAACTTCCCGCTAAGCACCTCCTCGAGGGTTGCCGAAAGCGGCTTCGGAAGCTGCTCCATTTCTCCGGCAACAATCCGTGTGGGTAAGATGCTGAACAAAAGCCGGCTTTTTTGCGTAGTTCCTTCCACCAATACGCGCTGCCCAGGGCGGAGCATGGGTTTACTCGTTGGAAAAACCATCACCCCGCCAGTACCGTCATCGAGGGTGAAATTGACGCCATCAACCGCCTCCCTCAGGTAGGTGACCACCCCGGAAAGCCGCACAGGACGCCCAGCCGCCAGCTCCAGGGGAGTTAGGGCGCGCACGGCCGCAACGCTCTCCAGGCACTCCGCCGGCCAAAGGCTGACAGACCCCAGAAGAAACGCGCAGACCACCGCTGGTTTGAACGAAATACCACGGCTCATAGCCTGCAGCATAGTGTGAGCACGGCCCAAAGCCTATCGCCCAATCGCGCTCTCCCATTAGCCGATCGGCCAATAGCTCTCCTAGTGTTCATTTCGTAAGGTAAAAAGTGATGACTCTCCATTTGGCATCGCTTGCATTGCTTTTCACCTCCACAATCCTCGCCTCAGCGGCGCCTGTGGCCCGTTGGGATTTTGGAGCGGAGGAAACCTCCAGGCTCACTCCCAACGGCAGCCTCCAGCGCGACGTTCCTGGACCACGGCCACCCGAGTTCCCAGACTTCGAGGCCTCAAACACCGCAGTGCAGTTCGATGGGAGCGGAGCACACTTTTCTTTTGCAAATGGAGGCAGAGGAAGCGACTTCGAGTTTACCAACGGCGATTCCATAACCCTCGAGGCTTGGGTAAAACTGGACGACATTAAAGAAGGGGAAACTTTTTATATCATAGGCAAAGGCCGCACCGGCGCGGCTGGGTTCGCGCCGGACAACCAGAACTGGGCACTTCGGGTATGCGAGGTAGAGGGGCGGGTGTGCCTGAGTTTTCTATTTGCCACCCCGCATCAGGATCCCGACTCAAAGTCAGACGCCCATTGGCACCGGTGGATAACCAAGGAGGGATTTTCCCCAAACTCCGGCTGGCACCATATCGCTCTCACCTATCGGTTTGGAACGCCAACATCGGTGCGCGGCTGGCTAGACGGAAAGCTACGCGACGGCACTTGGGATATGGGCGGGGCGACTACCGAGGCACCGGTGGTGGACGATGATGCCATCTGGATAGGCTCCTCCAAGGGCGGCGCGCCGCAGAACAGTTTTCGCGGCACCCTAGACGCCGTGGCTGTGCACCGTGAGATTGTGGGGGACGAGTTGCTCGAAAAACGCTTTAGAAAAACTGGAGAGGACACCCTTGTGGCGGCTGTGCCGGCCGCAGAGGTGGCGCCCGATTTGGGGCCGTTGGCGGATGCTAAAGTTTTAGTGACTTTCCACGAGGCCATGCCTGCGGAGGGACGCTGGCTTAACGAAGGAGAAACGTGGCCTCCGGAGACCGCCCGCTGGTCTAGCGAGAGTTTCCTGCTGCCGCGCCTTCCGCTGCGCCACGACGAATGGGGCAGCCGTTCAACTTGGAAAGCACCGCTGCTCGTTAGGCTTGCGGCAGATGTCGAACTTCCACCTGGCCATCAGCGCTTTCTAGTGAGGGCACGGGGGTTGAGCCGCCTGTGGGTCAACGGGCGGCTCGTCGCGCGCACCGTGAGTCGCGCGAAGTTGCCACCTGATGGCGAAGAAGAGATTATTCCAGTGACAGAACCGCCCCTGCCTGGAGCACGCCCCGCTGGCTACTGGCAGCAGGAAGTCTTCGGCGAGGGAGATGTTCCCGAAAGTGGAAAATGCCGGGTGATTCTAGAGACCCTCGTTGGCGGGGCAAAACACCGGGCCGAGACGGGGGAGTTATGCGTGGCAGTGCAGGCCGCTGAGGGAGCGCCACTTACAATTGTACTGCCGGCCGGCCGCAACACCCTTCTTCCGTTGACCGACGCCGCAGTACAAATCGAGCTGGCTCAATTAGAGCGAAACCTATCAACCTTCGATGACGCCAACCGCCGCCGCGTCGCGGCGAATCATGACGCCTTCTGGCGAGAGCGACACAATCTGGCAAGAGCCTGGGCAGGCCTCCTTGGCGGGGAATGGGATCCAAAGAAGACGCCGCCTCCAGTAACTGCGGCTGACCCTCATCCGGTGGACGCGTTCCTCGCCGACAAAGTCCGGCGCGCTCTTGCAGAAGCAGCAAAGACACCCATAGAGGAAGCCGAGCACTTTCATTCTGCGGTACTCCCGATTCTGCGCGAAGAATGTTTCCGCTGCCACGGCGAGAAAGATAAAGGTGCGTTGCGACTCAACACCCGCGCCGCAGCGCTTCGGAGCGGGGAATCGAAAAAGGCCGCCGTAGTACCGGGTAATGCCGCCGCAAGCGAACTGCTGCGACGTATCAACTCAAAAGACGAGGATGAACGAATGCCGCCAAAAGGAAGCGGACTCCTTCCCCAGCAAATTACGGCCCTCGAAGAGTGGATTAAGTCCGGGGCCGCGTGGCCCGCACCACCAGTACGCGCAGAGGAAGTTGCGGCCGCCCCAGCCCTGACCGACGCAGGGTTCCTGCGCCGCGTCTGGCTGGATGTCGTGGGCATACCGCCTGATGAAATGGAGGTGCGCGCGTTTGTGGCCGACAAGTCCGAGGGAAAGCGGCTCAAGCTCATAGACAGGCTACTGGCCGACGAACGCTGGGCGGACCATTGGATGCCATACTGGCTGGACGTGCTCGCGGAGAATCCATCGCTGATCAACCCAACACTCAACACCACCGGGCCTTTTCGCTGGTTTCTGTACGATGCGCTGCGAGACAACAAACCGATGGACCGGCTCGTGACCGAGCTCATCATGATGCGAGGCAGCCCGCACACCGGCGGCAGTGCTGGCTTCTCTCTCGCCGGCGAAAATGACGCGCCCTTTGCGACCAAGGGACAGATTGTGGCCGGCGCCTTTCTGGGAATCGAGCTGCAGTGCGCACGCTGTCACGATTCACCCTACCACAGCACAAAACAGCAGGATCTTTTTGCACTCTCCGCCATGCTTGAGAGGAAACCCGTCACGGTGCCAAAGACCAGCACCGTACCGGCGGCCTTTTTCGAAAAAAAGGCACGGGAATCGCTGATAAAAGCGACACTCAAGCCCGGCGTTCCAGTAGCACCAATCTGGCCCTTCGGCTTGGCTACGGGCAGCATGGACTCCCTGTCTCTGGATGCCCTGCTGCAGTCACCATCAGACACTCGGGAACGCTTGGCTGCACTGATTACAGGGCCTCAGAACACGCGTTTTGCGGAAGTATTAGTCAATCGAGTTTGGCGAAGGTTTCTAGGTGCGGGGTTTGTCGAGCCCGTGGCGGACTGGGAAGGCCGTACCCCAAGTCACCCCGAACTGCTCCACTGGTTGTCCCTCGAGTTCCTCAAAAGCGGCTACGATTTAAAGGCGCTTTCGCGGCTGATTTTAACCTCCAAAACCTACCAGCGCATGGCCACAGGAGCCAACATCGCGGCGACACCGGAACTCCGTTTTTTCAACGCACCCGAGCGGCGCAGGCTCACTGCGGAACAAGTCGTGGACTCCCTATTTGCCGCCACCGGAC
This sequence comes from Opitutus sp. GAS368, assembly GCA_943329925.2. Classification (GTDB taxonomy): domain Bacteria; phylum Verrucomicrobiota; class Verrucomicrobiia; order Chthoniobacterales; family Chthoniobacteraceae; genus Chth-196. The sequence goes on from CALQFT020000094.1 coordinate 5,414, forward strand.
AACCGCTCAATGTTGAAGAACTCACGTTTGACCCCACGGGCCGCCGCCCTGAAGGCGCGCGCATCACGCTCGGAAAACCAACCCGAGCGTGGATGTTTGCCAGCCTCACCAACGAGCGTGACCGACCCAGCCTCAGCCTCCCGCGCGCCCAATGCGTAACCGACGTGCTCGAGGCGTTCGGCTGGAGCGGTGCACGTCAGGCTCCTCGTACCGATCGCGAAACGGCTCCAAACGTTCTACAGCCGGGCGTCCTCGAAAACAGCACACTCTCGGTCTCTTTAACCCGCGCGTCGTACCTCAGCCCGCTCGCCGCACTGGCCCTGCAAGCAGAATCGCCGGAGGCTCTTGTGGAGTTGGTGTTTCTGCGTTTCCTTGGCCGAACGCCTTCCCTCGCCGAAAGCTCGCGTTTTGCAGGAGGCTTGCGCGATGGGTTTGCACAACGGCAAGTGCCCGACAGTCAGATTAAGCCACCCAAAGCTCTTGCTCCATTGCCACGCGTGACTTGGTACAACCACCTGCGCACGGAGGCTACCACCATCGCACAGCAGGAGGAACAACGCGCAAGGACAGGCCCGCCACCCGATCCTCGCCTCGAGCCAGAATGGCGGGAAACTTTTGAGGACTTTGTGTGGAGCATCCTAAACATACGCGAGTTTGTATGGCTGCCTTGAGCTCTTGCGCTCCCCTTTATTCCCATCTTCCCATCCGTTCGAAGCCGACCAAGTCCCCAAAAAAAGCATTCCTCTGATATGAACCGCCGCCAATTTCTCTCCACCGCTGCCGCTGCGCTCGGCACCCAAATACTTCCGGCACGGGGGGAAGTCACCACCCTCCTTAAGGGAAAGGCCGAGCACGTCATCTCCGTCTGGCTTGGAGGAGGCATGGCACAAATTGATACATTCGACCCAAAGCAACGCGGTGATCCCTCTAAAAAACTGGCCGGTTCCTACTACGATTCCATTGAGACCTCAGTCCCTGGCGTACAAGTTTGCGAGCACCTCAAAAATCTGGCCCCGCTCATGGATCGCGTCACCGCTGTGCGCAGCATTCACCACAACGTTATTGGCGAGCACGCGGCTGCCATTAACCGAATGCACACCGGCAGACCAGTTAGCGGCACCGTCGTGTATCCCTCCTTTGGCTCCATCATTGCAAACGAGCTCGGAGCCGCCGCTGAGGGCGCGCCGCCGTACGTCGTCGTCGGCTACCCAAACGTCACCCGCGGCCCGGGATTCTTGGGCGCCAAAGCAGGGTATCTGTACTTGACCGATACGGGGCGAGGTCCAGCCGGTCTGTCGCGGCCTGAGGGAGTCAGCCCAGAGCGCCAGTCGCGCCGAGAAGCCTTTCTGCGCGACCTGCAGGAAAACCAGCCATCCACAAACGATAAACGGCTCACTGATTACGATGCCGCCATCACGCAAAGCCTCAAACTGAGCGGACCGGAGTTCACACGAAGCTTTAAGTTGGACGAGGAAAAAGCAGAGCTACGAGCCAGATATGGCGGCGAATTTGGCCAGCGCTGCCTACTCGCCCGAAGGCTGGTAGAGCGTGGAGTGAGGTTCGTCGAAGTGTCGCACAACCTCAATTTCCTCAACGGCTCCGGTTGGGATGTCCACAACATCGGCATCCTCAAACAGCACGAGCTCATCCGAGAACTCGATACCGCTGTCGCCACGCTCCTCATCGACCTCGAGCGAGTTCGCCTCCTAGAAAAAACGCTGATAGTCATCACCACCGAGTTTGGACGGCCCCCAGAATTTGACAGCGGCGGCGGCCGAGGCCATCAGGGCAGCGCATTCACCTGCGTTCTGGCTGGGGGCGGATTGCGGCACTGCGGTGCCTACGGGCGCACCGATAATCTGGCAAAGGCGATCGCCGCCGATCCAGTGAGCGTGCCCGATTTTTTCGCGACGATCCACGCGGCAATGGGCATCGACTACACCAAAAATCTTTATGACGGCGACCGGCCCGTGCCCATCACCGACATGGGCCAGCCCATCGCTGCTTTATTCTAAACCCGTAAACAGAAATCAAAATAGCATCGCTCCGGCTGGGAGGCTTTGGTTAAAGCGAGTTGCAACACAAAAAGCAACGGAATCGGGGCATCGTCGAAGAAAGTTTCGGCCATCAGAAGGATGGTTGTTAGAATGGGAAAGTGTTTCATGGGATGCATGGCGGCATAGACGGCATTGTTCTGCACCAGGTTCACCTTGCGCTCGCCCTCCTGTCCTGAGGCATCCGCTGGTGCGGAGGCTTTCTTCCGTTGGCATTTCGCGACCAGATCTTCCCTCGCTCCTATCTTATTATGTACCGCAAGAAATGGCAGGTAGATGAAGAAAGGTTTGTCCTTTTGCGCCGCGATAAAACTCACCGCCTCATTCACGATGCGGTCAGTGGTCTTGGGGTCAGCCTTCGCGTCTGGCGGCGGGACGGTGGAGGGCGGATACCAGAATTGATTGCCATCACTGGAAAACAGACCGGGACCGAACCCTTGGGAATTTTGGGAAAAGTTGCCGCCACCGAGATGCCATTTGCCTGCAAAGAAGGTCGTATATCCAGCGCCTCGGAAGGCTTCCTCGATGGTCACTTCCTCGAGAGGCAGTCGATTAACATTGGCTGCTGAGATGAGTTTGTCAGGGCTCTTACTTCCCGGAATCCAATCTGTGATGCCAAACCTCGGCGGATATTTTCCCGTCATGATACTGCCGCGCGTGGGCGAGCAGACGCAGCACGCGGCGTAGCCCTCGGTAAAACGCATCCCCTGCTTCGCGAGCCGGTCAATATGCGGCGTCTCTTAGAACGTGCGCGAGTTGTTCGCGCCGACGTCCATATAACCCAGATCGTCGGCAAGGAGGAAGACGATGTTGGGCGGTGACGCAGGAGCATCGGCGGCGTGCAAGGCGGCCAGTGGTGCGAGCAGCAGGCTTGCCAGGGTGAGGAGGATGAAGAGATTGAGGCGGGGCGCGCTAAAGAAAATGTAGGACACTGTTAAGTCCAGGGACTTCCATTTGAACAATCGAGCGTTTTTGTCCGAAATCTCCAGCACGTTGTTCCCCTGCATACTGGAAGCGATCCAACCAACTGAGGTGGGTCGGCGGCGAAAAATCCAACAGTCCGGTTCAGTGACGGGAAGGTGCGCGCGGTCGCCCTTGAAGTGCGCATTGCTACGTCTTCAAACGCAACCTGCAGCCATTTTTTAAGGCCCGAGTAATTTTTGGATAACCTTTTTAGTTAGGCGGTGTTTCCCATCCAACACCATGCGCCTCCGTTTTATTATATCCGAGCTATTGATTTGCCTGTTTTCCCTTTCGAACCTCCGTGCTGCGGAAGCAAAACAGCCGAACATCGTATTTTTTCTGATCGATGATCTGGGATACGCAGACTGCGGGTTTAATGGCGGGCGACAGATTCAAACCCCCAACATTGACCGGCTTGCCAAAAGTGGGGCGATTCTGGAGAACCTCTACGTGCAGCCCGTTTGTTCTCCCACGCGGTCCGCACTGCTGACCGGTCGCTATCCCACCCACACCGGGGTATATACGATTGTCTCGCCACAGGCTCCCTGGGGACTTCCTTTGGAGGAACGCACCTTGGCTGATGCGCTTCATTCTGCCGGTTACCGGACGGCGCTTACAGGGAAGTGGCACCTTGGGGAGTTTAAAACGGTCTACCAGCCGAATTCCCGGGGGTTTGATCACCAGTATGGACACTTCTTTGGGATGCTGGATTACTTCACCCACGAACGGATGGGCCAAATCGACTGGTACCGGAATGGGGAACCTTTAAAGGAAGAAGGTTACACCACGCATCTGATCACAAAAGAGGCCTGCAAAATCATTGAAACCGAGGATAAAGCGAAGCCCTTGTTCTTGTATGTGCCATTCAATGGGGTGCACAGCCCCTTTCAGGTTCCAGATTCCTACACAAAGCCCTACGCCAATCTGAAGGGGAACCGGCAAAAGCTTGCAGGGATGCTTGCGGCCGTAGACGAGGCCATCGGGCAGATCGAAGAATCCCTGCGCAAAGCTGGGATTTTGGAGAATACGCTCATCGTCTTTTCGAGTGACAATGGCGGGCCTCCCCCCGGAGACAATGGACAGTTGCGGGACTTCAAGGGATCCATTTATGAGGGCGGGGTTCGCGCGGCGGCCTTCGCCTGCTGGCCGGGACACATTCCGGCTAATCAACGAGTTAAAGAATCCGTCCACATGGTGGATTGGTATCCAACTTTGATCGGGCTTGCGGGAGGCTCGCTGGATCAGAAACTTCCAATTGACGGGATGGATATCTGGCCGACGCTCACCACCTCGGCGCCCTCGCCGCATGATGCCATTCTCTCGGTTTCCACACAGGGTCCATCGCGTGCGGCGGTCCGGATTGGAGATTGGAAGCTCCTGGTTTCTGGCCGTGCGGCCGATGGCGCTGAAGATGACGAAGCAAAGCCGAAGGGGAAGATTCGGCCCAACAAAGTTGAGGGAAAATACGAACCAGTGGCGCTTTTCAATCTGGCCGAAGATCCAAGTGAAACAAAGAATCTGACAGCGTCAGAACCGGAACGAGTGAAGGCCATGAGAGCGCGGTTGGCGTCCCTTTTGAAAGATGCGGTGCCTTTGAGTGCGCCCCGCTAAAAACGACAGGCGCGGGCGTAAAACAATAAATTCAAAAGCAAAACCTACTATTTCCAATGAAGTTTTTTTCTCCTTATTTGAGCGCGGGGCTGCTCCTCCTGGCACCTGCCGCGATGCTAGCCGACGTCCGCCTACCTGAGATTTTTTCCGACCACATGGTACTCCTTCAAGGCTCTGAAATTCCCGTCTGGGGATGGGCGGCGCCGGGCGAGGAGGTAACTGTTTCCGTGCACGCCACAGGGGGAAAAAACACGTCGGCGCTTCAGTCACAGAAAGCCACGGCCCTCGCCGACGGAAGCTGGCGCATCAACCTCGCTCCCATTGAGACACTCATCCCTCTGACGTTACAAGTTCGCGCCAACAATCACATCACCATTGAAGACGTCGCACTCGGCGAAGTCTGGCTTGGTTCGGGACAGTCAAACATGGCAATGACGGTAAACCGCGCCATGAACTTCGAGGAGGAAAAACAGAAAGCGACACTACCCAACCTCCGTATGTTCCGGGAGGAATCCGGCCCCTCCGACGCTCCACAAAAGAAGAGCAAAGGAAAATGGATCGTTTGTTCCCCTGACACCGTCGGCTATTTTTCCGCGACGTTATATTTCTTTGGTCGCGAAATCCACCAGACGCTCCAAACGCCCGTGGGTCTCATCAACGCTTCCGTCGGAGGCACGCCCATCGAGTCTTGGATCGCTTCTGAAGCGCAGGAAGCAAACGCCGAATTGAAGCCATTTTTTGAGCTCTTATCAAACGACAAGTCGTCCGTTGTCACCGAAGCTGCGCTTCAAAACTACCAAAAGGAACTAGCTAAATGGAAAGAGGATGCAAAGAAGGCACGCGCTCAAAAAAAGAAAATCCCACGCGCTCCAAGAAACCCCGCTGGAGTGAAGGAACGCCAAGGCGACCTTGGCGGGCTGTTCAACGGAAAAATTGCTCCCCTTATCCCATTCGCGATCCGGGGAGCTCTTTGGTATCAGGGAGAGGCAAACAGTACCCCGACTAAAGCCCCATTTTACGAAGCGCAACTCCGCCTCCTCATCAACGATTGGCGGGGCCGTTGGGGACAGGAATTTCCCTTTGCTTGGGCGCAACTCCCAAACTTCGGAGGTCCGGGCCGCGACTGGCCCGCCGTACGCGAGGCTATGCTCAAGACTCTTGCGCTTCCAAAGACAGGCATGGGTATCAATATCGACATTGGCGATGAGAAAAACATCCATCCCCAAAACAAACAGGAAGTGGGGCGCCGCCTCTCGCTCTGGGCTCTAGGGACCGTCTACAATAAACCAGTTCCCGCGACCTCGGGTCCGCTTCCAAACGGACATGAAATTCATGGAGAGAAAATTGTTCTGAAATTCTCTCACATCGACGGCGGCCTTACTGCAAAGGGCGGTGTTTTGAAGGGATTTGTGATAGCCGGTGAAGACAAGCAATGGAAGCCCGCCAACGCGAGGATCGATGGCGACGACGTCATTGTTTCATCTCCCGAAGTAAAAGCGCCCGCCGCGGCGCGCTATGCTTGGACAAACTTTCCTGAGTGCAATCTCTACAATGGGGCAGGTCTTCCCGCCTCACCCTTTAGAACCGACTCTTGGCCGAATCCCTAAGCCTCGTCTTTCCTCGCCAAACGTTCATCACACCCTTTGCCCTGCACTTCGTTGAGGGGGATCTTGTGGGCAGGAAGAGCGCCATTTGAAGTGAAGATTCCGAAACTTTTAGGATCTTATACAGACTGGGTTCTAAACTACGGAACCCCGCTGAGCTCAGGAGACTGCTCGTGTAATGGGTCAGTTGCGTTCTTCCCGATGAGGGGATGGCCTTGCTCGGCTGCTTCCTGATTTACATTCGCCTTTATTCACTGTTGCCGCTTGGGCTCCAAAAAAGGCACCTTTAGACTAGATGAAACTGGATCTGGGCAAAATTACCGAGGCCATTTTGGAGTCCTACCGCACCACGGGCGGGCTTAACAATGAGGACGACACCAACTTGCCCTCCAAACGCGCGCTTGCCTCAATCTGTGAAGATTTATTGCAGCTGGTTTTTCCCGGCTTCCATGACCAGGAACCCATTGCCTCCCAACACCTCAACCGGGTGACCAGCCACCGCTTGTTCACCCTCGCCGACCGCTTGCTGCAAGAGCTCAAGAAATGTCTCCAACTGCAACGTTGTGAACCTCAAAAACAAGATATAGATGGCCTGCTGGAGACTTTTTTAAAGGCCCTCCCCAAAGTCCGCGCCCTGCTGTGCACCGACGTGGAAGCCGCCTTTGCCGGCGACCCAGCCGCCTCCAGCACCGCTGAAATCATTGTTGCCTATCCATTTGTCGAAGCCGTCGCCATCCAGCGCATGGCCCACTTACTCTACAACCTCGCCGTGCCCATCCTCCCTCGCATGATGACCGAGTGGGCCCACGCGCGCACAGGTATCGACATCCACCCAGGCGCCACCCTCGGCTCCCACTGCTTCATCGACCACGGCACGGGCGTTGTCATAGGAGAAACCGCGATCATTGGCTCTCATGTCAAACTCTATCAAGGAGTTTCACTCATCGCCCGCTCTCTCTCCGGAGGTCAGGCGCTGCGCGGCAAAAAGCGGCATCCCACCTTGGAAGATCACGTCACCATTTACGCCGGAGCCACCATCATGGGCGGCGACACCGTGGTGGGGTCAGGGTCCACTGTGGCTGCAAGTGTGTTTCTCACCCACAGCGTGCCACCGCGCTCGCTGGTATTTTACGAGGAGCGCCAATTACAGCTGCTCGACAAAGACAAGCGGGGGAAGGATTGGGACGACTGGGTGATTTAAAAAACACCGGTATTGAGGGAGAGAATCACGCGAAATTCTTATTGCGACTCATTCTCAGTACGACTAGCCTTCCCCCATGTCCGCCGCCACTGTTCCCCTAAATCTCTGCTCCGCTCGCTGCGGGCAAAGACTGAGGATTCTGTGCCTTAACGCCTCTTCCCAAGAGTGTGCACGTCTACGCGAACTGGGTTTCTGTGAACGCTCGGAGGTGTGCAAACTTTCAGATGGAAGCGCCATTTTGTGCAGGCTTTCCGGTTCGCGCATGGCTGTGGGGCGGGAACTTGGCGCTCGGGTTTTGGTGGAGCCGATAGCCGCATGAGTGCTCAGACGTTGGCAGGGCTGGGAGTCGGCGCCCGCGGGAAAATCACTGGTTTTGCCCTACCGCCCGAACTCAAGCAGCGACTGATGGAATTAGGCCTTACAAAAGGAACCGAATGCCGCGTACTGCGATTTGCGCCCATGGGAGATCCCGTGGAGATCCTCGTGCGCGAATATCACCTCTCGCTGCGTAGATCCGAAGCGCAAGGCATTTTGATACAGGAACTGGTGTAACTCCAAAGGCCGTCCCTCATGACTCCCTCGTCTCCCAATTCCCGTCCCGCCTCCCTCCCTGCTCTGGGACCCGACGGTCTGGCAAAGGAACGCATCCGAGTGATGCTCCCTCCCAAACCCGACGCAGCTCATACAACGCCCCCCAACACGGCAGCCCAAACTCTCAATCTAAACGCGACGCCTGCCCCCACGCCTGCCCCCACGCCTGCCCCCACGCCTGCCCCCACGCCTGCCCCGACGCCTGCCCCGACGCCTGCCCCGACGCCTGCCCCG
>CALQFT020000095.1 GCA_943329925.2 Opitutus sp. GAS368
CGCAATGTCCTGCAAGACGGTCGCCGCGCCCCAGGTGCGGCCTTGATCCAATGAAAACGCCTGCACGATGCGCTGCGATTCCGCGCCCTCCGCTGGCGACGAAAACCACGAGGCCATCAACCGCCCATCCGGCAGCATCGCGATGCTCGGCCCCAGATTGTAGCCCGAAGTATTCGCCGGGTCCTTTGGGTCGGTGCTCGTGTGGCTGAAGACAACAGTGCGGTCGGTCATCTGGATGGGAGATGTTTCAGCGTGGAGCGCGGCGAACGGCGCGATTAGTAGGGCGGTGATTAGTTGGAGGGTGCGTTTCATGGTTAAAAATTCTCGGCCATCTGCTCGAGTTCCTTGTTGATGCGATCCTTCCAGGTGTCAGGGATGCCGCTTTGGAGCAGCGTATCGAAGGTCTCGACAGCTTTGATTTTCTTGCCGGCAGCGAGGAGGGCGCGGGCGAAGGCTTCAAGAAGCAAGCCTCTGGCGTTGGCGTTCTCGACCTTGGAGAAATCCATGCCTTCAAACAGCTTCACTGCTTCCTTCGCCCGTTGAGTCTGAATGAGCAGGCGTGACAGGGCGATGACGCTCGTGTTGCGCCAGGCATAATAGGCGGGCGAGATATCGAGCGCCTGACGAAACATTTCCTCGGCTTTGCGGGTGTCGCCTTGCTTGAGGTAAAGTTGCGCTGCATCCGTGGCCGCATTCCCCCGCACGACGGCCTCCGCTCCCGGCGAGGCGATCGCATTCAAGCGGTGCTCTTGTGCGGAGGCGTCATCACCGCGGAGTCGGTAGATATCCGCGAGGATCGCATGGGCGCTGCCGCGACACCGCGCAGGCCATTCGTCGATTTTCTTGTCACGCACTCGCGCGAGGGCTTCGTCGTTGCGTTTGAACTCTGATAACACGCGGAGGTTGGCATAGTCTTGCCGTGCGGGGTCCTTCACTTTGTCCGCGAGTGCGAGGGCGCGATCCGCGTTCTTCAAGGAACCGGTTGCGATTTCGATGGCGATTTCGAGATAGTGGAAGTTCTCGTCAGCGTCGGCGGCTTGAGCGGCCATGGCTTCGAGTTTTTGAATGGCTTCATCGAAGCGCTTCTCGGAGCGCAGCAGCTTCACAGCGTTTAATTGCGTGTAGTCGAGCGCCGATGCTGTTCCGAGCTGAGCGAAGAACACGATGATGGCGATGGTGGCGATGCGGTTCATCTGGGAGCGCTTATTTGAAAGTTGCTTTGCCGAAGGATGCATCACCGGGAATGCGAGAAGGATTGAGTTTGCCAGTCCACACGGAGTTTTCCCGTTGGTCCTTTTTGTCCGGACCGTCTATGAAGTGAACGCGACCGACATTGAGATACCACATGTCGCCCTTCTTTGGCGCTGTCACGCGGAGGGTTTCAAAGGGGATCACCGCCATGGATTCCCAGCGGTTCTTGTCAGGCAACAGCTTGGTCTCGAAGGTCCATTTGCCGTCCCAGCTCTCGTCATTCCAGCCGTAGCGGGGGTGCAGAAAATCCGTTATGAAACCGTGCTCGGCTTCATTGAAGGAGGTCGGCTCGGGTTCATAAGCAAAGTAGAAGTAGCGGCTGCGATCCGTGAAGGGTGACACATTCACAATAATGCTTTCCTGAAGCCATAACTCGGCATCGTGTCCACGCGCCACAAACTTCATCCTGCCCGCAGGCTGCGCACCGCTGACGCGCACATAGAGATGACTGTCGTCGCAAAGCACGCGGAAGGTTGTCTGTGCTTGCAGAGCTGGCGAGGAGGCTTCCACGGGGCCGAGCGTGTGCTCCTCGGCGTTCGCCCAAAGCGGCGAGTCCAGCGTCAATGGCGCGGACACTTTTGCGATCTCCAGCGACTTGTTTTGCTGCGAGAGGTGCGCGGGATTGGCCCGCATCTTCGCGGTGTCCCAGTTTAATGGAGCGCGGTCCAGATAACGACCGGCGTATTTGACTCCAGCCTCGTCAGAATAAAGGTAGGCCGGATTCTTCTTCTTTGGATACTTGTCGTCGCCATTGATGACCTTCGCGACAAAGGCATTTCGCGCTTCCACGGCATCGAGCAGTTGGTTGAGCGAATGCGCATCATTCATCGCCTGATGATTGCGGTAGGCATGGATCACCAGCGCGAGGTGTTTCAGGAAATCAAACTCATAGCGCACGATGTCCAACCGCAGCTTCACATCGGGGAGAACGGCCGCTTTTTCTGCGATGCCCAAATCTTCCTCCAACGAGTTCACGATGTCTGGCGTGTAAAGCGTGCCCAAGGCAAAGAGCGGATCGCGTCCTGATTGATAGGCATACAACGCAATCACTCCCCAGAGTTCCGCACGCTTCTGGAGGCTCATGAAAAAGCGCCGCATCGGGTTCTCGCTCTCGCGAAAAGCAGCCTTGAGATATTCGTTGAACAATTCGTCCGCCGTCTTTGAAAAGGGATCCATGCCGAGCCGCACATAGGCATAGATGTTCGGTCCTTCGAGTCCCCACTGTCCGCTCATTGGGCTGCCATTGACCTGCACCATGTGGACGTTGTTCGCGACCAGCAGCCGGTTTTGTTCCGCGATCTTGCTGATGGTGTTCAGCGGCGTCAGTCCCACGAGATGGAAGTTGCCCCAGTTATAGAGATAGGCCGAGTAGCCTCCGGGAACTTTAATTTGCTTCCATGCTTCGAAGGACGCCGCGCTGGAGTCCATCATCTCGATGACTGTATTCTCGGGGAACTCGGTGAACGTCTGCGGCGGACGAACCGTTGGGCCGTAGGAGGTCATCATGAGCTTCTTGCCGGGCCGATCCTTCATGAGACGCAGCGCCATGTCGCGATGCATGATCCAGAGCTTCTCGCCCCACGCGCGGTCATTGTGGAAGGCGATGCCTTCAGCTGGAGTCGCCGTCACTTTGACGCCATAAAGAGCGGCGCATTCCTGGCACTGACAGGGTCGAAAGCCATCGGCCTGACCGAGTTCGATGACATCAAATCCCTCGTCGCAGCGCGCCAACACATGCTTGTAAATGAGTTCACGCACTTCTGGATTCGACAGACAAAGCTGGCCTTCTTCGGAATTCACCTTGGGCTGACGCACGTTGCCCATGAGAATGAAATACTCGGGATGCGACTTCCCATACTCCTTGATCGGCACCGCCGACGGATGCTGATGCCCATAGAGCGACCAGATGCGAGTGAAGCGACGGCAGTGATTCGCCGTGTAAAACAGCTCGGTGGAATTGCGAATGTCGTGCTCGACAAAGTGAGGGCTGCCCTTCGTGTTCAAGTCCCGTGGCACATGGATGATCGACAGCGGCAGAAATGTGGTCCCGCTCTGGTCGGGTGAAAGGAAACGTGCGCCCACAAACCGATACAAAAACTCCGCCGTGCTGAACAACGTGCCCTCATAAGGCAGCGGCGTCTCCTTCGAGTTGGGACGTTTGCCTGTCAGTGTATCCGGCGCATCATTGCCAACGATGATGATGTGACGACCCACCACTCGATGGACATAGCTCCAGCCGTTCAGACTTTTTGCATCCACTCCACTTGCCGCCGCAAACTTCGTCGCCCCCAGGTAAAACCCAGGTAGCGCAGTATCCGCCTCCGACTCCTTCTTCACCTCCAGCTTGATCCCATTCGCGCTGAACGCCGCCTGCAAAAGATCCGCCGCCCGTTTCACAGAGGCCCCCGCCGCTTCATTCGGGATCGGATCAGGAACCACGATTTGGTATTTCGATTTTCCCCTGAATCCCAAGATCAAGTCCTCTTCATCAGAGGTAGCGACCTTGAGATTCGACGGGACGGGGAACTGTCCATCGATGGCCTGCGCAGCACCGTGGAGCGACAGGGAGAGCAGGCTGACGATGGCGAGACAAGTTTTCATATCGAAGTGGCAGCTGTTATAAATACACCTGCGAGGCGCCAACTCGCACCAAGTTCCGCGCATCATTAAAGTAAACAACTTTACGCTCAGGCTAAAACTGGACTGTCTAGGTGTCTGAGTGGATTTGGCGAACAATCACTTCAGTGTGGCAGAGTTGCCAATGGCAACTTTTTGGCGCACTCCCTTGCGGCTTCCCGAATAAGTCGTCCAGCCAGAATCCCCGTGCAGACGTCGGCCGAAAGGTACAGCGGGTACCGGCCGAAAAAAGAGACCTCTCAGGCTTACAATTGCGCTCAACGCGAAGGGACAAAACTTTGCACCCTGCCCCGAAAGCGTGACGGATACCACAATTCCAAGTAAAACAATGCACTTGCCCAATTTTGCCGCCGGCTTGTCATACGGCCGCTCACAGAAGTCACAGAATTATCCTCCCCATGCAAAAAGGCATCCTGTACGCCGCGTCGGCTTTTTTCATCTGGGGTTTGTTTCCCCTGTATTTCAAATTGCTCAAGCAAGTGCCGTCGGCAGAATTATTGGTCCACCGGGTCTTGTGGTCACTGTTGTTTTTAGCGCTAATTCTGGCCTGGCGTAAGCAATGGGCCTGGCTGCGTGATCTGGTGCGCCAGCCTGCCGTGCTGGGGCGCTTCTTTTGCAGCGCCTTGCTGTTGTCGAGCAACTGGTTGCTCTATATCTGGGCGGTGAACAATGACCGGGTGGTGGATTCCAGCCTGGGTTATTTTATTACTCCGCTGGTCAATGTCTTGCTCGGTTTTTTATTACTGAAAGAACGCTTGCGTGCGGGGCAATGGCTGGCGGTAGCAGTTGCCGCTTGTGGAGTGCTATGGCTAACCTGGCAAGCGGGGCAATTACCGTGGATTGCGCTGGTACTGGCGGCCACCTTTGGCACCTATGGATTGTTGCGCAAAACCTCCTCACTGGGGCCGCTGGAAGGTTTGTCGATTGAAACCCTGTTATTGACGCCGCTGACGCTGGGCTACCTCGCCTGGTTGCTATGGCATGGGCAATTTGTGTTTATCCAACAACCGCTGACCACGCAAATCTGGCTGATGCTGGCTGGGCCGATTACCGCCATTCCGCTGCTCCTGTTTGCCGCCGGGGCGCGCCGCATTCCCCTGTCTTTGTTAGGCATGTTGCAATACATCGGCCCCACCCTGCAATTGCTGAGCGGAGTACTGATCTACCACGAGCCATTTGGCTTAGCGCGCATGAACGGCTTTATCATCATCTGGAGCGCGCTGGCAATTTATAGTCTGGAAAGTGTGTGGCATAACAAAACCCGGATTGCGGTTAATCCGGGATAGTTGGCAGTGCCGCTGCAATCGTGACCTATAATACCATCTCTTTTAGGTTTATGGATGATTCAAAGACCTCAGAACCTGTTTTCTTCAAGATTTGGTATGATTCAAACGATTTTCTCAAAGCAGAATCTCTGGGGGTGAGTGTGGTAACGCCTTCCGAACTCCATCCACCAACATGCAAACGCCTTGCGCAGACTGAGTGTGTATCAGTGAACCAGCTTGTGAGCAGTGCTTTGGCTGAAAAATTATCCGCGTTGGACGCCGAACGGTATCTGAATGAGCGTGCGGCGCGAGGGAGGGAAGTGGACATCAATACCATCCTCGCCAAGGTTCCAAACACGGAGCCTGACCTGGAAGACAGAATCAGCCTGGATGCAAAACATCCTTGAGTAGAGACGGGGGGAATCCTTAAAGGGATAGCAATTCGCTTTCTGCCCCCCCCTGCCCGACTTTTTGAGCCTGGACGCAAGGGGACGTTAGCCCACTGCCCACCCCACTCTCAGAGAAGTAGTCGGGTACGATTCTTCGGATTCGGGTTGAAGTGCCAACTGCGATGGATCCGGCCCGGGCCAGTCTAAACAAGTCATCTGAATCGGGGCTTTTTGACAGCCTGCGCGTCGGACTTACAGCAATCGCTTTGTTCTGCGGATTTGACGCAGCCAGATGCCGTCTTACTGGTCTGGCAGGCACCAAAACTCAGCGCGACGAATGATGCTATTGCGAGGTATATTGCTTTTTTCATGGGTTGTTATTTTGGATTGATGGAACGTGAAGGAGAGTGGGTGGAGGAATTTTTTTGGAGGTTATTTTCCACTTTTGTTTTCTTTTGAGGCACATTTGCAGAGCCACTCAGGCTTTTTGCATCCCCCGCAGACGGTGAGGTCGTATTGAAGCCGAGCGGTGATTGGTTTAGCCTTTGCGTGCTCCCGGAACTGGAAAATCACCCATTCGCCCGCTTTGACCACGGGAACCACAAAAACGCCATCCTTCTTTTCCACGGCAAGTTTTTCAGGCTTGGTCCGATCCCCGCTGGTGGCTGTCAGTTCCTGCCCGGCGAGAACAACCGCCTTCATATCCTTGTCGAGCAGTGTGATGTGAAACTCATTGGCTTTTAGGGTCACTTCGCCGTGAAGAGATTCATTCTTGGAGAATTCCAAGATTCTGCCGCCGTGCGGCCCCAGTTCGACATCGCCGTGTGCCAAAACAGAAGCGCCGAGCGCCAAAATGCCAAGTATTGTGAGGAGTTTTTTTTTCATAGGAGATTTGCTTGGTGTTGGGTGTGTAGTGACTGAATTGGCGTTGTGGGAAAATGTCCAATGGAGAAGTGGGCCGCCTTCCGGCCGAAGGTGTAGAAAATCGTGGGCGTCACGCCCAAGCCGAGGAGAGTGGAGGTCACAAGGCCGCCGACAATCACCACGGCAATGGGATGCAAAATCTCTTTTCCTGGCTGGTGGCCGGCAAGTACGAGAGGGATCAGCCCGATGCCGGCGGCCAGCGCCGTCATTAGAACAGGGATCAGTCGCTCCTTGGTTCCACGAATGACCATCGCCTTGGAAAAGGGCTCCCCTTCGACGCGCATCAAATGAAGGTAGTGGGAGATCAGCATGATGCTGTTGCGGGCTGCCACACCGGCAACGGCTATGAATCCCACGAGCGTCGCGATGCTAATGTTGTTCAATTTGAAATAGGTGAAGACTAAGCCGCCTACCATCGCAAGCGGGATATCACACAAGACCTGAGCAGCGAAAAACGCCGAGTTAAAATAAGTGTACAAAAGAAAGGCAATTAGAACCAAGACGGCTGCGCTCAGCAGCGCGATCCGCCGTGAGGCCTGCGCCTGCGCCCGAAACTCGCCCTCGTACGAAATGAAGTATCCTTCAGGCAAATTCACCTGCTCCGTCACGCGGCGTTGAAGCTCCGCCACGAGTGTCCCCACGTCGCGGACACTGGGTTTGATTGCAAGGGCAAAACGGCGCTGTGCATTTTCCCGGAAAATCACATTCGGCCCCTTAGCCTCGCGCACTCTGGCGATCAAGGAGAGCGGCACGCGCTGCACTGCGCCCTCATTGCCCCGGACTTCGATTGGGATATCGCCTAGTTTTTCGGGGGACTCCCGCCATTCCAGGGGGAGGCGGAGGGTGAGGTCAATCTCGCGCGGGCCGTCTCGAAGCGAAGCGACTTTCGCACCGCCCAGCAATGTGGAGAGCGTTGCATTAAGTCTGCCTGGCGTGATCCCGTAGGCGGCGGCCCTTTCCCTGTCTATTTCGATCCGGAGTTGAGGAATGACGGATTGTTGATCGAGCTTGCAGTCTTCAAAGCCGGGAATGGCCTTTGCAAGGGTTTGGACTTGAATCCCGATCTGGCGCAGGCGGTCGAGGTCGGAACCGAATATCTTGATTGCGACGGGCGCTGAAACGCCGCTCAACATATGGCCAATCCGGTCAGCAAGCGGCCCCATCACCACGCTGAAAGTACCCGGCACACTTTGCACTTTCTTGCGCACCTCCGAGAGGATTTCGTTGCGATCACGTTGCGCCTTTTTGCTCGCACCTGTCGGACGGAAGTCGACATCAAACTCGGCGGTGCTCACAGGAACGACATGATCGCCGCGTTCGGCGCGGCCAAGGCGACGCCCCACTTTGTGCACCTCAGGGATACTCAGGAGTTGTTGTTCGATAACATCGGCGATGTTGTTTGTTTCTTTCAGGGAAGTGCCTGGGGCAGCCGTCATGGAAACCAGCGCGGTCTCCTCCATAAAGGAAGGAAGGAAATCTTTGCCCATTTGCGGATAGAGTAAAAACGCGGCCACCACGAGCATCCCCACTAAACCAAGAAGCAGATAGGGTTGGCCCAGTCCGAAACGCAGCACCGTGTGTTCAAGGAGTGCCTTAATGCCGCGGGTGAGCGGGCTGTCGCGATGCGCGTGGCCGAGTTTCGGCCGCAGAAAGAAGGAGCACAGCACTGGAATCGTCGTTAATGAGACGATGAAAGAGGCGACCATTGAAACGATGGTGGCAATCGCGATGGGGGAAAAAAGGCGACCTTCCACGCCTGAAAGACCAAGGAGCGGCAAAAACACGAGGATGATTAGAAGGGTGGCGTAGAGAATGGAGTTGCGCACCTCTCCGGACGCTCTTGCGATCACTTCAATCTTGGAAACAGGATTTTTGAGTGCCGCGTTTTCCATCAAGCGGCGGAACACATTTTCGACGTCCACAATGGCATCGTCCACCACCATTCCAATGGCGACAGCAAGGCCGCCGAGAGTCATGGAGTTTACCGAAATGCCAAAACTCTCAAAAGTGAGCATCGTGATGGCAAACGACAGGGGCATTGCCATCAGGGTGATGAAGGTGGTTCGCAAGTTCAGGAGAAACAAAAAGATGACAATGGTCACCATGATCGCGCCGTCGCGGATGGCTTCCTTGAGGTTTCCGATGGCGTGTTCAATAAAGTCTGCCTGACGGAACAGGACGATTGCTTCGACCCCCTCGGGAAGCGTCTTCTGCAACTCGCCGAGCGCTTTTTCAACCTCCACTGTGAGAGATACGGTATCGAAGCCGGGAGCCTTGGTGAGGCTCATGACAACCCCTCGTTTTCCATTCACGCTGCCATCGCCGCGCATTGGCTCCACCCCCCAATCCACACGGGCGACATCGGAAATCGTGATCGGCCGGTCCCCGACGATTTTGACCACGGTGCCCGCGATGTCCTCGATGGCCACACTCATGCCGAGATTGCGCACCATGATTTCGCGTGGACCGGTGTTGATGAATCCCCCTGTTGAATTCGTGGCAGCTTCCCTAGCTGCCGTTTCAAGTTCTTCGAACGTGACTTGATGCGCAGCCATTCGGTGGGGTTCCGGCTGGACCTGGATTTGCTTGATTCCGCCCCCCATGTTCAGCACTTCGGCAATGCCAGCGATGCTCTGCAAGCGCGGACGGATCGTCCAATCTGCGATCGAACGGACATCTCGTGGAAGGGTTTTGTCGTCCCGGCTGCTCACGCCGATGAGAAGGATTTCTCCCATGAGGGAGGCTGTCGGTGTCAGAAAGGGTTGCGCTCCGGAGGGCAGCGATCCGCGGATGCCGGCCAGTCTTTCCTGCACCAACTGCCGCGCCTTATAAATATCGGTGTGCCACGAGAATTCGGCGTAAACGAGCGAGAGTGAAACATCGGAGTTGGAGCGCACCCTCGAGAGCCCGGCAACCCCCAGCAAGGCGCGTTCGATGGGGGTGGTGATGTTTACTTCAACCTCTTCGGGAGCGAGTCCCGGCGATTCGGTCAGGATGATCACCGTGGGTTTGGTCAGATCTGGGAGCACTTCCACGGGAAGTCGCAGGGTGGTCAAGGCTCCTAGCCCCATGAGCACAAGCGCCAGCGCCAGGACGACCGCCCGGTTGTGAAGCGCCAAGTAAATCAGCTTGTTGAGCATGGATTAAGGCTTTTGGGACTCGCCCGTTGAGGCGGCATTGTTGCGCATCGCGGCAATCAGCAGCAGGAGCAGCAGGCCGTTGGACGCGAGTGAAAAGAGCGTCAGTATGGAAAGTGGCCCGTAAGGGTGCGCGTGCTCTGCCACGATGCCGGTGGTCACGGATTTTTTCTGTGCCGTGGAAACTTCGCTGCCGTCCTCGTTGTGTTCGTGGCCGTGCGCGGCATCGAGCGCTTCTTTCAGGGAAATGCTTCCTTTGCCTGCAAAAGCCAGGGAATAGGCACCGGTAGTGACAACTTCATCTCCAACGATGAGTCCGCCAAGGACCTCGGCAAAGCGGTCGTTGCTGGCTCCGATCTGGACCGCTGATTTTACGAAAGCATGGGGGAGATCGTAGTCCTTGATATAAACAAACCGGTTGAGCGCATCGCCTTGCAGGGCAGACTTCGGAATACTCATGACGGCCTCTCGTTTGCTCAGAACAATGGAGAATTCCGCGCGAAGATTAGGGCGGAGCAGGAGGTTTGGATTCGGCAGGGAGAAGACCGCGTCAATGGTGCCGCTAGCGCTGTCTGCGGCGGTACCGAAGCGGAGTAGTGTGCCCT
Organism: Opitutus sp. GAS368; assembly: GCA_943329925.2. GTDB lineage: Bacteria > Verrucomicrobiota > Verrucomicrobiia > Chthoniobacterales > Chthoniobacteraceae > Chth-196. The sequence continues at coordinate 10,209 of CALQFT020000095.1, forward strand.
CGAAGGTTTCCTCGGGAAGGGCGGAGACGTGGATGTGGGCAGACGCCCCCACTTTAATTTTCCCGGCTAGGTGTTCGGGAAGTCGTGCGACTGCGTATACCTCCGAGAGGTCTGTGATTTCCAGAATGGCTTTGTCGGGGTCGACCGGTTCGCCGATACGGGTTTCGCTGGAGGTGACAAGCCCGCTTGTGGGAGCTTTTAACCAGAGAGAGGGCGGCGGATTGCCTGGCTGGCGGCTCTCCAAGCGTGCCACGTCAGCACCGGCTTCAACCAGAGTTCCGAGGACGGTTTTCATCTCCATGATCCGGCCCGCAACGCGGCTCGCCACAACGGCGCGTCTTTCGGGAATGGCTTGAATGCGGCCAAGAGCAAAGACGGTTTCTTCAAAGTCGATCTCCTCGGCTTCGACGGTCTGTATCTTAAGGTTTTGAACCCCGGCTTCGTTGAGAATCACGGTAGCGGCCGCCTTTTCGGGCGAGACTGCCGCCTGCAGGGCAGGTGTGAGACTTGCGAAAATCACCGCAGCGAGCAGCGGTGCGAAATTAAAAGCGTTCATCGCGTGGAAGCCGGCTGTTGATGGGTTGCCGAGGAATACCGGATACGGGCGAGATGGAAGTCCCGGAGGGCATCGAGCCGTTGCTTCTGAAGGTCGAGCCATCGGGAGCGGCCTCGGAGGGCGTCGAGCAAAGGCGTCTGGCCCGCGGAGTAGCTGGCTCGAATTTGCTCTTCAAGATGTTTGGCCTGAGGCAATACGCTGGAATCTAGCTCTACAATGATGTTCGCGTAAGCATCCATCGCATGCCTGGCCGCCGTGACTTCCTGCGTGGCGGTATAACGCACGGCCTCCAACTCTTTTTCCGCACGAGCAGCAGCGGCGGCGGCTTCGTGAATCCTGCCCGAATTGTGGTTCCAAAGTGGGAGCGGGAGCGTGACGCTGAAGCCGATGATCCGATCCGTTTCTATAGGACTTGGGGCATCGAGGGAACGCTCTTGGCTGTAAGACAGGCCGGCTCCAACGTCTTCCAGACGTCGTGCCTGTTGTTCCCGCAGCATGAAACGCCCAGCTTCAGCGCGCGACTGAGCGGCGAGAATGTCGGGGCGCTGACTTGGGCTCGCCTCCCGAGTTGGGAGGGAGGGAGTCGCAAGTTCACCACCGACCGTCGGGGATTCGCCGGGAGCGACGCCAAGCAAAAGACGAAATTCCCCGAGAAGCACGGCCTCATCGGCGGCGAGTTGAAGCTTTTCAATTTCAACCTGTCGCGATTCAAGTTCGACCTGCAAGACATCCGTGCTGGAGCTCTCGCCGGCTTCTGCTGATTTGCGCAAAAAGGTGGAAAGTTCCCTGATATTAGCAAGCTGGGTTGAGCGCAAATTGCGCTGCCCTTTGAGTGCAAGCAGTTTGACGGCAAAGCCTCGCGCCTCAGCCGCCAGCTTGCGTTCCGCGTCATGAACTTCCTCTTCTGCAGCGCAGAGTTGGGCGCGAGACAATGCTTTTTCATAGCGGAGACGGCCTGTCAGAGGAAAACGTTGCAGCAGCAACACTCGAGTCGCAGATTCGCGACTTCCGCGGGTCCGGTTAAATTCCAGTTGCAGTTCAGGGTTATTCAGTCGCCCGCTCTGCTGCAGTCGGCCCCGTGCTTCTTCAATGCTTAGGCGTGCAGCGGCCAGCGTATGGTTGTGTTTGAGCGCAAAGGCGGCAGCCCCCTCCTGGGAGAGGGTGAAATCTGCGGCTAATGCGAATGTGGTGAAGGCAAAAAAGGACAGAAAAACGGGGCGTAAAAACATGCCGGTCGAAGGAGTATGGGTTAGCGGGACACGCGCCGGAGAAAGGCGCGGCAAATCCGGAGCACAGCAGGCGTCCAGAAACACGGAATCAGGGGCAGCGGCGTTACCGCTGTCGCGCCTCAACTCAAACCAACAGGGCTACCGTTTTTCGCAGGGCAAGAGCCGGAGGCTGTAGGTGGAGACCTTTTCTCAACGGACTCCGCAAAGAAGTGTCTTCTTTGAGAAACCTACGAAAAGAGACAACGGGTAAAATGGGAACAATCACCTGAAGCAATAGGGGGGCTGCCACATTAGAGGACTGGACGAGTTCGATGTTTTTTTGAACAGGCTCGTGGTTTTCTCTGTCCGCGCTGTCCGCATCGTCGTGTAAATGGTTGTCACATTCGCCCGGTTGGGGCTGCCCGTCGTGGCATAACTGGGAGTGTGGGCCGTGACAGTGGTCTGTTTGAGTCAAAGTCTCTTGGCCGCCACAGCGGCACAGATATCCCGCGACTCCTCCAAGAACCTGCATCCCAAGCAGTGTGAAGACACACAGCAAGGTGAGGAGGTTTTGAATTTTGGAACGCCGCTGCACGTTCTTTATGACCTCACGGTTGGAGAAATAGTTCAAGGGAAAGATGACATGAAGTTGTCGACCTGCGCTGCCTCCCTTCTAAGAGCCGAGGCTCCTGCGGAGCAACGGTACTAGCGGCGCAAATACTTAATGCATTGAACTGCAGCCACCACCAAAGCGCCGGTCAAAACGCCCGCAAACGCATCAAGAAGGATGCCCCCAAACCCGCCCAGAAATGGGCCCGCAACAGGAACAGCGCTTAAAATATGGGCCCATTGATGGCCCAACTCCCGTCCAACCGCAAAGCCGTGAAGCAGGATGCCGCCGCCTACGCTAAACATCGCGGCCGTACCAGCAACACTGAGGCCTTTCATCAGTCGGGGCGCCGCGGCGATAAGCCCCCGCCCGACACCCCTAGCGAGTTGTCCGCCCCATCCAGTGCTGGAACTGCGCGCAAAGTAAAAGCCCAAGTCATCGAGCTTCACGATCGCCGCGACTAAGCCGTACACGCCAATGGTCATCAACACCGCGACACTCGCCAAAACAAGAATTTGCCGGCTCATCGGTGCGGTGGCCACCGTTCCCAAGGCGATGACTATAATCTCCGCAGATAGAACGAAATCGGTGCGGATGGCACCGCGAATTTTATCGCGCTCAACCGCGAGAATATCAGCGGGCGATACGGTTTCCAGAACCACTTCAGGCGGATATCCTTCTCTGGATTGGGCCGGATGGAGCCAGTGGTGATAAATTTTTTCAGCCCCCTCAAAACACAGAAAAGTCCCTCCTAACACTAGGAGTGGAGTCACAACCTGCGGAGCAAACGCACTAATTAACAAGGCGCTTGGGACGAGGATGAGCTTGTTTTTAAACGAACCTGTCGCAACCGCGAAAACCACGGGCAACTCACGTTTGGCTGCCACGCCGGCCCCTTGCTGGGCATTAAGCGCGAGGTCATCACCAAGGACTCCTGCGGTTTTTTTAGCGGCCACCTTGCTCATCACCGCGATATCGTCCAGCAGGGTCGCGATGTGGTCGATTAAGGCAAATAAACTAGTGA
>CALQFT020000096.1 GCA_943329925.2 Opitutus sp. GAS368
GCTATAGGCGCTCTAGCATGGCGCGCATCGCGGCGAAACGATCCTTGGCCGACTCTGTGGAAACTGGGGTGTTCTGCATCTGTAAGAGCGATTTTTGCTCCACAAATTCTGCCGGCAATTCCTTGGCGAAGGAGCTTAAATTGCAGGGAGTGACGCTCCCAAACTTGATTCTCTGCTGACACCAAGTGATGCACATCGAGGTGCGGGCCCGGGTGATTCCGACATAGAGCAGGCGGCGTTCTTCGTCCACCGTTCCCTCCATTTTCGAGCGGTCGTGTGGAAGCACACCTTCTTCCAAACCAGCAAGATAAACGTGCGGAAATTCGAGCCCCTTTGCCGCGTGCAACGTGATCAGCCACACCCCGCTTCCTTTCCCGTCCTCGTCCTCTTCTTCTCGCTCCTGACGCAGCATCATTTCGTCGAGAAATCCCCGTAATCCTTCAGTGGAGCTTGCTCCATACTCCTCGAAGGACTTGAGCATTTCCCGGATATTCCCCTCACGAGAAAGAGCCTCCTCAGGTGTTTTGCAGGAGCGTTTCAAGTCGTCCAGGTAGCCTACTTCCTCGACTAATTCGCGCAGAATCGCCGGCTGATCACTCAAGGGCTGGTTTAGTCGCGTTTCGTAACCATCTACCAGCGTTGCGAATGCCTGGACTGCTGTGCGTGCGCGGTTGGGCAGCGTCGCTTGGAATTCCAAGTCGTGTAGTGCCGTCCACACGCTGCAGCGCTTGTGCGTGCTGTGCGCGAGAGCCTGCCCCACCAGCGTCGGACTGAGTCCGCGCGCCGGAGTGTTGATGATGCGCAACAGCGAAACGTCGTCGTCGGTGTTGAGCACGCAACTCGCGTAGGCGAGCAGATCCTTGATCTCACGCCGGTCGAAGAAGCTTTTCCCCCCCACCACTTTGTAAGGAATTTTCAGCTGTCGCAATTGCTGTTCGACGAGGCGGGACTGGGAATTCATCCGGAACAAAACGGCAAAGTCCTCCCACTTGAGCGCCTCGGTGGTCTGGCGACGCTGGATATCGTCGCCGATGAATTGCGCTTCCTGTCGATCATCGGGCATAGCAATGAGGCGAACCTTTTCGCCGCCTTCCTGAGCGCTCCAGAGGTTTTTGGCGCGGCGTCTTGGGTTGTTGCGAATGAGGACGTTGGCGGTTTGCAAAATGGCATTGGTGGAGCGGTAGTTTTGCTCCAGCTTCACCACGGTGGGGTTTGGAAAATGCGTCTCGAATTCCAGGATGTTGCTGACCTCGGCTCCCCGCCAACCATAGATGGACTGATCGTCATCGCCCACGACGGCGACGTTTTGCCGGGCGTCTGCCAGCAGGGTGATGAGGCGCAGCTGGAGCCGGTTGGTGTCTTGGAATTCGTCTACCATGAGGTAGTGGAAGCGCTCCTGCCACTGGAGCCGGACTGATTCGTGTTCTTCGAGCAGTTGCACGGTGAGCAGTAGAAGGTCGTCGAAGTCCACTGCGTTGAGCGTTTTTAGTTCGGCCTGGTATCGGGCGAAAACCGCGCCGATAAGGCTCTTTTCGTCGCCGGGAGCTGGTTCGCGCCAGCCGTTGTTTTTGGCTTTGGAAATGAGGTTCTTCGCCAGATTCGGCTCCAGCTTTTCATCTTGGGCAGCGGTGCGGGTGATGATTTTTTTTATCAGCCCGATCTGGTCGCCCTCGTCGTAAATGGAAAAGTTGTTTTTGTAGCCCAGCTTTTCGATGCCCGAGCGAAGGACTCGCACGCACAGAGCGTGGAAGGTGCTCATCAGCACTTTGGAGGCCTTGGATTTTTCCACCATCCCGGCCAGACGCTCCCTCATTTCGTTGGCGGCTTTGTTGGTGAATGTCACTGCCAGGATGTTTGTCGGCGCGACACCCTCGGCCAGCAGATAGGCGACCCGACATGTAATCACGCGCGTTTTTCCAGTGCCGGCGCCGGCTAAAATGAGCAAAGGGCCGTCCTTGGTTAGGACGGCCTTTTGTTGTTCCGGGTTCAAATCGAAGAGACGAAAGCCAAGCATCAGTCCCACAGCAAACCTCCTGGGCGGCTGCAATTCAACCCTGCGGGCGGCAATTGCGGTGTTAAGTTGCCAAAAGATGGTTTACTTCCAAATGACCCCGTTGCCGATCTGCCGTGGCGGGTCCGATTCCCAAAGAAAGCCGTTTGCGGAATAGCGTGGTGTCAGTTTAATCCCATTGCCTTGCCCTGCAACGATGAGTCCTTTAATTAGAAATTTTCCAGTTATGCGCCACTTCTTTTTCAGCCTGCTGTGTCTTACGTACTTTGCGCTCCCAGCGCTGGCCGTGGAGCTCGGGATAGACAATCTGGAGTCCCGGCAATTCGAACAGCTCAAGGGTAAGCGGGTTGGGCTTATCACCAATCAAACTGGGGTGAACGCTGCGGGGCGGCGTACCCGCGAGATCCTCGCCAAGGCGCCGGGAGTGAAGTTGGTGTCGCTTTTTACCCCGGAGCATGGGCTCGACGGCAAAGAGTTGGCGGGCAAATACGTTGCAAATCGAAAGGATTCGCTCACCGGACTCACTGCCCATTCGCTGTATGGTCCCACGCGCAAGCCCACGCCCGATATGCTTCGTGGGCTGGATGTCTTGGTTTACGACATGCAGGACATCGGGGTGCGTTCGTACACTTACATTTCCACTATGGCGAAGTGCATGGAGGCAGCAGGGGAGGCGGGCTTGGAATTCATGGTGCTCGACCGGCCTAATCCTCTTGGCGGGATGCGCATCGAGGGGCCGTCTGTGGAGCCTCAATGGATCTCGTTTGTCGGACAGTTGCCCGTTCCCTATGTGCACGGCATGACCTGCGGCGAGTTGGCCCGGATGCTCAACGACCGGCAATGGATGGCGGCACGTTGCCGCCTCACGGTGGTTAAAATGCGAGGCTGGGAGCGTCAAATGACGTGGCAGGACACAGGGTTACGCTGGGTGCAAACCTCACCAAACATTCCGCGCGCCGACTCGCCCGCTTACTATGTGGCCACCGGGATTGTCGGTTCACTGGCGGGGCTGGAGACTGGGGTTGGTGGGGCGACTCCGTTTGAGGTTTGCGCGGGAAAAGGGGTGGATCCCGAGGCGTTCGCCCGTTTTGTCAGAAACCTTGGGGTGGACGGCGTTCAGGCAAGTCCGTGCTCCATGGGAGGCTTCGGCGGGTGCCGTCTCACCTTGAACCCGCACGGGAAGGGGGATTTCACGTTTTTGGCGCTGGCACTTCTCTCTGAGATCAACCGGCTTTCCAAACCGGATTTGTTCGCAAAATCCTCGACCGAAAAGCTGGATATCTTTTTCAAAGTTTACGGAAGTAGCACCATCCGGGACCAACTCCGCAAGGGAACCTCGATCCAACGCTTGGCGCAGGATTGGAAGGCGGGCGTGGAAAAGTTTCGCTCAGAGCGGGCTGGGTATTTGTTTTACTGAAGGCGTCTGAAAAAGGATGCTCAGGCGCAGAGTTTCCAACCCCAGAGTTCCCCCCCTTTTCATGCGTATCGCTTTATTTGGCGGCAGTTTTGATCCAGTTCACCACGGGCACCTGCTTTTGGCGCAGGACGCCGTTGAGCAATTGCAGTTGGATCGGCTGGTGTTTGTGCCTGCGGGGGTTAATCCCCACAAATTGCAGGCGGCGCCACGGGCCGGAGGCCGGGAGCGTTTGGAGCTGCTGCGTGCTGCCATCTCCGGGGTTTCGGCGTTTGAGGTGGATGCCTTGGAATTGGAGAGAGAAGGACCCAGCTACACAGCGGACACGGTGGAAGCGTTTCTAGCACGCTGGCCGGGGGCGAAGATTTTCCTGCTTTTGGGGGAGGATAACCTCATAAATCTGCACACTTGGCACCGAGTGGAGTGGTTAAGAGAGTCTGTGGAGTTTGTTTGCTTTGGAAGGCAGACTCCTACACAAGAGAGTGTTGCGGCAGAAAAATGCATCCGTTTGGAGCGTCGCGTCGACATCTCCTCAACGGAAGTCCGACTACGCATTGCGGCTGGGCAATCTATCCGCTATCTTGTGCCCGAAGCAGTTCGAGCTTTGATCCATCACCATGTCTTCTATCAGTCCCATTCTTAATCCAGATCCAAGTTCGGCTCCGGTCCTTGCAGCTAAAAGCCTCACCAGCGAGGCGATTGCCATCCTGATTGCACAGGCTGCCCAAAACAAAAAAGCGGAGGACCTCGTGATCATGGATCTACGGGGGATTTCAAACTTTACTGATTTTTACGTCATTTGCTCCGGGAATTCTGAGCCTCAACTTAAAGCGATCGCGGAGGAGATTCAAACCGTGCTGCGTTTGGCGCACGGGGTGCGAGCCAGACGGGTGGACGGCTTTCCGTTCAGCCAGTGGGTAATTGTTGATTTTGATGATGTTATCGTCCATCTTTTCCACGAGACCAAGCGTGCCCAGTACGCTTTGGAAGATCTTTGGGGCGACGCTCCCCGGATTGCCGTTCCGCCGACAGCCCCCCCTCTTCAGCCCACCTAACCCGCCACTGCAGCTGGTTCCATGAAGGGCCCCACACCCATGCCCCGTCTAAAGGATTCCCACGAAGCTCAGCAAATAGACGCTCCCCCGCACACCGCCGCCCATGAATTCAAAGGGCTCGCGTTGCTTGCTCTTGGACTAGTCCTCTTTCTTTCCCTCATTTCCTATACCCCGCAGGATATTCCAGGGTGGTTTCCCTTTCACAGCGCTCCGGTCTCCTCCAGCACAGCGCACACCCTGAACTTTCTCGGAACCCTAGGGGCTCTGATTGCTTGGAGCGCGTACTCGTTGCTTGGCAGCGCGGCTTACCTGATGTGCGCCATGTTGCTGGGCTACGGTTCTGCCAAACTCATTCTTCCAGGCACGCGCTTGGGCCGCCGGGCGCTTTGGAGCATCTCTTTTGTGATTTCAGGAGCATGCCTGGCGCAACTTCTGGACTGGCCGCTGTTGGATGCCAAGCGGTTACAGTTGCCCGGAGAAGGCGGCCTCGTGGGAAAGGTTCTAGGTGGCAGTATTTTGAGGGATTTTCTGGGATCCGTCGGCGCGGTGCTCGTGCTGGTGGTGCTCTATGCGGCTAGCATTTTGTACATGACGGGTATCCAACCCGCCGAGGTGTTGGCGGGCTTGCTGACCTTGCCGCCCAAGGCTTTGGCCGCGTTGCGTGCCTGGTACTCGGCGTGGGCGGAAGAACGGGCCGCGCGTCGGGCCGCACAGGAATTCGCCCTTGAAAGAGCCGCATTTATCACCTCGCCGCTGCCAGATACGCTTCCCACCAACGAAAGGCGCAAGAGCAAAGTGCCTCCCGCCGAGGCTGAGCCCACGCCTGCCCGGGGACTCATTGGTGACAGGGAAGAGGCTGCGGCTAGCGCGCCTGCGAAGACGCTGGCTGCCCAGGCCGCTTCTGAGGAAATCACCGCAGTTGAATTACTCCCCACGCCAGAACCGCCCCGGCCCGCGCCGCAGATCATCGACAGCACCGCCCCCGTCAAGCCGAAGCCTCGTGAGCCAATGAAGGAGAAGGAGCACACCGTGCTTTCTTCGGTAGACTGTCCCGGGTACCAGTTGCCTTCGCTAGACTTGCTTGATCCGGTGGATCTTTCCGACCGGGAAGCTGCGGATCCGCTGGAATTGCGCGCGCTGCAGGACACTGTTATCGAGACACTGCAACAGTTTGGAATCGAGGTTTCTGCAGGCGATATCACTCGCGGCCCGACGATCACACGGTACGAAGTTTACCCAGCCAAAGGGGTGCGAGTGGACCGCATTGTGGCGCTGGAACGCGACTTGGCGCGGGCCACTCGGGCCGAGCGCATCAACATTTTAGCACCCATCCCGGGCAAAGACACCGTTGGGATTGAAATTGCCAACGCTAAAAAGCAGAAGGTTACGTTGCGTGAATTGTTTGAGAGCGATGATTTTAGCTCCACAAAGGCGAAAATACCAATCGCCTTGGGCAAGGACGTCTACGGCAAAACCATCATCGCTGATTTGGCCGCGATGCCCCACGGGTTGGTCGCTGGTACCACCGGGTCGGGCAAAAGCGTGTGCATCAACGCCATCATTGCCTCCATTCTCTACAAGTTTGCCCCGGACGAATTGCGTTTCATCATGATCGATCCAAAGGTCGTTGAAATGCAGATGTACAACGCCTTACCGCATTTGGTGGTGCCGGTGGTCACTGATCCGAAAAAGGTGTTGCTGGCCTTGCGCTGGGCGGTGGATGAGATGGAAAAGCGCTACGCTATTTTTGCGAAAACAGGCGTGCGAAACATCGGTTCCTTCAATTCTCGGCCAATGCCCAAGTCGCAAAAAGAATTGGATGAAGAGCGACAAAAGCTACAGCCGGAGCTTTTTGGAGAATCCGTGGCGCCAGTTCCTGTGGCGAACGCTGCGCTGATTGCTTCAGTTTTGCCGGCGGCCCTGCTGGATCCAGATAGCCCTTTGTCGGATTCCGACTTGCTGCCGGAGCCTGTTGCAGTGGCGCAGCTGTCTGCGTCAGAAAGCGAACCTGATCTCGACGCGCCTGCGGAGGCCCCAGTGCCCGCGGTGGAGTCGCTTTCCTCTGAGGAACGCATCACCCGGATGACCACGGTGAAGGTTCCCCGTGACAGGGAGCCGATTATTCCCGATCGCATGTCCTATATTGTCATCATCGTGGATGAGTTAGCCGATTTGATGCAGACGGCCCCGGCAGACGTCGAAAGCGCCATCGCCCGTATCACGCAGAAAGCGCGCGCGGCGGGGATTCACATGATTATTGCCACTCAAACGCCCCGTGCGGATGTTATCACGGGGGTGATAAAGGCCAACGTGCCTTGCCGTATGGCGTTCCAAGTGGCTTCGGCGCTGGATTCACGGGTGATTCTGGATGAAAACGGCGCGGAACGCCTGCTGGGACAGGGCGACATGCTGTATCGGCCGCCCGGAACGGCGCGCATGATCCGAGCCCAAGGGGTGTTGGTCACTGACGATGAAGTGCGACGTCTGGTGGACTTTGCCGCAGCTCAAGGCGGGCCGACTTTCGAGGGGGCGATCCACGCAAAATTGGAAGGCGGGGACGGAGATGCAGGGGAGGAAGTCAGCGATGAGGATCAGGAGCTTGTGGAAAGCTGCATTGAAATCATGAGGCAGGAGAAAAAAGCGAGTACCTCCTTGTTTCAACGGCGGCTGCGGTTAGGCTACACTCGTGCGGCGCGGATTCTGGATATTCTTGAATCGCGCGGCTACGTGGGCCCCGGGGAGGGTGCCAAACCTCGGGAAATTCTGGTGGACTTGGATGCAATTTAAAGTTCAACGGGGATCGTTCTGGGTTGAAAAACGGCAGAAATTTGATGCAAACGACGTTACACATTTAATGAGCAACCCTCTGTAAATGTGTTATAAGTAAGGTGGAGGCTCTAAAAACCCATGGCTGAAAGCATCGGAGAACAACTTCGGAAGGCGCGTCAAGCCCGCGGGTGGAGCTTGGAGGAGGTGGCGCACGCAACCTGCATTCGTCCTGACAAACTCACTGCGTTGGAGGAAGATGACTATTCCTCGTTCCCAAGTCCGGCGTACAGCCGCGGATTTTTGACGATGTACGGAAAGTATGTTGGAGTAGATGTCTCGGCTGAGGCTCGTACAATGGAGGGGCACAGTGCGCTGCATGTTAAGGATTACCAGTACCTCAAGAATGTCCCCGTCCGCCAACTTCCCGAGGATTCCGTTGCACCGCGGGAGCGGACTCCGTCGGTAGTGCCGCTCTTGGTTTTCGGCGGGATTTTGCTCCTTGCGGCGGCGGTCATCTGGCTTTTGATGACGGTGCGCCGTTTGGGTTTGGCGTAGGGCGGTGCTTTGACTGCTTTGACTGCTTTGACATTGGCAGGTCCATCGCGATTCTGACCATCTAGCTATCACTGTTCGGCCATAACTGCCTAAGATTCGGCATGACTCGCACCCCATTGGCGCAGCCGGCCTTGATGATTGGCGGCCCGACGGCCTCTGGCAAAAGTGCCTTTGCCGTGTGGCTCGCCACTGAGATCGGGGGCGAGGTTGTCAACGCGGACGCCTTTCAATTGTACTGCGGCCTGCCGCTTTTGACCGCGCAACCGAGCGTCTCGGAACGGGGGCAAGTTGCCCATCATTTGGTGGGCGAGTTTGGGTTGGGGGAGATCTTCGATGTGGCTCGGTACGTGGAGTTGGCCCGCGAGCGCATTGAGGCGATTTGGGCACGGGGCCGTTTGCCGCTACTTGTGGGCGGGACGGGGCTGTATTTGCGCTCGGTTTTGTATGGGTTGTCCACGGGGTTGCCTGCGCCGGATGCCGCGCTGCGAAGCGCTTTGGAGGCGCGTCCTTTTTCAGATTTGTGCAGAGAATTGTGTGAACTGGATTCGCTGGCTGGGGTGAGTGTTGATTTGCAAAATCCTAGGCGGGTGATACGTGCACTGGAGGTGTGTTTGCTCACAGGACGTCCTTTTACAAGTTTTCGCGAGAAACGGACGCCGCCTTCCGTTGCGGCGGGGCTATGGCTGGCGTTGCCTAGGGAGGAGCTGCATCAGCGGATTGAGGCGCGGGCGCGGGGGCTGTTTGAAGCGGGTGTGGAGGCGGAGGTTGCGGCTGCTTTGCCGGAGTTGGGGCCGACCTCCGGCCAGGCCATCGGCGTGAAGCAGGTGGCCCGGGTGCTTTCGGGGGAGATCTCTCGCCAGACGGCCGTCGCGGAAATCAGTGCCGCCACCCGGCAATACGCTCGCCGGCAGGAAACGTGGTTTCGCAAGGAAGTCGCTCTTATTCCACAGTCTCCGGCCCAAGCGTGGGAGGCGGCGCGGGAATTGTTAAAACGGCGCGCGGCCGCACTTTGGTGACATTTTAAGAAAGTGGCCTACTTTTTGTGGACGTAAGGTCTTTAGCCCCTTAGATTGGGGTAAGTCCGGCCGCCCCATCTCCCCCGGTTTATGGTACAAACCACATTGCTTGTTGAAGCACTAGTTGAAGCACTCGTTATGCCTACCAAAAAAGAACCGCAGAATAAGTTGACCGCCGTTGCTGAGGTTGCAGCGAAGCCCAAGACGGGGAAAAGCGAGGCAGCAAAAAAAGCAAAACCTGCTGCCGAGGGGCACGTTGCTCTCTCGAAAGTAGGGGAGAAAAAGCCGCTCCCGCCCAAGGCGACAAAGGTTTCCAAGCCTACAAAAAAGGCGCTGAGCGATGCCGCTGATTTACACTCCGCCAAGCTGCTCTCGGTTCATGTAACCCATGAGGCCATTGAGTTGCGGGCTTATTTCATCGGAGAAAACCGCCGTATGTTCGGTCAAGAGGGAGACTCTAGGCATGACTGGCTTGAAGCCGAACGTCAATTGCGCGCCGAAGGATATTCCATCAATCAAGCCCTGCTGCGCACCTCGGGGGATTAGCCTCTTTCTGCGCCTGACATTCCAATGCAAATGACGCCTGAATCTGCGCTTATCGCGGCTCTGGAGGAACGACTCCAAATCATAGCAGACCGAGCCTGGTACTCGCGGGATGCCGCCGGACATCTGGCCGCGCTGCAGGTGGTTTCGGAACGCATCGGCTCTCTCTCCCTCTCCTTGCCGGCTCCGGTAGATGCCCAGTTGCGCCACTACTTGGAACGCAGCAGCTTTGATAAAGCGCTCGCCCACCTGAAGGACGCTCCTTCGGTGCAGGGCGCGTAGGTTGAGCGCGGCGCTTGCCTAGCCACTCCTTGTGCTGGAGGAACTTAAAAAGTAGTCGGCAACCCACTTAAGCGGAGCTTTACCAGATTTATGGAGCGCGCTTGCGCGACGCCTGCAGCTTTTACAGACAAAAATTTCCTAACCTTCGTGTCGGCTAATGTCTGAATTGTGATCACGTTAATGTAACACAATTGCAAATCATGAACTGGCGTATGTAATTTGTAGTAAAATTGTTGCGTGCGTAGGACGGCGAAGAGCATACGGAATTGAGGCTCGATGTTTTTTTGAATTCCTATAACTTTTCGAGCTGTTTGTAATAATTTTTTGGCTGACTCGGCCTGCCGTGTTTGAGCACCTATGGGTGTCGATGAGTCCATCCCTCCAGACTTATGCCTCGGCGTGGCTCGATTTCGGTGATCAGGTCGCCGCTGCCCATCTTGTGGATACGCTTTATCCACAAGTAGTCCGGATTGTACAAAATCATCTGCCGCGTAATCGGGATGCCGAGGATCTGGCGCAGGAGGTCTTCATCCAGTTTTTCCGTACCCTGCATAGGTGGGAACCTTCCCGCCCTTTGGAAAACTGGGTTTCCCGCCTCGCCATGAACGTGTGCCTGAACGCGCTGCGCACACAACGGCGGCGCCCCGAGTGGCGGTGGTCCGATCTGAGCGCCGGGGAGCAAGCCGTGGTGGAGTTGCTTCACAATCAATCGGCGACAACTGTGCCGGATGACGGTGCCTTCGGGAGCGAGCTGCTTTCTAAATTGCTCGATGCGCTCGCCCCACAGGAACGCATGATCCTCACGCTGATGCATTTAGAGGAGAAGTCGGTTGCTCAGATCGCTGTGCTGACGGGCTGGAATGCGACCTTGGTCAAGGTCCGGGCTTTTCGTGCCCGCTCGAAACTGCGTGGGATGTTGGCCGAGCTTGGAGCGGGAAAATCAATGGATATGCGTTTTAACGCGGACCCCACTCCCTGACATTTCAAAGGATGGCCATCGCGGGCGCTTGGTGCGGCAGCGTGGTTTGCATGGGGTCTCCTTCATAATTTCAAAAGCGCCGCCGAGCCGCCGGGGACGAGTGTAGCATCGATGCCGGCGTCGAAGGTGGCAAAGCGGCCCCCATGCTTCACCGCGAGGGCGAGGAGGTAGATGTCGGTGAGGTCATCGGCGGGGGGGAGATTTGGAAAGGCACTCGACGCGGTGAGGGTGATGTCATCCTCCCAGAACTGGTGTCCGGGAAAAGCGAGAAGTCCGGCAAGGACAGGGCGGGCCGCTTGAGGTGATCTCGGCCCGCCGGGATATTTGCGAGCGCCAAAAATGCGCAGGAAACCATTCTCGACAAGAGGGCATGTGGCCCATCCATTGCGGGCGAGGCTGGCACTGAAGAAATTCCGGGCCGCCGCTGCGTGCGGATGGGCCGGATCGCACAGGGCTATGAGGACGTTGAGGTCGAGAAGATGAATCATATCCGTCGGGGATGGATGGCACGTTGGAGCTCTTCCTCGTCGAGTTCCTCCTGAATGGCCTTAATTTGCTCCAAGGTGATGGTTTCGCCGGGCTTTCGTTTGAGGACCAGAAAGCCCAGCGGGCCGACCTCAAACATCTCTGGATCTGGGTTGGTGATTTCAGGCGCGGGGGCCAATTCACGCCGCAAGGCATGCTCTACGATGGCCTTGAGAGTCGTCCGACGCTTGGCCGCAACCGCCTTGGCCTCAGTGAGGAGAGCGTCGTCCAATTCCAGAGTCGTTTTCATATATGGGTTAATGTATGGGTTTATGGGTGCCTGTCAATTTATACGTTTTCTTCAGAACTCCAGCAAGGGACGGTGGCGGTGCTTTTTGCGGAATTTTTTTTAGGCTTTTTGTAACCAAAGGACCGGACTCGGTTTAATAGGGGTGTGAATGCTGATCCCGATCCCATCCAGCGACTGTTCCGGCTTGCCCAGGAAAGCGCCCGTTCGCAGTCCCCTTGCGAGCCTCCCTACGGTTTTACCAGTCGCGTGCTGGCAGAAGTCGGCGCGGGGTTGCGCGACCGCGTGCCGGCAAGTGCATGGGGGCGCCTGACGTTGGCCGCGCTTCCGGTGGCGGCTCTGGCAACCATCGCGTGTTTCCAGTGGAAGAACTTCGCTGCCAGCGTGATGGACGCGCCAGAAGAACAGCAGCTTGCGCAAACATTTTTGCAAACCGCCCTTGAGCCATGAAACAGAACATCAAGATCATCACCTGTCTGATTGCCTTGTACGCCTTTGGTGCGGTTTCAGGCGTTGGCCTTTCCAAAACAGCGCAGGCGCCCCAGCCTTTGGGGACAGGTTGGTCCGAAAAAATGTGGCTGGAGCGTCGGTTTGCGGAGGATTGCCAGCGGCTTAATCTCACTGCCGAACAGCAGCAAGCCATCCGGGCACAATACGACGAACTGGCCGCTGAAATGCGTGCGGTGCGTGAGGAAACAGCCCGCAAAGTCCAGACCCTCTTCGTCAAAAAGGGCACTGAGGTTTATCAGACTCTCACTCCGGAGCAGCGCACCGAGTTTCGCAAATTGAACCAGGAGCGCCGAGCCCGTTGGAAACCGCAGACCCCATGAAAATCGCCGTATTTCTAACCCTCGTTTTGAGTTTGGGTATGCCCGCGCGCGCTCAGGAAAGCGCCCCTCCGGAGTGGTTCAAGAAGTTGGATCGCAACGGCGACGGAAAAATCACGCGCGAGGAGCTTCCCCGCATCTTCGATGCCGTGGATACCAACAAGGACGGAGTGGCTTCATTGGAGGAGTTGCGAGATTATTTTACGAAGAATCCTCCCCAGAGAAACGGCGCTGCAATGGCGCAAGCAGAGGCAGGACAGCCCCGCACTCCGGAACCCGCAGCTCAGCCCGAGGTTCCGCAGGAGGTGGAAAAGCGGGCGGTTACCATTTGGAGCGATGGCACCAAAATGGCGGGAGACCTGTACCTTCCCAAAAATAGAATCTCCGGGAAAAAGCTTCCAGCCATCGTCTTTTGTTCGGGAACCGGCGGGACAAAAAAAGGGTCACCGGCGCAGCTTGGGCCGGCATTTGCGGCGGCGGGATACGCGTTTTTGGGTTTCGATTACAGGGGCTGGGGGGAGAGCGGTTCACAAATTTTTGTCACCGGTGCGGAAGGTTCCCCTGATGGCAACGGCGAGGTTTCGGTGAAGGGAAAGCTCATTCGCTGGCAGATGAATTTGGCAGATCAGACCTTCGACATTCGCTGCGCCATTGCCTTTCTTGCCGGGGAGCCCGGAGTCGACGCCAGTCGCATTGGTCTTTTGGGGAGCAGCTACGGAGGTGGGCTAGTGACGTGGATGGCGGCTAACGATTCGCGTGTAAAATGTGCCGCAGCGCAGGTGCCCGGCATGGGAGGCGGCCGCACCGAGGTTGCAAACACGCAGGCCTTCGAGCTGCTTACAAGGCAGGCCCGTGGAGAGACCGAGCCCATCCCCTTCGAGACGGGAAAATTAGGGGGAAAGCTGGCCCGCTATGACCAGATGCGAGTCAATCCTTCCAAAAATATCGGATTCAATATCATTACCGCCGCCGAAAATATCCGGGTCCCTTTACTGATTATTGACGCGGAAAAGGAAGAGTTGATGGACATTCGCGAAAACGGACAGAAGGTCGCCGACATCCTCAAGAAACACGGAACGACCGTAGAATATCAGGTGTTGCCTGGAATGACTCATTACGGAGTTTACCGAGAGGGGTTGGAGCAGGCGACTAAGCTGGAGGTGGACTTCTTTAACCGATACCTCAAAGAGCAATCAGTGGCGGTGGCTACCACCGTCAAGCCGCCCGAATCCATTTCCAATACAGGCCCGGGTGCTACTGTCAAACCGGCTCGCCCGCC
>CALQFT020000097.1 GCA_943329925.2 Opitutus sp. GAS368
CCAATTCTTTTGCCGGTCTCGCGCAAGACCGTTATTGGCGAGGTGCTCGGCCTGGCCAACCCGTCGGAGCGTGACGCGGGAACGGTGGCTTGTATCGTCGCGGGGATGCTGCGGGGCGCGCACATTTTCCGCGTTCACAATGTGCGGGCGGCGGCGGCTACGGTGCGCACGATAGCGGCGGTGCAGCGGGGGACGCTGGATGGTTTTTGATGAAGGGCAGTGGCGCGGAACTCTGGGGGCGTGATGCCATCTCTTTTAGGTTTATGGCTGATTCAAAGACATCAGCACCTGGGAGAGAAGGACCAGTTTTCTTCAAGATTTGGCAAGTAAGCTGCGGAGTTATTGCGAGAGGTTACGGCGTTTCTTGCGACGCGGTGGAGGGCGCGTCGTCGACGGGCTCGAGTTTGTGGCCGCGGGCTTCGAGCATGCGGTCGAGGCTGGCGACGTCGTCGAAGGGGAGGCGTTTGCGTTGGTACTTGCGCCAGACGATGTCGCGCAATTCGATGAGGTCTTCGATGGGCGCTTCGGTGTAATAAGTCCAGACGGCCGCGGATTTTAATTTGGCCTGGAATTTCCAGCGGCCGCCAAAGCGCTCGGCGCGGGCCTCCCTTTTATCGCCGTCTTCGGTGACGGATTTCCAGATGTGGACGTTTCGCATGGGAGCAGGGTGCCTTGGTTGCTTGGAGGTTTCCACGGGAAACGGTGTTGCTTGCGCAAAACGTTGTGAGAGCATTTGCCCGGTGAAGGAAGCAGGCAAAATTATAGCGTATGTTTTCGGTGTTCTGGTGCTCGGCGCCTTGCTGGCTCCGCCGCTTTGGTGGGCGGCGCACGGGTTGATGGGAATGGGGTTGCTGCTGGGCCTGCAGAAATTTGGATTTCAGAAGTACTTCAACCGGAGTGCATTGGTGGCGGCACTGGTGTTGTTCAAGCCGTTGGTGGCCGCGTTGGGCCTGAGGGGTTGGCGGCCGCCTTTGTTTGCGAGGGATGCGCATTGGGCGCGGCGGTTGGCGTTGGGTTTGGCTTTGGGAGCGGGAGCGATGGCGTTGCTGGCGGGCGTTTATTTGCGGCAGGGCGTGTATGTTTGGAGCGGCGGGATTTTGTGGAAGGAGGTTGCGGCGGTGGTGGTGTCGGCGGTGGTGGTGGGGATGTTGGAGGAGAGTTTGTTTCGGGGAGTGTTGGGTGGGTTGGTGGAGCGCGGGATGGGGGCGGGGCGGGAATGGCGGGCGATGTGGGTGACGAGCGGGTTGTTTGCGGCGATGCATTTTCTCAAGCCGGATCCGGCGGTGGTGGTGGGCGAGGTGTTTTGGTGGTCGGGGTTCGCGGTGCTGCCGCACTTGTTTCATCAGTTTGCGCAACCGTGGTTGGTGCTGGGAGGGTTTGGGACGCTGTTGGTGTTTGGGTTGGTGCTGGGTCTGGCTGCGCGCAGGACGGGGTCGCTTTGGATGAGCATCGGTTTGCATGGCGGTCTGGTGTTGGTGAAGGGGTTGTTTTCCAAGGGGGCGGAGCGCCGGTCTGATTGGTGGCCCTGGTCGGGGCCGGAGTTGCAGGTGGGGCTGCTTCCGGTGCTGGTGCTGCTTGGGGTGTTGGGGATAGTGTGGGTGAGGACGCGCGGCGCTTCGCGTGAGCAGTGTTGAAAAGTGGCTGTTCCACGTGGAACAATTCTCCCGCACCGATGCTTTATCTGGATCACAACGCGACGGCACCCCTCTCCCCCGCTGCACGCGAAGCGTGGCTGGACGCCCAGTCTCGTTTCCCGGCGAATCCGGCGTCCCTCCATCGCGTCGGTCAGCGAGCGGAAGTGGCCCTCGAAGCGGCTCGCGGCGCTCTGGCTGAAGCGCTCGGCACCACGCCGGGCTCCCTGTTTTTTACTAGCGGTGCCACCGAAGCTGCCAACACGGTCTTTGCGCATCTCGCCCTGACTTCGCCGCCCATGGCTGAACTCTGGATCTCTGCCATCGAACACCCCTGCGTCCTGGCTGCAGCCGCCCGCAGTTTTCCGGAGCGTTGCCGCCTGTTGCCGGTGAGCGCCGCCGGTGTGTTGGATCTCGATATTCTTCACGATCGACTTGCCGTAGCAAAACCCGTGGCACTCGCTCTTATGGCCGCCAATAATGAGACCGGTGTTCTCCAACCCTGGCGTGAAACCCTCGCCCTTTGCCGCGCCGCATCGGTTCAGTTGGTATGCGATGCCACCCAGTGGCTCGGACGTCTCCCAGCCGAGGGATTGGGTAGCTGCGACTTTCTTTTTGCGAGCGGCCACAAATGCGGCGCCCCGGTGGGAGTCGGCTTTCTCAAGGTGCCCCATGCGCCGACCTTTCAGTCGCTTTTGGTGGGAGGGCCGCAGGAGGATGGCCACCGCGCGGGCACTCAAAATGTCGCCGGGGCGCTGGCCATGGTCGCTGCGTTGGCGGACTGCACTGCGCGGTTTGGCGAGATCCCGGCCCGGGAGGCGCGACGTCTGGGGGTGGAGGCTGCGTTGTTGGCGGCGCTTCCGGGGGCGCGGATATTGGGGGTGGGAGTGGCTCGGCTATGGAACACGGTTTCTTTGGTGGCCCCGGCGCTGGCGGATTGCCGGCAGCGTTGGGTGGTGCGCTTGGATGCTGCGGGGGTGGCGGCGTCGAGTGGGTCGGCTTGCTCCAGCGGCAGGGAGTCGGCGTCGCATGTATTGAAGGCGATGGGTGTGGGCGCGGAGGTTTCAGACCGGGTGCTGCGGCTAAGCGGGGGTTGGGAGACGGGCGAGGGAGAATGGGAGGAGGTTGTGGCCAAGATGACTGAGATTTGGGTGCGAATGGCTCCGAAACAGGGTTAAAACGCCGGAAAGGGCCCTTAAAGGTGGGTTTCTTCTGTCGGGAGGGTGGTCATAGCGGAGTAATGTCAGTTTTTTGGTGATTTGCTGCGGGGTTGTGGCATTTCGGCCATTCCTCCAATGTTCCACGTGGAACGCTCCGGTTTGCTCCGGCGGCGCGGCGCACCCATTAGGGAGCGCGCCATTTTTTGGAGCGCCGGGCCGGATAGGATTCCACCCCGTGCCACCCCGGGACCCCGGGAGCAAGTCGGGTCGCCCACGGTTGCGAGTCGGAACCCAGCTTGCGAATCCGCGCTTCGCCAAAATTATGGGGCAGCGTTTGGCGGGCGAATGCGTCGGGGTAAAGCGGCGTGAGGCGCGTTCGGGTTTGGCGGCGAATTTCATTGGCGGGGTTTTGTTTTAAAAAACGGGTGGGAGCGAAATCCAAACGGTGGCGTCGCTGGTAGATTGCAGGTCTTGGCAGGGAGCCCCTGCATGGTAAGATGTCCGCTTCATGTACACGCTCCCTGTTCAATACGATGTGGTGGTTCTCGGCGCTGGCCATGCGGGGATCGAGGCGGCTTTGGCGGCAGCGCGGCTAGGATGCGCGACGCTGATGCTCACCCAGAACCTGGATTCCATCGGGCAGATGTCCTGCAACCCGGCCATCGGCGGGCAGGCGAAGGGGCAGATTGTACGGGAGATTGATGCGTTGGGCGGGTTCATGGGGCTCAACACGGACGCGACGGGGATTCAGTTTCGGATGCTCAACGCGAAAAAGGGGCCCAGCGTGCGCTCCCCTAGGGCGCAGTGCGACAAGAAGGCGTACCAGTTTCGGGCGAAGGTGGAGTTGGAACGGGCCGCGAATTTGACGCTCTGTCAGGGCAACGCGGTGCGGATTTTGCGGGACGAAAACGGGGTGAGCGGGGTGGAGACGACGCTCGGGATGCGGATTTTGGCGAGGTCGGTGGTGGTGACGACGGGGACGTTCATGCGGGGGTTGCTGCATGTGGGGTTGCAGAATGCGGTGGGCGGGAGGCTGGGTGATGCGGCGTCGACGCTGAGCGACAGTTTGGTGGAACTGGGGTTTGAGGTGGGGCGTTTCAAGACGGGGACGCCGTGCCGGCTCAACGGGCGGAGCATCGATTTGGGGAAATGCGAGCTGCAGCCGGGGGACGCAGTGGCCCAGCCTTTCAGCAGTCTGCCCGAGCGCATCAACGGTGGCAGGGACGATATTTTCACGTTGAACCGTTGGGAAAACGGCGTGTTCCACGTGGAACAAATGCCCTGTTGGAGCACCTACACCAACACCGCCACCCACGACATCATCCGCTCCAACCTTCACCAATCCCCTCTTTATTCCGGTCGCATCGCAGGCGTCGGTCCCCGCTACTGTCCTTCCATCGAAGACAAGGTTGTGAAGTTCGCCGACAAGGATCGCCACCAGCTTTACCTCGAACCCGAGGGGCGCCACACCGAGGAATTCTACGTCAACGGCATCTCCACCTCCCTCCCCCTCGAAGTCCAGTACGCCTTTATCCACACCGTGGCCGGTCTGGAAAAGGCCGTTATCCTGCGCCCCGGTTACGCGGTGGAATACGACTTCTGCCCGCCCACCCAGCTGCATCACACCTTGGAAACGCGCCGGCTTCCCGGTCTTTATTTCGCCGGACAAATCAACGGCACCTCCGGCTACGAGGAAGCCGCCGGTCAGGGCCTCCTCGCCGGGGCCAACGCCGCCCTCAAAGTCCAGGGCAAGCCGCCCCTGATCCTCAGTCGGGCCGATGCCTACCTCGGCGTCCTTGTCGACGACCTCGTCACGCGTGGCACCGAGGAACCCTACCGCATGTTCACCAGTCGCGCCGAACACCGACTTCTCCTGCGCCACGACAACGCTGATTTGCGCCTCACGCCCCTCGCCCACGCCGCCGGTCTCGCCGATTCAGAGCGGGCCGAACGCGCCGAAGCCCGCCGGCAACAACTCGCCTCCCTCAAGCTCTGGGCCGAAAAAACCCGCGTGGGAGAACTCCGCGTGGCCCAGTGGCTGCGCCGTCCCGAAACCAGCTGGCACGAATTGCCCCAGGAATTGCGCGCCCTTTATTCCGACACGGTGTGGGAGGCGGCGGAGATAGACCTGCGTTACGAGGGTTACATCACCCGGCAATACGCGGCGGTGGAAAAGCTGCGTTCCCAAGACGAGCGGCGTCTGCCGGAGGATCTCGATTTTGAGCGTGTGCGGGGAATGCGGGCGGAGGCGCGGCAAAAGTTGGGAAAGGTGCGCCCGGCGACTTTGGGTCAGGCGGGGCGGATCAGCGGGATCACGCCGGCGGACGTGGCATTGCTGGCGTTGTTGATTGAAAAGCCGAAGGCGGCGTGGCACGAGGCCGTTCGGGAGGGATAGTTGGGCTGAAATGGGGTGCCCGTCCGCTATGACGACCCTCGCGACACGAGAAAGACCCCTTTAAGGGGCCTTTCCGGCGTTTTAAGCGGTTTTTCGGGGGGTGAACCCCGCCCGAGGTTACTTGACTGCGGCCCAGACCCGGTGGACGTCGTCGTGATCGTCCAGCGACTCCAAAAACTCGCCCACTTCCATCATCTGCTCCTCGGTGAGTTCCGGAAAGGATTTGGGCAGGTACCCCAGTTCGGAGGTGACGATGGTCCAGCCGTGGCCGGAGAGCCATTTCGAGACCGCGTGCAAATCGGTGCGCTCGGTGATGAAGCGCACGCCGGTGCGCTCGGTGGGAATGTCGTCGTTTTGCTCGTGGGTGAGGGGCTCAAAGTTTTGGGCGCCTGCCTCGATGGCGGCTTCTTCGGGATCGACGCCGTCGGGGGCGTGGTGGGCCTCGACCAGGCCGACGTAGTCAAAGAGAAACTTGTTGCTGCCAGGTGAACCGAGCTGGCCCTTTTTAAACAACACCCGCAGTTCGGGCGCGGTCCGGTTGTTGTTGTCGGTGAGGACTTCGACAATAAGGGGCACTTTGTGCGGCGCGTAGCCTTCGAAAGTGACCTCTTCGAGAATCAACTTTTCCTCCCCTAGTCCCGCACCTTTTTTGATGGCGCGTTCGATGACGTCGCGGGAGACGGATTCCCTGCGCGCCTTTTCAATGGCGGCGAAAAGGCGGGCGTTGCTTTCCGGATCGGCGCCTCCCATTTTGGCAGCGACGGAGATTTCCTTCACAAGCTTGCCGGTGGCGGCAGATTTGCGTTTGGCGTTAACTTGACGTTTGGCGAGTAACCACTGGCGGCCCATAAGTGATGGAAGCCTAGCAGTAATTTCAATCCGAGGTAAACAGCATTTGCCTTGCGTGCTGCGGCTCGCTGGGATGGAGGGATGACCGCCAAGACCGTCGCCTTCTCCATCCAAACCCGGGGCAAAGGAACCTACGAAATCACCGAGGCCATCGCCCAAATTCTGCGCGACTCCGGCGTGCGCACCGGGACGGTTACGGTGTTTGTGCAGCACACCAGTGCGAGCCTGGTTATTTACGAAAACGCGGATCCTTCGGCGCGGGTGGATTTGCACGCTTTCTTCGAGCGCCTCGTGCCCGAGGGCGCAGATTATTTCGTCCACACCGCCGAGGGGCCGGATGACATGCCCTCGCATTTGCGCATGGTACTCACGCGCACCAGCGAAGTCATTCCCGTGGCCAAGGGCGCGCTGCAGCTTGGCACCTGGCAGGGCATCTTTTTGTTCGAGCACAGGCGAGCGCCGCATCAGCGTACGGTCGTGGTGAGCGTGCTTGGAGAGTAAGGCGGCCCGTTTTCAACGCCTGTTAATTCCCTATTTCCCTTCCCAGCTCGTCGCCGTACCATTTGGAATATGCACAGAAATGAGATGCGTCTGGATCCGTTGACCGACGAGTGGACTTTGTTTTCCGAGGCCCGCGCGTTGAAGCCGGCCTCCACCTCTGTACTGGAAGAAAACGCGGCGCTTTTGTTGGACGATCCCTTTGTTGCGGGGCTGGAACAATACGCACCGCATACGCTCCACCAAGCCAACCACGCTGATGGCAGCTGGCGGGTGCGGGTAGTGCCCAACCGGGTGCCAGTGCTGCGAGTGGAAGGCGATCACGCCCGGCACGGGGAAGGATTCTACGATCGCATGGACGGCGTCGGGGCGCACGAGGTGGTGGTGGAAACCAACGACACACAGCCCTTGGAAGGCCTCGAACTGCCCCATATCGAGCAGGTCATTCTGGCGTGGAAATCGCGGATTCAAGACCTCATGCGGGATGTCCGATTGCGGGCTTTTTGCATTGTCAAAGCGGTGGGAAAACCCGCCGGCGCTTTGGTGCCGCACGCCGTCAGTCAGATCCTTGCGATGGCCGTGATTCCGGCGCGCTTGAAACGCAAACTCCAAATTACCCGCGCATTTTATGAGGTAAAAAAGCGCTCCATTTTCGCTGATATTCTCGCTGAGGAAGTCCGCGCCAGTAAACGCATCGTGTATGAAAACCACGGCTTCTGCGTCTTCTGCCCCTACGCCGCACGCGCCCCTTTTGAGCTCGCGATCTACCCAAAACGCCAGGCGGCAGATTTTCACTCCATCGCACCGGATGAAGTCGTGCAGCTCGCCGATGCCCTCAAAATCGCCCTCTTCAAACTCAATGCCGCGCTGGATCACGCGCCCTACCAACTCGCGCTTATCACCGCGCCCACCCGCACGCTCCGCCCCGACCACTGGTGTTCCATAGACCAAGATTTTCGCTGGCATATCGAGATTCTCCCGAGGCTCTACCCGAGCGGCCCGCTGGAAATTGCCACGGCTTCTTGGGTCAACGGCGTCTGGCCTGAAGTTGCCGCGGACTATTTGCGCGCCATCGTAGTTGAGGAATAGACTCCCTCCCAAAAACGCATTGCTCCGGCCCTGCGTTGCCAGCAAACACCACCTGTTTTGAATCGTCGCGACCTGCCCATTTTTGAACTCGAGCATGCGCTCGTAAACACGCTCCAACGTTGTCCGCGCGTCGTGCTGGAAGCTCCCACCGGCTCGGGAAAATCCACGCAAATCCCGCAAATCCTCCTCGACCACCAGCTCCTCGGCGAGGGCGAAGTCGTCGTGCTCCAACCCCGCCGTCTCCCCGCCCGCATGCTCGCCGCCCGCGTCGCTTCCGAGCGCGGCGGCCGCGTGGGTGGCGAGGTCGGCTACCAAATCCGTCTGGATCGCGTCGTCTCCAAGGCCACGCGAATCCGCTACGTCACCGAGGGCGTTTTGTTGCGCCAAATGCTCGCCGACCCGACCTTGCGCGGCATCTCGGCCGTGTGCTTTGACGAGTTCCACGAACGCCATCTTTATGGTGATATCACCCTGGCGCGCGCGCTGGAAATCCAAGAAACACTGCGCCCGGATCTCCTCATACTCGTCATGTCCGCAACGCTGGAGAGCGACGTTTTGCAGCGCTATATGGCCCCTTGCGAACTGCTCGTTTCCCGCGGCCGCACCTACCCCGTCGACGTCCAATACCTGCCGCGCACCGCGGGCACTGCGCCGGTGTGGGAACTCGTCGCCACCGAGTTTGAACGCCTCGCGCCGCTCACCGAGGGCGACGTGCTGGTGTTCATGCCGGGGAGTTACGAGATCCACCGCACCATCGAGGCGTTGCGCCAAACGCGCGCCGGTCGCGACTGCGTGCTTTTGCCGCTTCATGGCGAACTTCCTCCCGCAGAACAGGATCGCGCCATTGAAAAGCAGGAGCGCCGCAAGGTCGTCGTTTCCACCAATGTCGCCGAAACCTCCCTCACCATCGACGGCGTCCGCGTCGTGATGGATTGCGGGCTCGCGAAAATAGCGCGCTTTGATCCGTATCGCGGGATTAACACGTTGTTAAGTTCGCGCATCAGCCGGGCCTCGGCGGATCAGCGGGCTGGGCGGGCTGGGCGGACTGCGCCGGGTTTGTGTCTGCGTTTGTGGACCGAGCGCGAGCATGGCGAACGCGCTTTGCAGGAGCTGCCCGAAGTGCGGCGGCTGGATCTGGCGGAGGTCGTCTTGACGCTCAAAGCGGCGGGCGTGGACGATGTGGAGGCGTTTCGCTGGCTGGAAAAACCCGAGCCAAAGGCACTCGAACGCGCGCTGACGCTTTTGCAGGATCTTGGCGCGCTCGCAGTCGATGGCGCGATCACGGAACTGGGCCGGCGGATGCTCGCCTTTCCCGTGCATCCCCGTTATGCGCGGATGTTGCTGGCGGCGGACGAATATGGCTGCGTGTCTGAGGCGGCCGAAGTGGCGGCGCTCACGCAGGGGCGGCCGTTGTTGCGCAGGGGCGATTCCAAGCCGCTGGAGGCTGCGCTGGGCGAATTGTCGGACGACGAGGTTGGCTCCGACTTCTTTCTTTTGTTAAAGGCGCTCCGCTTCGCGCAGGACGCGCAGTTCGACGTGCGGCGCTGCGAAGGACCGGGAATTCACGCCGGCGCGGCTCGGGAAGCGGTGGCGTTGGCGGACCAGTTTTTGCGCATCGCGCGGGCGGAGGGTTTGCGGATGAATCAGCGCGCGGCCTCGGCCGAGGCGGTGCGGCGGTGCGTGCTGGCGGGCTTTCCGGATCAGGTGGCGTTGCGGATGGACGCGGCGACGTTGCGTTGTCAGTTGGTGCATGGTCGGCGTGGAGTGCTTGCGCGCGAGAGTGTTGTGCAGGACGCGCCGCTCTTGGTGGCGTGCGAGGTGCGCGAAGTCGAGGGACGCGGGGCCGAGCGCCAGGTGTTGCTGACACTCGCCACGGCCGTGAGCGAGGCGTGGTTGCGCGAGCTTTTTCCTGCGGGTTTCGAGGAGCGTGTGGAGGTGGTTTTTGACACCACGCAGCGCCGCGTCATCGGCAAACAAATCGTGCGTTTTCGCGACCTGCTTTTGCGCACCAAGGACACCGACCGAATCCCCCAAGACGCCGCCGCGCGCCTGCTCGCGCTGGAGGTAGAGGCGGGGCGGTGTCCGCTCAAAAGTTGGGACGATTCCGTCGAGCAATGGATTGCGCGCGTGAACCTCGTGGCGGCGGGTTATCCCGAGCTGGAATTTCCCGCCATCACTCCCGAAGATCGTCTCATGCTGGTCGAACAGATTTGCTTAGGCGCTGTGAGTTACAAGGATATCAAGGAACGTCCCGTGTGGCCGGTGGTGAAAAGCTGGCTGTCTGCGGCGCAGAATTCGCTCTTGGAACAGTATGCACCAGAACGGATTACTCTTCCAAACGGCCGCAAGGCGAAGGTCTTGTACGCGGAAAAAGCGGCGCCGACGGTGGCGGTGCGCATCCAGGATTTGTACGGCGTGGAAAGCGAATTGCGAATTGCCGGGGGCCGTGTGACTTTGGTGATCGAGGTGCTGGCGCCCAATCAGCGGCCCATTCAAGTGACGCAAAATCTGGCAAATTTTTGGAAGGAAAGTTATCCCAAAATCAAGCAGGAGTTGTCGCGAAAATATCCCCGTCACGAGTGGCGCTGAGTCGTTGGACAAGCCGGCTTTGCCACGCGGCTTGAAGGTCGGCGAGACGCAGCCCGCGCCCGCGATTGGGTGCGTCGGCGAGGAGGCCCTGCGCCGCTGGATGTGGCAATGCGATGAGCGGCACGCCAAGCGTTTCTGCAATGGGAGCGACGACGTCCCGGGCGCAGCGGCCCAGCGTGATGACTTGCTTTAGCCCGCCTGCTGTTGCGCGTTCCAGTTCTGCGGTAATGCGTTGCATGTTTTCAGGAGCGCGTAACTCCACCTTAGACGGCGCGCGAAACTTGCAGCCGTCGTTCGTCGGACACTGCGGAAAGGCGTTGCTAAGCGCCACGCCGTGGAGCACGGGCCGAAGTCCGAGTTTCACAAACGTCGTCCCGTCCCACGCGCTCCACGCCGCCGCGGGTACCTCGGCGCAACCAGCCGCCGCGAGAGCGCGATAAAGCGGGATCCCAGCTCCATCGCCCCAAAACGGAAGGCCGCTCTGGTCTGCCCCGCGCGGTCCCGGCGCTTCCCCATAAAGCAGCGTGTGCACCGGCCCGTGTTCTGGAAAAAAAGCGGCCACGACAAACCCGCGGATTCGGGAAACGGGCGGGTAGTGGAAAAGCTCCCCAGTTGTGCTCATACCATCTCTTTTAGGTTTATGGATGATTAAAAGACCTCAGTACCTGGGACCGCGGAGCTCCAGCTCCGCAAGGACTGTCTGAGTTTTTGGAGCGTCAAAGCGGAGCTGGGGCTCGGCGGTCTCGGGAGAGAAGGACCAGTTTTCTTCAAGATTTGGTATCATAACGTCGCGGAGTGTTTACGCCATCGCCAGCGTGCCGCAATGGCAAAGCGCCCGGCCGTAAAGTGTGCCGCTTGTTTTTGAGAAAAATCACCCCATCCGCGAGAAGCCCGTGAGCCGATTGCGTCATGAGCCGCGCCCCGCCGTGCATCCTGCCTGCGGGCCAGGCTCCAACCCTAACCTCCCGGAAACTACGTCCCCATGGCCACACGCAAACTCCCCCGCTCCATTGCAACCACCCCCACCCGCCGCTACGGCTGGACACCCCAACTCCCAGATCACCGTGACCTCCTTTTTAGCGCTGGAGTGGAACATCTTGCCGCCTTGCCTGCCAAAGTCGATCTGCGTCCCAATTGCCCGTCCGTATGTGATCAGGGGGAATTGGGCAGCTGTACCGCCAATGCCATCGCGGGTGCCGTGCAGTTTGACCTGATGAAACAGCGACTCCCCGTGTTTGCTCCGTCTAGGCTGTTTATCTACTTCAACGAGCGTGTGATGGAACATTCCGTTGCCTCCGATGCCGGAGCCCGCATCCGGGATGGAATTAAAGCGGTGGCAAAGCAAGGGGTGTGTTCGGAGACGGTGTGGCCCTACGATGTGGCGCGGTTTGCGGAAAAGCCGCCCCTCGCAGCGTACCAAGAGGCGCTCGGGCAGCGGGCGCTGCAGTATCAGACGGTGTTGCGGCGCATCACTCAGATGAAGGGCTGTCTTGCGGCGGGGTTTCCGTTTGTGTTTGGGTTTACGGTGTACACGGCGTTTGAGAGTAAAGCGGTGGAACGCACTGGCGTGGTGGATTTACCCTACGGCAGCGAAAAGATGTTGGGCGGTCACGCGGTCCTTGCGGTGGGGTACGACGATGCAACGCAGCGCTTCATCGTGCGCAATTCCTGGGGAGCGAAATGGGGGCGGGCGGGCTATTTCACGATGCCCTACGCGTATTTGCTCAGCGCGGATTTGGCGTCCGACTTCTGGACGATTCGCATGATGCAGTAAAGTTGTAGAGGGAGCGCCGCGCCCGACCTGGGCATCGTATTCGCTAAAGTCTTCGTTGACACATTTGGGCACGGCGCTCGCTTGCCTTTAAATGTGCTTTTCTTAGGCGTAAATTCTGCTAAGTAATGTTGGTTGAGTTTTCCCCTTTTTATGAACACTTTCTTCTCCCTAGGACGGTTCGCGCGCGCGTGCTTGCGCTGGCGTGTGCTCTGCCTGCTCGCTGTGTTGCATATTTGCGGCCAGCACGAAGCTGCGGGGCAAAATAACCGTGTGTTTTTGCCAGAGTATTTTTTCCAGCAGCCAGAGAGTTCTTTTGAGAGCTTGACGAATGCGCTGACTCTTAAGGCGACGTACTCGCTCTCTACGATTCCGGAAACCAGTGTGCCTTTCGTGCAACAAGTTGATGTGGTATTGCTCAAGAACGGACAGCCCATAGTCCCAGCGATTCAACCCGCCGTTGCTCAAAAATTACATATTGAGCCTTTTACTGGATTAATTCATTACGATTATTGGGATCCATACGAAAGTGAACCTACCATTGTACAAAACCCCAATCAAGTGGGCGTTTATTATTGTTTTAGTAATGAGTTTGATAACTACGGCACGAAGAATAAAGTTTATGCTTATCTTACAGGGATGAAGCCTTCAACAGCTAGATATGTCTGGGATCTCACCTTTACACTCCCGCCAGCCACCGTGCCGAGCGGTGACGTTTACTCAATTAGAATTGCAGATCCGAGAACCGGAACGTATGTAGATTCGATAGTTGCTCAACAGTGTGTGATATCTTCAACGCAAATTGCACAGACTCCCAGCGGTCTGCCTTTTGAAATAATACAGCAGCCAAAGGACAATTCCAAGTCGCTTGCAGACTCGATGGAATTTTCCATATATGCTGAAAATCACGTAGCCGCTCTCTTAAATACCCCGTTTGGGGTTGCCGCAGATGCCAACGGCTTTGTGTACATAGCAGATACGTCTAATCATTGTATTCGGCAGGTGAACCCCGGCGGCCGAGTGAAAACCATCGCCGGGTTAGACGGGCAAAGCTTGGATTTTGGATTCGATCCATATGATCAGCATATTGCCGGCGGATATCGCGGTGATATATTATATCCAGGATCATTAACCGCAAGGAAAGGAAGAATATGGAGGGATCGTCTCCCTGTTTCTAGTTGGAGGGATGGACGAAGCGATCAGCGGGTTTTAACCGACACCGAGCGCTCCTTAGGTTTCAAGACTTACCGGTACGACACCAATGTATCAATCCTGAG
>CALQFT020000098.1 GCA_943329925.2 Opitutus sp. GAS368
CCGGGCCGTGGGATTGGCGCTGCTGCTTTGTTCGGGTTGGTGCCTGGTTTGACTGAGGCCGGATTTTTGCTCCCAGGGTGAGGTGGGGCAGCTGGCGTGCTTGGCGCTGCGGCCACAGTGGCCTGATCAAATTCGACGCGGCCCGTTTCGGATCCCTTTTTTAAGAAAACGGCAGTCTTTGCGGGCACGGCAGCTTCTTCTACAGACGCCACGGAGACGCCGTCATCGCTGGGATGATCGCCGGTTAGCACAAGACGTGTGGCCAAGTCACGTGAGCGGACAAAAACCGTGAAGAGTTCCTTTCCCTCATGGTCTCGCTGCTTGGAAATGCCAGTAAGCACCCAATTTGTAGCGAAATTTTCTGTGGAAACGGGTATCACCTCAGGCGGCGCAGTGGCGATGGCGAAGGGCGACTTCTCCAGTAACGCTGCGTAACGCTCGAGGGGAAAGGGCACGGGCAGTTCCGAGGATTTTGGTGCTTCTTTTTTTTCTGGAGCGGCAGCGGGCTGGGGCGGTTCTTGGGCGCGCAGGAGAGCTCCCTGCAGCATGAAGGCCAGGATACTTGCAGGCAGTAGAATTGAGGTGCGAAGAACTGGGTGCATCAGCGGGCGGCGAACCATTTCGCGATGGTGAAGTCACATTGCATTTGAGTGGCATCCGTAGCGTCCACGCGGAGCTTGGATTGTTGGATGACAACGAAACGTTCTGGAGTCTGGAGGTCAGACAAAAAACTACAAATACCTTTCCAGTGACCTTTTAGCTCAAACTGCACAGGCACGGCCACGCCTCCATTCTCCGTGCGGACGGTGGGGAGTTGCTGCTTGGAGAGGGATAGTCCGTGTTTGGAAGCGCTGTCCTTGAGCGTGGTTAACAAGGCATTCCCCTCGGCTGAATCGTCGGCGAGTTTGGGCTGATGTTGCTTCAGCCATTGTGCCCGGCGTTCCCACATGGGCGCGGTGTCAGCCAAGAGGCGGAGACTGTCCCGCGTGGCGGTTTTCTGCGCCAATTGTTTCGCCAATTCCACCCGGGTACGCGCGAAGTATTGGAGCACCACGACGTTGATCAGGAGGACAAGCAAGGTCGCAACGATGCCAACCAGGCGTTTTTCACTTTTAGATAACTCGCTGAACTTCATTTTTTTGCAGCAGTATTATCTGATTTGCCAGTGACCCGGAACTGGGCGCGGTCATTGGGGAGAATGTTTGGGTTGGGGGACTCAACTTTGTAGCTGGCCAACTCCGGTTCTTTCTTTAAGCGTGCGACATACTCGATGGCTTCCGCAACATTGGAGGCTTCCCCCGAGAATACGAATTCTTTTGGATTAAGCTGAAATTCAGTGATGCGAATATCCGCGCCATTCACAGTTTTTGCGGCTTGATGCAAGACCTCCACCAAGTAGTGCGCTGGATCGATGGCTGGCTCAACGGCGCGCCAGCGTAATTGCTGAGCGTTGGTCAAATCGACTATGGGCTGGAGATCGGCAATTTGGCGGTCGAGCTTGCCCATTTGCGACTTTTCAAACGCCAGCCAGCAAAAACCAGCGGCAACCAGCGCAAGATAAGCGGTGGCGGCCCATTGCAACCTTTCGGTGACTTGGACACCCCGGGTAATTGCGGCGGCTTCCTGCGCCCAGATTGCGGGCAGCCAGTTTCCCGAAATGATGTTTAGGGGCTCTAGAACTGTGGCGTCCAATGGGATTCCTGGGAGTGCCTCACGCATGGAGGCGCACCAGGCTTCCGAACAGCACGCGATGCGCTCCACGGCTCCGGGCAAAGCTCCTGAAAGTTCGGCGCCGAGGAGTACGCGAGAAATTTCTCCTGAATTTGGAAGTGAATCTTCGGTTGAAACGCCCTCCAACCAGAGGAGCTTTCCATTAGCCGCGAGTAGAACGAAGGGCTTGCCACCTTCCATCCACAGAGCGAGGGAGACTCCATTTTCCACAAGTTTGCGAGCGAGTTGGACTGCAAAAATACCAACGGCGACCGGGCCGAATCCGGCAGATCGCAGCGGTTCACCGCAGGAGCGTAGTTCGGAGATTGGGACGGTGACGGCCAGCACAGAGACGCCCTCTGGAGTGTTTTCGAGCTCCTCCAAGTCGAACACAAAGTCTTCGGCGGTATAGGGCAACAGCTTTTCAAGCTGCATCTGGGCCATTGAGAGAAGGTCTTCCTTTGGCGCTTGAGGCAGGGTGAGTCTTTCCGTGATGACGGCTGAGGAGGGGACCAGCAATACTGCCTGCATGTCCTTGGGTAACTGCTCGCAAAGCTCTGCTACTGAAGCGCCTGTGCATGAATCTGCGTCACTCTGCGCCCGCCAGCCTTGCGGCGCGGGGGAGAGGGTGACGAGCGAGTCGGAGGCGTTTTTCTTCATTCAATCCACGAAAGTATCTGCGGTGTCCCCGTGCCTTTTCGTACAACAACCTGCACTTGTCGAATGACTTTTCCAGAATACCCCTCGGCTTGGATACGGATAGTGGGTTCGTTGACTCCCACTAAAGTCTCCAGTTCGGTTCGCCGCTTCAGGTTGGCCTGCCCCTGCATCCCCAGTTGTCCGAGCAAAGCGTCGGGCGATTTGAATGGGGGGTCGTCCTCAGTGTGTAATATTCCGTCCATTCCGGCGCGAATTTTGAGCAGACTCTGTACCTGCGCTTCGTTGAAGCCGGGCAAGAGTCGCAGTAGTTCCTCGGGGGCCTCCATTAGGTCGAATATTTTGCTGCTGTCCAAGGTCAAAAGATTTTTCCAGCCGGGATAAGCGAGCAGCGGCTCCATGTCCGGAATGCGTTTGAGTTCGTCCAAACTCAAAATCATGCGGTTGGCTGGATGGTAATCTTTATTATCCTCCTGACCCTTGATACGCGCGATGTTATCCGCGTCCACATAGTCCAAGAGGCAGTCCACGAGGCGATCTCTTTTGTTGTCGTCTTCCACTCCGATGACCCATTCCAACCACTTCTTGAAAATGGCGAGGCGCGCGGGGTCATTTCCTGTGAGGAGCAGCTTTAGGTTGAGTCGGGCGCCTTCGCTTTCCATGGTGACGCGATAGCCCATTCCCGGCGCGATTTCCTTCTCCAAAAGCGACCAACTGTAGCGGTTCACTTTTGGGTTGAGGGCAATGTCGATGCCCGAATACGCCATGGCTAGGGCCTCTAACGAGCGCGAGTCCTGACCGTGTTCCTGAACGCGTTGTTGCAGCCAGAAAAACCAACCAGCCACGGCCATGGTAAGCACGATTATGCCCCAGAAAACAGCCAGCAAAGCCGAACCGTTTTTCCCCGTGTGCGCCGCATGGACGAAGCCTAATGTGCTGCGTTTCATTTGTTGTTCATGCGGGCCGAGGGCACGGGGATAACAACTTCAAAAGGATAGTCGCTGGCATTGCGCCACACCTTCATGCGCACCAAGGATGGGCGCGTGGTGCTGTCTTCTTCCCAACGATCCTGCCATTGTGATAGAACAGGATGGTAGAATTGAAATTCCAGACCCGCCACGTTGCTGAGCAGCGGGATCCATTCATAGGCGTTGTCCGGCTCGGAGGATAGGCGGCGACGGATGCCTATGTCCTGTTGTTTGGATGTGGCTGTGGTGGGCTGAGGGATCAGGGTGAGGGCATATTCGTCATCCGGTGCGGCGGAGGTCAAGAGGGCCATGCCGGAGCGCGCGCTCCATTGCAATTCGTCGAAATGTTCCATGCCATAGACGT
Source organism: Opitutus sp. GAS368 (assembly GCA_943329925.2). Lineage (GTDB taxonomy): Bacteria > Verrucomicrobiota > Verrucomicrobiia > Chthoniobacterales > Chthoniobacteraceae > Chth-196. The sequence continues at coordinate 3,700 of CALQFT020000098.1, forward strand.
GGGGGGATCCCTTGAGCAAGTCGTTGGTTTGGAGGTTGGCCAAAATGCCCTGTACGTAGCGCACCAGTCCTTCCATCGCGACGCTTTCGAGTTGGCTGTCGCGCGAGTTCTTGAGCGCCATGAGCTGCGTGCCCACAAGCTGGTACATAGTCACGAGAAGCATGCCCAGCACGCCTACGCCGACCATAATCTCCAGCAGGGTGAACCCCTCCCGGGAGGTCTTCTGAGAGTTAACCTCTCTTTGGATACGCATAAAATTGGAGTTGCTTCACGGAGCGGGAGCCGCCGGAGCCCGGCCAGCTCACTTCCAAGGTGACGCCAACCATGCCATCTACAATAGCTTTGTTTTGATCCATCAATTCCAAGTCCACGACGGTCTGCCGCAGGATCATCCCGCTGAATTCGCGTTTGAGCTCCACTTCGGTTTGGGGGGGCGCATAAGGCTGCGCACCCGCTTCCAACTCCCGCAGTCGGTTGGCGAGGGCCCGGCGGGCGCGTGCGTCGTCGCGCTGTGCAATGCCCGCTTGCAACCCAGCTTCAATGCAGCGCGCCAGAGCCAACACCGCCATCGCAAAAATCGCTGTCGCGAGCATCGCTTCCAGTAAAATAAACCCGCTGCGGCGTGCCCACTTTTTCCCCGCTTTTGTTTCGCGTGCGTCCATAAGCTTATGGGACCCGTACCGAGATAACATCAGGCTCGGGCACTAGCGCTCCAAAGCGTTCTGACCAACTCCCGCCGGGACTGTTGTAAGAGACTTCCACCGGTTCGCGCACGCCCTCAGGCCAGAAGCTCCACTCCCATGGTGCCTTGGGATCACGCGCTGCCACTCGGGACAGGATGAATTCTTCGTCCTTTTGAAACGGGAAAAAATCGCCACCGTCCACTACGGCGGAATTGTCGTTGTCCAAAGGTTCTTCCGGAACCATTCGCACGCCGTCAGGTTCCCAGCGCAATCGGACTTCCTTGCGGGTAGTGCGCGCGAGGGCTGCCGCCTTGCCCACGAATTCGTCGAACTGGCGCATGCGATCACGAAGGCGGTCCTCTGCGAAAAGGCCGCGCAAGCTGGGCATGGCGAGGCTGAGCATTAGCAGACCGATGGCGACAGCCATGCAGATCTCCAACAGCGTAAAGCCCGCCGGTGGGTGGTGAGGGCGTGTTCTCACAAAGTTGGGGTCTCCGTGCGGTCTTTGGCGCCGTGTTGTTCTTTTAAAACGGGGATGGCCTCGCACACCGAACGCCATCCCGGAAAGTTCCATGTATTTGGAAAGCCCTTGCACTGGATGGGCTTGGCTTCCTGCACGCGACAATCACGGCCATCCAAAAAAATGCATTCGCCGTTGCCTTTGTCCTTCAGCGAAAGGCCGTCGCGTTGGGGCCGCAGGCGGGTGTATTCCTGGATGAAAACCCACTCCTCCATCTCAAGAAGGTTGGCCATGGCCGTTAACTCTGAGGCGCCTACCTTGACCTGTCCGGGCCAGCGGCAACACGCGGTGCAACGCTGACACTGATACTGGACCTCAAAGGAATCGGCTGCGGCCATAGGATAATTTCAGCTAACGCGTGAGGTCGCCAAACGGGCAATAAAAGCGCTATTTGGGCCAACTTCTTCGAAGGTCGAAATCCTCATGGGGGGAATCTAGCAGACGGAGCCTTTAGGCGCGAAATTTTTCCGCCCCCTGTTACGCCGATTCATTACCCGAAAAGAGCGCCGCCATAACGACGACGCTCTAAACTGAACCGTCAAACAACCAGAGGCGCTAGTGCATCCAGTCTGTATGGAAATGCTCGCCGACTGGTTTGTCCAAGCGCTCGTAGGTGTGTGCGCCAAAGAAGTCGCGCTGCGCCTGGAGCAGGTTCGCCGGGAGGCGTTCCGCACGGTAACTGTCGTAATAGGCGAGGGATGCGCCGAAGGCGGGCACTGGGATGCCGTGCGTGACTGCCGCGGCCACTGCGGTGCGCCAGTTCAACTGGGTGTGTTCGAGGATGTTGCTGAAAAACGGGTCAAGCATCAGGTTTTTCAACCCGGGGTTCAACTCGTAAGCCTGTTTGATGCGGTTGAGGAACTGCGCCCGGATGATGCAGCCGCCGCGCCAGATGGTTGCGATGTCGCCGAAATTAAGCGTCCACCCGTACTGCTTGGCTGCTGCGCCCAACTGCACAAAACCCTGAGCGTAGGAGACGATCTTGGACGCGTAGAGAGCATCGCGCACCGCCTCGATAAGCGCCTTGCGGTCGCCTTTGAAGGTGGTCGGGGAGGGGCCTGTCAAATGTTTGCTAGCCTCCACGCGCTCTTCCTTGAGGGAGGACAAAATTCGCGCTTCCACCGCCGACGAGATAGTCGAAAGCGGCACGCCCATTTCCACAGCGTGACCGACCGTCCACTTGCCTGTGCCCTTCTGTCCGGCCCGATCCACGATCACATCCACCATGGCCTTGCCGGTTTCAGGATCGATGCGCCCGAAAATACGGGAGGTAATTTCAATGAGATAACTGTTGAGCTCGCCGCCGTTCCACTCAGTAAAGATTTCGGCGAGTTCATGCGCGCTCAAGCCAAGCAAATTCTTAAGAATGGAATAAGCCTCGCAAATCAACTGCATGTCACCGTACTCGATGCCGTTGTGGACCATCTTGACGTAATGCCCGGCGCCATCCGGTCCCATGTAGCGGCAGCACGATTCACCGTCCACGTGGGCGGAAATCTTAGTGTAAATGGGCGCGAGGAATTCCCAGCCTTCCTTGGAGCCTCCCGGCATGATGGACGGGCCCTTGAGAGCCCCTTCTTCACCACCGGAAACACCCACGCCGAAATAGCGGATCCCCTTGGCAGCAAGCGCCTTTTCGCGGCGTTGCGTATCTGTCCAGAGCGAGTTGCCCCCGTCAATAATGATGTCCCCCTCCGACAGCAAGGGAACCAGTTGGTCAATCACCGCGTCCACGGGCGCGCCGGCTTTCACCATTATCTGCGCCTTGCGCGGGCGGCTCAGCGCTCCAACAAACTCCTCCAGAGTGTGCGTCGGAACGATGTGCTTTCCCTTGGCGCGCCCCTCGGCGAATTTATCCGTAACCGCAGCGGTGCGGTTATAGACGGCGACGGTGAACCCTTTGCTCTCCATGTTGAGAACCAAGTTTTCCCCCATTACAGCGAGGCCGATAAGGCCGATATCACAATTAGCAGACATGATGTTTAAACTTATAGATTTCAGATTGAGTCAGCGCGCAGGCTAACGTCAGAGTGGATGCTCGGCAATCGGCATTTACCAACCTTGTAAAAGAGGAGTCGCCAAAGCAAAGTTGCATCCGAACTATTCATGAACCTCCCCAACAAGCTTACCCTCATGCGGTTCGGCATCACTGCCGGATTCGCTGCTTTGTTGGAATCTTACTGGCCCTTTTCCTGCACCGGCGCTCTCCTGCTTTTTGGTCTCGCCAGTTTTACAGATTACGCAGATGGAGCTATTGCCCGTCGTTACAATCTCATCACGGACTTTGGCGCTCTCATGGATCCTTTAGTGGATAAAATCCTCACTGCTACGGCATTGATTTGTCTCGCGGCGCGAGAATGCAATGGGCGTGCTGCCATTCCTGCCTGGGTGGCTATAGTGATAGTGAGCCGCGAATTTCTTATTACAGGTTTGCGGCAATTGGCTGCGGCAAAAGGTGTTGTGCTTCCATCCGACCGCTTCGGCAAGCATAAGACAATATGGCAAATAATCACTATTCTTTATTTTCTGCTGCTTCTGAGCCTCGATGAATGGACTCGCGCAGGTTGGGTTTCGCAGCCCTCGTTTCTGGAGCTACTCTGGCGCCCCATCGGATCCATACTGCTTGGCTTCGCGCTAACCCTGACGGTGGGGTCCGGTCTGGGCTACCTTTGGCGCAACCGGCATCTCATAGAAGATCGGTAATGATACCATCTCTTTTAGGTTTATGGATGATTAAAAGACCTCAGCACCGCCCCAGCTCCGCAATGCGTGTCTGAGTTTTGGAGCGTCAAAGCGGAGCTGCGGCTCCGCGGTCCCGGGAGAGAAGGACCAGTTTTATTCAAGATTTGGTATGAGTTGCCTGGACTTTGCGCCAGTCGCTGGTTTCGGGGTTATTCGCTTCGGTAGCAGATTTATTTTTGCTTAGCAGCGGCACACGCTTTAAGGTGCCGAATCGTGGCTAAGCCCGAGCGTAGCAGATCGAAAGCGGAAATCCGCAAGACAGACAGCTCCTCACTCAAGTCGGGCGAGGCGGCCATTGCCGCCGCATTACATCAGGAGCTGCATGTGGATTTGGCTCCCGTGACCGGTTGGACGCGCCGGAATCCTGTGACGGAAATTTTTCTGCCCTCACTTTTTAAAAGATGTGAAGGCCAGTCGTTACGGCCGCAATGGCAGACCTTTCGCCACGGGGAGGTTGCCGTGACATGGATCGGGCATGCATCGTTTCTGCTGCAATCGGCGGCGGGCAATGTGTTAATCGACCCAATTTGGGCCAAGTGGGTTAAGGGGATAAAGCGGATGCGTCATCCTGGGGTGGAATTCGGCGCGCTGCCGTCCACCGATCTCGTACTGGTGACACACGCGCACTTTGATCATCTCGACCGCCGCACGTTGCGCCGGGTGGCCACAGGGCAACCGATTGTGGTGCCCTTTGAGGTGGGCGATCTGGTGCATGATCTGGGTTTTGGGGTTGTGCAGGAACTCCATTATTGGGAAAGCTTTGAGCTGGAGGGGATTCGCGTTACACTGACTCCGTGCAAACACTGGGGAGCGAGAATGTTGCACGATTCACACCGCGGCTTTGGCGGGTTCGTCGTCGAGATGGGAGGCAAGATTGTGTATCATTGCGGCGATACGGCCGCCTTCGAGGGATTTGAAGAAATAGGCCGCCGCTTTGCCATCGACGTGGCGCTGCTACCCATCGGCGCGTATGATCCTCCGAGTTTGCGAAGCGTCCACATGAACCCCGAGGAGGCTCTGGATGCCTTTGTCTCGCTGAAGGCCAAAGTGATGGTGCCCATGCACTACGGCACCTTTCGTCTATCTTACGAACCCTTGGATGAACCCCCTCGCCGCCTGCTAGCCGCCGCCCAAAGCCGCGGGCTTGAGGACCGCATCGCCTTTTTGCACGAAGGCACCCCCGTGGTGTTTTAAGGGACGCTCCCACACGCTTTGCCGAACGCGATTTGCGGGGCCTCAAAGCACGCGGCCAGCAGGATGCCGCTCGTCGAAATGCGACGATGCCTTAATGAAAAGAAAGACATTCGAAAAAGCAGATCGTTTCCTCAACCCTCAAAAGACAGTCCATTTAAACGGCAGCATTCCAAGCAAGCGGCTTTGCCTGTTCCCAAAACCCAAAACCCCGCCTATGGGGAGAATATTGGGACGCCGCACCGTCTGTTAGGGCGGGACGTAAGCGACCGATCCCCGCCACCACCCCTCCAACCTTGCGTCCTACTCCGGCAGAATCGGAGTATCCCATCCGGCAAGCGCCTCAGGTTTCACGTGGCCGTTCCGCTTTGTTGTTCCCATCCAAGTGGGCCGGTAAGGTCCCACAATCGCAGTCTCCAAATCGGGTGTAATGGCTGACTCCATTCCTAGGGCCCAGAAGCAGCCATTGAGCGCCATTCTCCTGAACCCGTCGTTCACAAGATCGCCAGACCCGCCGTATGTGGACGCGAATACACGCCCATCCTTTCCCGATTCGCTTCGATAGGTCCTCACCCAAGCGCCTGCCATGGGCTTCTTGCTTTCATCAACAGCCGAGTCTGGAGTCATTCCCAATAACGGCTGCGCCATCGCCAGAACCTCACTCCCCTCCATTGGATAAGCATTGTAGCCTCCGAGTTCGGCCCACACGTTTTTCACGCCACGCAACACCGGATGCTCCGTTTTTTCGACCACCAGATCCAGTCGCGTACTAGATTTATGATTCGGCCCGTAGTGTCCAACCCACGTTTCTCCAAGGATTTGACGCCCAAATCCACCTGCATAATCGGCACCCTTGTAGTTGTAGTCGTACTTCGCGTAGGGACTGTCAGCCGGTATTTTGAACCCGTGTGTCGCTGTCCGAAAACCAACAACAGGCCCTCCACGCTTCAGATAATCCACAATCGGATCCATCTGCTCCGGGGGCAGATTTTGAAACCTCGTAAAAATCACCATCAGGTCTGCATTCTTGAGAAGCTCGGTGCCTGGAATGTTGGAATTGCCAGGTTTGATTTCACCGGTCTCAGAATCGACGCCGAAAAGAACTGAACAATGAAAGCCGTGATGTTTGGCGAGAATGCGAGCGAGGGCCGGCAGCATTTCCTCCGACTTGTATTCATGGTCGCTGGCAATGAATACGATGTTTTTGCCTCTCCCTGGACCCTGCGTTCCCTCGTAAACAACCGGATCAGCTACCGCAAACTGAGCGACTAGGAAGGAACCAACAACGAGAGAAAGATGCTTTGTCATAGGAAGAATACCGAATTCAGGCGATTTGCGTCACCCATTTGACAAACGCTAGAATCACTTGTCCTTAGTTAAAATCGGCGAATCTTATTTTTCGCCCCAGCTAAGCGAGTAAAAAAGCCAACGGAATTTGCTTTTCGCCCTGCAATACTTTTTTTCAGCTTGGGCACCGAGGCGTTAAAGAATTTGAAGAAATGTTATCAGTCGACTTCGAAATCTCCAATGCCTAAGGATTCTTTGCTCCGCACGTTAACCTAAAGTTAAGCCGGAGCAAATCTCCTGTCTTCCATACTCCCTTAGTACTCCCCCAGATCCATTGAAGATGAAACACCTCTACCCATTCCTTCTCCTCTCTACCTTGGTTGCCGCGCCGCTGGCTCCTGCCCAGGCTCCCGCCGTCGCTGCTCCAACCGTTGCGCCCGCTCCGCTTCCTCCACAGCCGCCTGATGTTGCTGCCCCGAAAATGGATCCCAATACAGGCCAACCTCAGGCCCGTTTTATTGCAGCTCATGAAAAGTTTGTGGCCATCGCCAAAGAAGGGAAAGCTCAGGTCGTTTTCCTTGGAGATTCGATAACGGCCGGCTGGGCGGGTGGGGGAAAGGAGGTTTGGGACAAATCCTTCGGGCAGTGGAATCCCGCTAACTTCGGGATTGGCGGTGACCGCACTCAACACGTTCTTTGGCGCATCGAGAACGGCGAACTCGACGGCATCAAACCCAAGGTAGCCGCGATCATGATCGGCACAAACAACACCGGTGGCGACTCGGTTGAAGCCATCGCCAGTGGCGTTACTAAAATTGTCACAACGGTCCGAGCCAAACTCCCGACGACACAAATTCTTCTCCTCGCTGTTTTCCCGCGTGGGGGCAAACCTGACGGCAAACTCGGAGCCGGCTACGAGAAGATCAAGGAGATCAACAGCATCATCGCCAAGCTCGATGATAAAAAGACCGTTCATTACCTTGATATCGGCGATAAGTTTATCCAGGGAAAAGACGCTCTCTCTGCGGAGATCATGCCTGACTTCCTGCACCTCTCACCCGCAGGTTACCAGATCTGGGCAGACGCCATCACTCCGAAGCTGAACGAATTGACCAAGTAGTCCTGTTCTTCGTATTACGCGCAGTCTCCCGCTCGCCGCAGGGCGGTTGGAGGGGGGCGAGTTCGTGCGTTGGCAGTCGGCCGGATTGAGGTGTAATGGAGCGCTTTCTTTGCCGCAGGCGCTCCGATAGAGGCCCAACAGAACAGAGGATCGGAGGCTCAATCCTGCAGATTCAATCTTCTTGCAGTAGAATCTGTAACGTCGGCCGGAAAGCGTACCGAGGGGATAAAATCAGCAGGCACGTTTTCTATTCTCCTTGGCAGAGCGCCTGCCTCGCCCGCTTTACCTTACCGTGGGCTGGATGAAGTTGCAAAAACGCGTCCGAGACGTCCGAGATTGGAATTGTCATCTGGAGTTGGCATCGTTTTTAAGATCGCGGAATCCCGCGCAAGTAGACACCCTCATGCCACCTTTTTCCACACGTAGAACCCTACGCCATTTGCTTCGCAACATGCCTTACCTCGGTAATCTTTCACGCGCCTGCTTGGCCTTCACCGCCAGCCTTGGCCTAATCGGCGCCGTCCGCGCGGCGGAACCGTACGAAGCCTTCATCGAGAGGCACTGCATCCGTTGCCACGGACCCGAGAAGGAAAAAGGTGACCTGCGCTTAGACCGGCTTTCGCGCGATTTCAAGTTGGGTGCGGATACCCACCACTGGGCGGAGACCATGGAACAGGTGAACTCCGGCGAGATGCCCCCGAAGAAGGACAAGGAGCCCAAACCGACGCAGCAGGAAATCGCAGCCTTCGTCACGAATCTCGATTCCTTGATGAAGGAAGGACGGGCGATGCGCATGGCGGCGCGGCCTTCGGTGGCGCATTATCGTCTGAGCCGGAAGGAGTATCAGAACACGGTCTATGACATGCTCGGTGCCCGCTACAATCCAGCCGTACCGGGAGGGCTGAACGAAGACTCCTTGTGGCACGGCTTTGAGCGCATCGGTTCCATGCTGTCACTTTCGCCCTCGCACGTGGATCGCTATTACCGCGCCGCTGACACCGTGCTCGATCGCACCTTCCCGCCCAAGTCCAGCGAAGCCCGCAAGGTTCGCAAGACGGCGGCCGAACTCAGTCGCATGGACGAAAAGACCATGCAGGAGGCGCTGGAAAGATTCGGCATCAAGCGCCCCGTGCGTTACCTCCTCTACCCAGGTCGCATCGAGACCGCGCTCTCGCCTCAGTGGTTCGGAAAAATCGGCCCTGAACAAAGCGGGCTTTATCGCATGCGCATCCAGGCTAGCGGGATTCGCCCGCTCGGCGGCCAACCGGCTCACCTGAGCATCGGCAAGGCGACAGGAGAGGAGACTGTGGCGAGCCTCATCGAATTCGATATAACCGCACCCGAGAACAGCCCGAAAGTCTATGAATTCGAGGTGTTCATGGACATGCCAGCAACGCTGCACTTTAGCGTGGTGGCAACCGAAGGCGTTGACCGGCGAAGCGGCGCGGCCTTCCGCAATGCGCTGACCAACGGACCCGCCTACATCTTCACGCATAGCAGCGAGACTCGGACCCTAAACGCCAACGCCCCGCAGATGTTCGATGACAAGGGCCACAGCATTTTCTCCACGGTGCTCGTCGACTGGGTCGAATGGGAAGGTCCGCTGGAAACACAGGCGGAAAAATCTCGGCGCGAAGGCTTGATCCCGCCCGATGACGCGAACCCCGAGATGATCACGGAGCAGCTGCGACGCTTCGCCGAACGCGCTTGGCGGCGACCGGTCCGGAGCGAGGAATTGGCACAGTATCTCCGCTCCTACCACTCCGAGCGCGCCGCGGGCGAAAAGCTAGCAGACGCCTATCGCGTTGCTCTGCA
>CALQFT020000099.1 GCA_943329925.2 Opitutus sp. GAS368
CAGTTCTCTACCGGTTCACAAAACCCGGAAACGACCGCTTCCCGGCCATAATCGAACTCTTCAGCCGGAGCGCCGAAGGACTTGAGCTGGCGGATGCCCAGGAAATCGTCCCGATTCCGGTCGGGGAAAATCCACACAGTCTTTCCGCGATCCTGCTCGATGACGCGTACTACGCCCTCATTCAAGACCACCAGCAGGTGAGTGACGGCCTCCGATTCGTGACCGCAACGGCGCTCATTCCGCTCAAAGCGAACGCTTGGCTGGATCTCACCGCCAGACATCAGAGCGGAGAGGACATTGACTCCAGGGACATCCACAAGCACCGCAACGACGTGTTCCGTCTGGCCGCCACGCTCCCGAATGATCCCGCCTTGCCCTTGGCCGACTCCGTACTCGCCGATCTTGCGCGTTTCCTGGAGGCGTTTCCCTCCACCGACCCGGTCTGGTCGAATATCCAGAGCGCCATGGGCCCGACTCTCGGCCGCAACGCCACCCCGGACTCCTTGCTCGCGGCGATCTGCACCTTCTTCCGCCTCCCCTAATCCTTTCCACCCGTCCCGATGAACACCACCTCGTTGAAGTCTTTTGCGCCCAAGGTCCGGCTCCTGTTGCAGGAAGCCATCACACGGAAGCTGGATTACGTCCTCTCCGCCGACACCGCCGATCTCCGCGCACGCGCCGCACAGGTCCAGTCCCTCCGCAAACAGGCCGAACGCGACCGCACCGGGCTGCTCGAACGCGTCGCCTACACGTGGTTCAACCGGTTCGCCGCCCTGCGTTTTCTGGACGCCAAAGGCTGGCATCCCTTCGCCGCACGCGTCCTCACCCCGGCCACCCCCGAGGAAACCCAACCGGAACTCCTCAAGCTCACCCGCAACGGCTCGTTGCCCGCGGAACTCGCTTCGTGCACGGATCCCGTCCGGCTCAACCAGTTGCTGGACGGCCTCCTGCCCTCCGCCGATCCGCAGGGGGAAGTGTACCGGCATCTGGTCCTCGCCGCCTGTCACGCCTACCACAAGCTCCTGCCCCATCTCTTCGCCAAGATCGACGACGAAACCGAACTGCTCCTCCCGGATGATCTCCTCACCGAACACTCGGTGGTGCAGGGGTTCCGCACCGAGATTTCGGATGAGGATTGCGCCACGGTCGAGGTGCTCGGCTGGCTCTACCAGTTCTACATCAGCGACAAGAAGGACGCCGTCATGGCCCGCAAAAGCGCCGTGCCCACCGAGGACATCCCGGCCGTCACCCAGCTGTTCACCCCGCACTGGATTGTCCGTTATCTGGTCGAAAACTCTCTGGGCCGCCTCTGGTTGCTCAACCGTCCCGGTTCGGGCCTCCGCCAGCACATGCCCTACTACATTGAGGGCGAGGCCGAGACGGATTTCCTGCGCATCGAAAAACCGGAGGACATCCGGCTGATCGACCCCGCCGTAGGGAGCGGGCACATGCTGACCTACGCGTTTGATCTGCTCGCGCTCATCTACGAGGAGGAAGGTTACGCGCCTTCGGAAATCCCTGCGCTGATTCTCCGGCACAACCTGCACGGGGTGGACATCTGCCCCCGTGCGGCCCAGCTCGCCGAACTGGCGCTGGTGTTCAAAGCTCGGGAAAAGTCCCGGCGTTTCCTGCAACCGGGCAACCTCGTGCGGCCCCGGATCCTCGCGATGCAGGATGTGGTTTTCGAGGAAGCGGAACTGACCGACTACATCACCGCGCTCGATCTGGGCGACCTGTTCAACAAGCCCGTGCTGGAGCTGCTAAGCCAATTTGAACACGCAACCACCTTCGGCGCGCTCATCCAGCCTTGTTTGAATGAAAAAGGGATCGCAGCACTCCGCGCGGCCATCGAGGTGAAGGATCTGAGCGGGCAGCTGTTCCTAAGTAAGACACACGAAAAAGTGCTGCGGGTGCTGGAGCAGGCCGAGGCGCTCACCCAGCGGTATCACGTGGTTGTGGCCAACCCCCCGTATATGGGGAGCGACTCATTCAATAGTCGCATGAAACTGTTTACTAACACTTTCTATTCTGACAAACGCACCGATCTCTTCGCGCTTTTCATTTCGCAAAACCCTCGGCTCTGCCTGCCTGGCGCATACTTTGGGATGATAACGATGCACAGCTGGATGTTCCTAGCTTCCTATGAGCATATTCGTCGTGAGGCGCTCACACGTTGGTCAATTATTAATTTACTTCACCTTGGCGCACGTGCATTTGACTCATTGCCGGGGGAAGTCGTTCAAACTGCATCGTTTGTTGTGAAGACGCAGCAAACTGAAGCTGGGCTTGTTTCTTGCGTCAGATTGCTCGATGGGAGGAGTGAAGTTGAGAAGGAGAACGCTTTTTTAGATGCAAACAAGAATGTGAATTCGCCTCTTCGGTTCAGCATTTTAGCTGGAGCCCTTTCGCAGATCTCGGGAAGCCCGATCGCCTATTGGTTAAGTGAAAAAAGTTGCGCGCTCTTCAGTGGCACGAGTTTTTCGGCACTGGGTGATACAAAGCGAGGACTGCAGCCTGGCAACGTGCCCCTCTTTGTTCGCTGCTGGTGGGAAGTGGCGCTTGATAAGTTCGAGCGAGACGCAACAACGAGGTCTGAAGCTCGGCAGTCGAAAAAGCGATGGTTCAAATTTGACAGCGGGGGCGCTTACCGTCGCTGGTTCGGCAACAACCTTTCGGTTGTGGACTGGGAAAATCACGGAGGGCGAATTAAAGCCGGCCGGAATCCAATTGTACCTAGTGAGCACCTTTATTTTGAACCTGGCTTTGTATGGTCTAAGGTAGCAACCGGACTTCCTTCTTTCCGGTTGCACGACGGAGGTGTCATAAATGGCGACGCGAGTCCATGCCTTTTTCCCGCTAACTTCTCAATGGGTTATCTTGCTGTGCTCAACTCGGTGTGCTCAAGCCACTTTCTTTCCGCGCTGTCTCCAACGCTGAATTTCCAAGTTTCCGATATTCTCAAGATTCCCGTTTGTCCAAGGCCAAATGCGGCAATAAGGTCGGCTGACTTAGCAGTTTCCCTCGCCCGCGCTGACTGGGACAACTTCGAGACCTCGTGGGATTTCCGCGACCTGCCGTTGCTGCGGCCCAAACTGAAGGCCCCCACGCTGGAGGCGAGCTGGACGCACTGGGAGGCGCATTGCACCGCCGCCATCCGCCGGATGCAGGAGCTGGAGACGGAGAACAACCGGCTCTTCATCGAAGCTTACGGTCTCACGGGCGAACTGACTCCCGAAGTGCCCGAGGACCAGATCACCCTCGCCCGGGCGGACCGGCGCAAGGATGTGGTGGCGTTTCTCTCCTACGCGGTGGGCTGCATGATGGGCCGCTACTCGCTGGACCACCCGGGGCTGATCCTGGCCAACGCCGGCGACTCCCTGCGTGAGTTTCTGGAAAAAGTGGGCAAGCCCATGGCCGACCTCACCTTCACCCCGGACGAAGACGGGATCCTTCCCGTGCTCGATGGCGAATGGTTCGAGGACGACATCGTGTCCCGCACGCGGGACTTCCTGCGGGCGACCTTTGGGGAAGCGACCCTGGCCGAGAACCTGCGCTTCATCGAAGAGGCCCTCGGCAAAGACCTCCGGAAATACTTCCTGACGGACTTCTACAAGGACCACCTCAGCAACGAACGCGCGTACGGCTACAAGAAGCGGCCGATCTACTGGCTGTTTACGAGCGGCAAGAAGGGGTTCAGCGCGCTGGTGTACCTGCACCGGTACACGAAGGACACGGTGAACCGGCTGCTGAACGGGTACCTGCGGGAATACCTGCACAAGCTCCGCGCCCGGATCGAACACCTCGAGCACGTGAGCGCGACGAGCACGAACACGCGCGAGAAGACGACCGCCCGCAAAGAAGGCGACGCCTTAAAGAAGACGCTGCGCGAATGCGAAGACTACGAACGCGACACGCTGCTCCCCCTGGCCCAAGCCCGCCTCGAACTCGACCTCGATGACGGCGTAAAGGTGAACTACCTCAAACTCGGCGAAGCCCTGTTCCCCATCGCGGGTCTGGCAGCCAAGGAGGAGGAGTAACTGCCCAGCGACCTTCCCACACTCCAGGGCCGAGTCAGGGGCCGAGTCAGGGGCCGAGTCAGGGCTAGAGTCAGGGCTAGAGTCAGGGCTAGAGTCAGGGCTAGAGTCGGCCCTGCTAAACGAGCTTCGCGCTAGGCCATTGAGCCGCTCTGAGATTACCCAGCGACTGGGGCACAAAAGGATTTCCGGAGTCGTCAACCGCCTGATTCGACGGCTCATGATCTCCGAAAGAATTGTGCAACCGCCTCCTGAGAAGCCCAACAGTCGGTTGCAAAAGTACTCGAGGGTGTGAGGCGGCTCGCACCGAACGCAAGGAGGCGTCCTGTCGTGAAGGCGCTTTTATTCCAAGGCGGTAATCTCGGACAGGTGCGGAGCGTAATCGCCTGTGAGGCTACTCAAGATTGACTCTTGCAACGATTCCAGAATGGAATATCCTTTCAACATGTGGGAACTCGAGCCAACAAACTTGTTTGTGAAGCTGGAGGGGTGGTACGGGAAAAAGCGGCCCGCAGAGTTGGCTGCAGTCCTGCGGAATCTCGACCGTTACGTGGATCTGCTGAATGCCGCTTCACACGCGCGGACGGTGCAGGCTGGTTTTTTGCACGGAGAACCCTCGGGGGTCGTGGCAGTGGATCAGAAGGGCGGCGGGGGGAATCTGGCGGAAACGAGGCTTTACACGTTTCCCGATGACTCGGCCAAAGTTTTGTACCTGATCTTGATCGGGGACAAGGGAACCCAGGCCAAGGATATCCAGACCTGCCGGGAGTTTGTTCGGAATCTAAATTAAAAATTATAAAACTATGAAAACTCGGATGGACGACCTGCTTCCCAGTGGCCGCAAGTACAAAAGCGTGGCGGCCCTGATGGAAGCCCATAACACTCCGGGCGAAATCCGGGAAGAAGTGCAGAAGTTGGCGGCGTCGACACGGGTGGTGGACGAGCTTTGCCAGATGCGCACCCGTGCGGGGTTAACGCAGGCGCAAATCGCGGAGCGGATTGGCTGCACGCAAAGCCGGATTTCCAAACTGGAAGGCAGTGTCGACCGGGACCTTTCGCTGGGGGAGATTTTCGATTACGTCAAAGCGACCGGTTCTCAAATTTCGATCGGCATTGGCAAACCGCTGACGCACGTCCAGTCGGTGAAAGCCCACGCAGCTGGAATCCGAAAGCATCTGAGGAGCCTCGCGGATCTGGCCAAAAAACACGATGAGTTGGAGTCGGAGATTCAGGCTTTTTTTGGCGAGGCGTTTTTCAATCTGCTCCACATTCTCTCGGAGTGCCACGGAGCGCTGGAGCGCGAGCGCGTGGAACCGGAGTTGGAGGTTTTCTCCCAGAGGGAGGAGTCCGATGCGAGTTCCTTGGCGGCTCATGATTTCCAGAAAAACCGTGCAACCGCTTCCTGAGAAGCCCAACAGTCGCCTGCAAAAGTATCGGAAGAAGTAATGTCGCTCGAGTGACTCTTGTGGCCTTTCGAGTACAGGCCCTTCGATCTCCTTGCATTTTCTGATTTGCAAGACGATTGTGACTGCCAATCACACACAAATATGAGCACCGTCATTCAGCCGCGCGTGGATCTACCCCGTCGCGTCGCAGCGGCCCGTGAAAAGGCAGGCATCTCGCAAGTAAAACTTTCCCAGCTTCTCGGGTTCAAAAACCGCCAATCTTTAGAGCAAATCGAAAGTGGTCTTCGCAAGGTCACTTCCGATGAATTGCTCACGATTATGGAAGCGACCCAGTGCGACTTGGATTACTTCACTGATCCCTTCCGTCTCGTGGGTGAAGGTGCCTTTTCGTACAGGGCAAGTGGTACAAAAAACTCCGATCTTGATCGGTGTGAGGACATCGCAGGCCGTTGGCTTGCTCTTTGGCGTCATCTGGGGGCGGTCCGTGGTGAAAAACCAAGGGCGCTCCGCCCGAAATTGCCACTGAGCACGAACAGTCGTTTCGAGGACGCTCAGGCCCTGGGTGAAGCCCTTGCCCAGGAACTCAAGTTGGGGACGGTTCCTGCGGAAAAGTTAGAAGAGGCCATGGTCGAGCAACTCGAACTCGTAGTACTACACGTCGACCTTCCCTCGGGAGTGTCGGGGGCAGCGATACAGTTGCCGATGTGTGACACGATCTTAATCAACCGAGATGAGCCCCCTGGAAGGCGTGCGTTTGATTTGGCCCATGAGCTGTTTCATGTACTCACATGGGACGCGATGCCTCCGGACCGGGTGGATCGGCAGGCTCCACGCGGGTACAAAGGAAAACGGACTGAGCAGCTCGCGGACAACTTTGCCGGTTCGCTCCTCATGCCGGAAGGAGCGCTGCGTCCCCTCTGGAACAAGAAGCCCAAAACGAGCTCGCTAGCTAACTGGATACAAGCTTTAGCCGAGCACTTTAAGGTGTCGGCGGCGGCGGTGTACTGGAGGTTGGCTGCGCTCCACTGTCTGGATAGCGAAACGACACCTAAACCTGTGTCTGGGATCGGGCAGGATCCTGTCAAAAAGCGGCCCCTTTTCTCACGGCCCTTCATGGAGCGTATGGTTTGGGGAGTCGAACACGGTGAGATTTCAGTGAATCGGCTGCTGAAAATTCTCGATCTGTCCTTGGAAACCTTCCGTGAAACCTGCGCTGCCCACGGTGTCGAAGTGGACATCGGGCTCTAGGGCATGGCTTCAAAAAGTAAAAAGCCGGTCGTTTTCGTGGATACGAACGTAATCATCGAAGCCACGCGTACTGGGTGCTGGAAAGCTCTGCTGGATCGGTTCAACGTGCATACTGTGCGTGAGATACGTCTGGAGACTCAGCGGAAGCCATCGGGCGGCGCTGCCTACGTCGCCGTTGATAAGGAGCTTTTTGCGCAAAAAGTGACGGTCCACGAGGTCACCAATAAGCAACGCGCAGAAGCGCGTCTCCGGTTACCTCTCTTAGCGCATCTTGATGCCGGCGAGAGCGACTTGCTGGCATATTTGGCGTCACAGAACCCTCACGCACTTTTGCTTACGACGGCGGATGCAGCGGCAGTCAAAGCTGCTTGTACATTAAAGTTACAGGATCGCTTACGCTCTCTGGAAGAACTTGCGAAGGCTTGCGGTCACACACCGAAACTCAACAAATGGTTCACCTCGACATGGCTTTTACGGCAGAAAACACAGTTTGTTTTTGACGATACATTTTAGCCTGTCTGCCGCCTCTCCCTAAGCATGAAACGCATCCACGACAGTCTTGAAAACGTCTTCACCCGGCACCGGCTCGTCTTTTGGTACGATGCCGAGGGCCAGTGGGAAAACGAATTCACAGGATTTGAAGGCAGCGGCATCCAAAAGCTCCGGGTGGACGGCACCGAACTGCGAACCAAGGTCGCTATTCACCGCAACTCGGACGCCGCGGCGCGCTATCTCCTCTATTTTTCCAAGGGCCGCCCCAAGGACTCGGAGAACTGGCTTCTGGACCTGCTACTGCAGGGGCACGAATACAAGGCGGACCGGATCTCGCTCGCGCTCCAGGAGGCAGGCTTGCCTTGGGAGTTCCGGCCGGTGGTCGAGCAGCACGCCAAGTTCTTTGAGTCCAGCAAACGGATGGCAGCGCTAAGCGTCCTGTTGAGGCCGGAGGATGATGAAAGCCGGCTGCGGCTCAACATGATGTCCGTACTCGCTAACACGGCCGCCGATACTGACGAGATGCTGCTCTCCTTTCTGAGGCAGTCTGCGGATCATGCCGGTGAGTTGCTCGAAAAGGAAGATCCGGTCGTCGCTACCTTCGGGACGTCAAAACTAGTGGATGTGTTCTGGCGGCAAGTGGGGTTGAGCTTTGGATACAACAACGAAAAGCCGACGCTGCGCGACTTCGTCACCACGCTATTTCGCCATGCCAGCCCGTTGGAAAAGGACGTGCGGTTGGACCGGCACGCCGCCGTGTTTCTCCAACGCTGGAAGGACAGCGGTTCCGGTAGGGAAAGCTTCCGGAAATGGGCGGCCGTGATGGAGGCCGAACTCCACATCGGGGCGAAGCTCGAATCTTTGGAGGACGCCAGACAGGTGGAGGCAGCAGATACGTTTGCGGTGTTGGAGAAGTTCATGCTCAAGCGGCTTTGCACGCTGTTTGAGAAAAACGCGTCTGAAACGGAAATCCTCACCACCATCCAGACACGCCGACGGTCGTTCTGGTTCGCGGATCATGCCGATGGATACGAGGCGCTCTCTCATGCAGTGGCCCTGCGGGAGTTGATCGCGGCAACGGAGCTTCGCGTAGACACGATCGATAACGGTCTCAAACTCTATGCGCAAAGCTGGCATCGGGTGGACACTGCCTATCGCAAGTTTCAGCTACATGTGCGCAGTCACGGTCAGGTGGCCTTGATGGAGCGTATCACCGAACTCGTGGAGAAATTGTATGTGAACAATTTCCTGCTCCCCCTAGCCGACCAATGGAGCGATTGCGTGCGCAAAATGGAGCGCTGGGAAAACACGGCGCTTCCGCGTCAGACCCAGTTTTTCGAACGCCACGTGCGTCCATTTTTGACGAAAGGGCACACGGTGTATGTCGTCATTTCCGACGCCCTGCGCTTTGAAGCTGCTGCGGAATTCGTGACATTGTTGCGGCGTGAGAACCGTTGGAATGCCGAACTGGAGGCCATGTGCGCATCCCTCCCATCTTACACGCAGTTGGGGATGGCCTCGTTGCTGCCGGGACGTGACCGGAGCATAGAGTTCCCTGCAACCACCGTCACTGTGGATGGCCAGAGTGCCACAGGCACGGAAGGGCGGCAGACGATCCTTAGAAAGGTCGAAGGACTGAAGTCGGTGGCCATTCAGGCGGAGGCGTTTTTGGAGATGAATACGAACACGGAAGCACGCACGCTGACACGGGAGAACGACCTCATCTACATTTACCACAATGTCATCGACAAGGTCGGGGACTCGCCCTCGACCGAGGCAAAGACCAGCAAAGCTGTGGAGGAAGCCTTTGAGGAGTTGCAGAAGATTCTCTCCAAAATCGTTAACGCCAATGGGAGCAACATGCTGCTCACCGCAGACCACGGTTTCCTGTTCCAGCAGTCCGAGGTCGCGGAAACGGATGAGACGCCTTTACCCGCTGCCACTGGACCGATCACCACCAACCGCCGGTTTGCCCTCGGAAACGGATTCAGCAAAAACGGAGCGATAAAGGTATTCACCGCAGAACAACTGCATTTGAACGGAGATTGGGAAGCCGCATTTCCCCTTTCACTGGGACGCTTTCCGCTGCGGGGTTCAGGCAAACGGTACGTGCACGGTGGACTGAGCCTACAGGAAGTGGTGGTCCCCGTGGTTCACGTGCGCAAGACGCGGACGGACGATGTGAGCCGAGTGGAGGTGGATGTCCTGCGTGTGCCCGCCCGAATTACCACGGGGCAAGTGGGGCTCACGTTGTATCAGGACCGCGCGGTGGAGGAGAAAACGCTGGGCCGTACACTAAAGGTTGGAGTGTATTCAAAGGACGGGGCGCTGCTTTCGGAGGAAAGCACGGTCCAGTTTGATTCCAAGGATTCAGAGCCACGGAATCGCGAGCAAAACCTCCTTTTGACGCTCTCCAAGAAAGCCGATGCGCACCACAACCAAGATGTGGAGATCCGTTTGGACGAGCAGATTGCCGGCACCTCACAAACCACCCTTTATAAATCCTACAAGGTCAGACTGCACAAACCCCTAGCCAGCGACTTCGATGAGTGAACCGACACACCCACCTACAGACGACACGCCTGCCGCAGACGCGCCCGTTTCCGCTTCTATTCCTACAACGCTGAGTGCGCTGGATAAGAAGATCCTCGAGAACTTTCCGGGACTTGCGGTGCGGAAGGATCTGACCCACGGACTCAAACAAAACGCTGTTGTTCCAAGCTATGTGCTCGAGTATCTGCTCGGCCAGCATTGCGCCACGGACGATCCCGAGGTGATCGCGGCGGGAGTGGAGTCGGTGAAGCGGATTTTGGCAAAGCACTACGTGCACCGGAACATGGCCAATTCCGTCCGGGCGACCATCAAAGAGAAAGGCAAATACAAGGTCATCGACAAGATCAGCGTTGATCTCAATGACCGGGGCGGTTTTTACGAAGCGGAATTCACAAATCTCGGGCTGAAGAAGGTGCCGATCTCCGACGACCTCGTCCGGCGCCATCGCAAGCTGCTTGTAGGCGGGATTTGGTGCATCACCGAAGTGACGTACGAAGTCGCGGAAGACGCGAAGGTGAGTCCGTGGCAGATCGAAAGCCTGAAACCGATCCAGGTTTCGCACACGGATCACGAGGAGTTTTTGAAGGCCCGTGCAAACTTCACCACCGACGAGTGGATGGGCGTACTCATGCAGAGTATCGGGTTCAATCCGGACCAATTCACCCGCCGGGGGAAACTCCTCCAGCTGCTGCGCTTGGTTCCCTTCTGTGAGCGGAACTACAACCTTCTCGAACTTGGCCCAAAGGGTACGGGGAAATCGCACATCAATAGCGAGTTTTCCCCGCATGGGATCGTGATCTCCGGTTCTGAAGTAACTTCTGCAAAGCTTTTTGTGAGCAATGCCAGCGGCAAGATCGGGTTGGTCGGGTACTGGGACTGCGTGTGTTTCGACGAGTTCGCGGGAAAGGACAAAAAGGTGGACAAGGCGCTGGTGGACATCATGAAGAACTACATGGCCAACCGCTCGTTTTCGCGCGGGGTGGAGCAGATGTCCGCGGAAGCATCGATGGTGTTCATGGGGAACACGAAGAAGTCTGTGGCCTACATGCTGAAGCATTCGCACTTCTACGAACAACTGCCGGACAAATACATCGACTCAGCTTTCCTCGATCGGATGCACGCGTTTAGCCCAGGTTGGGAGGTCGCACCAATCCGGCACGAGCTTTTCAGCAACGGCTACGGCTTCATTGTCGACTACATTGCGGAGATCTTAAAACACCTGCGCACCGAAGACTTCACGAGTGCCTACAAAAAGCACTTTGAGATCGTGTCAGAGGTATCGACACGGGATCAGACCGGCTTTGAAAAGACGTTCTCTGGCTTGATGAAGATCCTCTATCCGCACGGCGAGGCGAGCGTTGAGGAACAGGAGGAACTGCTGTCATTCGCTATGGAGCTGCGACGGCGCGTGAGGGAACACATCCTGCGCATCGACGAAACGTTTGTACGGCACGACTTTGTCTACAAACGGAAGTCGGATGGAAAGAGCGTCACGGTGCTGACGCCGGAGGAGTTGCAATACCCTGCGTTTGCCGCGCCCAAACACCTCGCAAAGCCTGAAGAAAACGACGGCGATCAGGACGACGGGTCGAAAGAAAATGGGACAGATCTCGGAAGCACGGCTGAAAATAACGAGGCATCCACTGCAAAAGCTGCTTCCGGAACACGTGCTGCTGCGGCGGGACACACGGTCATTCCCGAGAACACGAAAGGATGGAGTTACAAGCGGCTCTTTGGCTCGCACTTGGCCGGCGCGAAAAAGATCACGGTTCGCGACCCGTACATCCGCTTGTTTCATCAAGCGCGCAATCTGATGGAGTTTCTCCAAATGGTTCACGAACTCGTGCCCGAAGGTGACGAAGCGGAAGTGCACCTTGTGACGCAGTCCGACATGGAGAGCTGCGTCAAACAGGAGGAGTCCCTGAACAAGATCGGAGAAGCCTTCAGCGGTTCGAAAATTGCGTTCACCTGGGATCTTGAACACAACCCAAATTTTCACGCACGAAGCATCACGACGGACACCGGTTGGAAGATCACATTGGACCGAGGATTGGATATGTTCCAGAAGTTCGAGGGCGGTGCATTTTCGCTGGAACAATCGCTGCAGGATATGCGTCTGACCCGTGGTGGAGAGGTGACATACGTGCGAGTGAGCGAAGGCGCATAACAACGCAGCGCTTCAAGCGAGCTGAGAGCCGTGAAAAAGAACTTAAGCAAACTCGAGCGTGTCCCTCTGCGTGAAGCATGGAGGCACGAAGCCGCTGAATTTACGCCTTGGCTAGCTGAGAGCGAGAATCTCAACAGTCTTTCCGAGTCGTTGGGCATCAGTGAGTTGGTGCTGGTGGCAACGGAACACTGGGTGGGCGATTTCAAGTTGGATATCCTGTGTACCGATGGCGACGAACAGGTGATTATCGAAAACCAGCTTGAGAAGACCAACCACACGCATCTTGGGCAGATTATCGCATACGCGGCAGGGGTAGGCGCAAAGAAGGTGATTTGGATCGCGGAATCGGTGCGTCCTGAACACGCGGCGGCCCTCCAGTTTTTGAACGAGAACACCACAGGGGACCTGAGTTTTTTCGCGGTCCAAGTCGAGCTGTGGCGCATTGGAGATTCGCCGTTGGCTCCAAAGTTTGAAGTCATTGTGAGACCCAATGACTGGGTTAAGTCTGGTAGGGAGCAGGCGCGTGTGGCCGCATCAGCTTCACCAACAAAGCAACTCCAGCAAAAATTTTGGGTGGCGCTGATAGAGCACCTGGCGACAAATGCGCCGCAGATCCGTCCACAGAAACCCCGTCCGCAACATTGGCTTAGCAACACCATTGGGCGCTCTGGCTTTGGTCTTAACTGTTTGGCCAATACCCGAGATGAAAAGCTCGGTGCGGAGTTATGGATGTCAGGTACCGAGGCAAAACAACACTTTGCGAAGCTGTCTTTGCAAAAAGACGAAATTGAAAGGCAGCTTGGGTTTGAACTCGACTGGCAGGAGCTTCCCGACTCCAAAGCCTGCCGAATTGCCAGTTGGTACCCCGACGTAGTGCTGGAGGAAGAGAACCGATGGGGAGAGTATTTGCAATGGCTGACACAACGACTGGTCAAAATGGACCAGGTTCTGCGCCCAATCGTTAA
>CALQFT020000100.1 GCA_943329925.2 Opitutus sp. GAS368
ACGGCCGTTCTTTCGACAAAATTCTCACCCCGTAGCGCTTACTTTCGAGATATTGCATTGCTGCATTGCTTCCACCGGAAATTTGCCTCCTAAATTTGACGTCACTCCAACTGCCTTCTCTACGCCCCCGGCAGAATTCCCAGAACCCCCCAGAACCCCCAGAACTTCCAGAACCTTTCATGAAAACTGCCCTCTTTATCTTCGTCGCCGTACTCTTCGCCGCAATGCCAGTAAGTCAGGGCGCACCTTCGGCCCAACTCCGCGCTGGAGTCGCGAAGGTGGATGTGACGGATCGCACGGCGGGGCCTGTCAATGATCCCTTGTATGCAAAGGCGCTGGTGTTGATGGGCGGTGGCACCACCGTGGTGCTGATCACCGTTGACGCGGTGGCCATTGGAGAAATCGGACGAATCGGGAATGGGTTTCTGACGGAGGTGCGAGGGCAGTTACAAAAAGAGTTTGGGATTTTGCCTGCCAGCGTGGTGGTCAATGCGAGTCACTGTCATGGCATCGTGCGCCCTGACACGGCGCAGTTGGCGGTGCAGGCGGTCCGTGAGGCGGTACAACACATGGTTGTAGTGAAGGTCGGGGTTGGCACGGGGAAAGAGGATCGGATCAGCGAAAATCGGCGGCTGAAAATGAAGGACGGCAGCGAAGTGGATATGCGACGCGCCTACTCATTGCCACGGGACGAGGATGTTGGCGGGGTGGGCCCCATTGATCCACAAATCGGTGTGCTGCGCGTAGATCGCGAGGATGGCAGGCCCTTGGCGGTGCTCTATAACTTTGCCTGTCACCCGATTATGAATCCACCCAGCAAGGGCAACTCGGCGGATTATCCAGGGTTCGCCTCCAAGGTGATCGAGGATACGCTCGGGGAGGGGGCCGTGGCATTCTTTGTGCAAGGCTGTGCCGGTGACATTAATCCGGTGCGCTACAAGGAGATAAGTCGCCCTGCAGATGCCGAGCCTTTAGGGAATATGCTCGGTCTCAGCGTCAGGAGTGCCGTTGGGAAAATTCAGACAAAGGGCGGCGGCGAACTAAAGATCAGCAGTGAAATCATCGAAGTGCCCCGAGGCACTGATCTGGAGAGGCGCATCGGCGCAATCCAAGCGGAGCAGACGAAGTTGCTGGGGGCGCTCAAGCCCACGAACATCAACTTCAAAACCTTTCTGCCAATGTTTCTGCAACAAAAACTCACGCCGGATTTTCCTTCGCACAATGTGCAAAGTTACCTGCATGAAAAGGCGCTCGAGCGCGAGGGCATCTTGAAATTCGATGCCGACAACCGCGTTCAGGTGGAGGCGTATCTGCAGAACATCCAGGCCATGGAGCGGCTCACCCGGCTGAACACAAACATGGCGCTGCTTAAAAAGCACCTTGCTCAAAACCGAGCCGCGGCAAAGCCCGTGCTCGAAGTCGAAGTGATCGGCGTGCGCATCGGCGACTTCAAGCTGGTCACCTTTCCCGGAGAACTCACCGTTCAGGTCGGTCTTAATATCAAGAAGGCGGTGAATGATCCGCACGCTTTTGTTGCGGGTTATACGAACGGCTACATCTACTACATGCCGACGGTGGAGCAGCGAAACAACACCGGCTATGCGCAGGAAGATTGCGACTCGCTGGTGGCTCCGGAGTGGCAACAAATTTTTGAGCGAAAAGCTGCCGAGATTTTAAAGAAGTTATAGTTTTACAGGCCTTACATCCCCCCCGATGAGAGCACTCTTTTTTTCCCTTCTGGCGCTAACCCCGCTTACCGCCCTTCATTCCGCAGAAGCCCCAAAGCCTCGCAACGGGGATAAGCTGCTGATTGCCTACGACGACGGCTTCAGTCCTTTTTACAGTGGCCGCTACAAGACGGCCGCTGATCTGCGCAAACAGATGCAGCTATTCAAGGACACCCAAGTTGCTGTGATGGAATGGTGTATTACATCAGGCAGTCGCGTTAACTTTCCCGCAAAGACCGCGGAGCTCGTAGGCACCGCCGTACAAGAATATGGACGGCGTGGTGATCAGCTCGCCGCGGAAACCCTGCGCCAGCTCGCAGCCGAGGGCTCAGATACCTTGCAGGTTGTCGCCAGCGCGTGCCGAGAAATCGGGATACAATGTTACGCTTCGATGCGCATGAACGGCGATTATTCCGCCCCTGAACTTTCATCTTTGTTTAACAGCGATTTTTGGCGTGCGCATCCCGAGTTTCGCATTCTTGGGCCGAAGGGTGAAGTGCGCACTCCGATGTCTTACGCATTTCCTGAAGTGCGGGCATTCAGGCTGGGAATCCTGCGCGAGGCAGCGGAGCGGGAGATCGACGGAATCGATCTCGATTTTCTCCGGCATCCTCCCTTCTTCGGGTATGAGGAGCCGCTGGTGAAGGCGTTTCAGGACAAGTACGGGCTGGACCCGCGCACGCTCCCCGCCGATGACTCGCGCTGGCTGCAATTGCGCGCCGAGGTGATGACCAACTTCCTGCGTGAGATCCGTAAAATGCTCGATGTCGCCGGGGAGAAGAAACACCGCCACATCGGACTGGCCGCGCGGGTGGACTGGCGCGACCATCGTGCGCTGGGCTGTGACGTTGAGGCTTGGTTGAAAGCCGGCCTGCTTGATTACGTTGTGATCGCACAGCACACCTTGGGTGGGTACGAGTTCGACCTGGCTCCTTTTGTGGAGATGGCGCGGGGGAGCGGCTGTGCGGTGCTCTTTGGCGAAGAAGGCATCACCAGCGGACATGATACTACTGCCGCCGAAGACAAACTCATCGCAGCAGGCAAGATGGTCGAACCGCCGCGCGGGGTGCTCTCGCTCCAACAACTTCAAACTCGCGCCGCCCGGTGGTACGCAGCGGGTGCTGATGGCGTGCATCTGTTCAACGTCGGCAACATCCCGGCCATGAAATCACTCGGCACCGTGCAACCCGCGCCGCCAAAACCGTAACCATCCGAAAGCACCAATAAGCGTAGTCGAGCAATCTTTGAAACCCGCTTGCAGCAGCAAGCATCCTCCCCAGCCCCACCATGAAACGCCTTTTCACCCTTTCCCTCTTTCTCGCCTGTTCCGCGGCTCCCTTGCTTGCCGAGGTTGTTCCCGGCAAATTTGATATGCCCTCCGTCCGAGATGCCTCCACTCTTGAGACGCGCGTCATCGAGGAGTGGCATCCTTGGGAAAAGGACGCCACGGTTCGCCAGAAGCTGGTCGAAATTACCGTGTGCGAATGGTGGCCTGGGCAGAAAGTGCGGATGCCCGTGACTCTGCTGGCGCCTGCAACGGGAGCGCCTTGCCGGAACGTGCTGGTAGGCAATACGGGAATGGTTATGAAGGCGGCGGCGCCCAGTGGCGCAATGTTGCGACTGCTCAAGCAAAACGGTGTGGGCCTCGTCCTCATCGGGATGACGACCATCGATGCGATGGAGCCGCTTGGAAAACTGGACGTCGGGATGAAGGAGCATTTTCTCAAGAGCAAGGACGCCCGTTTTACTCCGGCCTGGATCTGGGGTCTCAGCGATATGCGTGCGCTGACGGCGGCCATTGCGGAGAAGGAGGTGTTCCAACCGACAAAAGTGTTGGCCACGGGCGGCTCCAAACGTGGCGTGGCCACGGCTGCGGCGGGTATCGCGGATGAGCGTTTTACCGCCATTCTGCCGGTGGTTGCTCCGATCATCGACTCCCCGGGCGGCCCTTACGTCGAAGGCCTTACCCCCAAGGAAATCACAGATGAGAATATCCGTTTTCTCGCAGATTTGGCGGCCGGCAAGGACATCGGCGCCCCCGCCTCGGCGATTGAGCCGCTGGTGGCTCGCGATAAAATACGGGCGGCCGAACGCATCACGGTAGAGGAAGCGCGCGGTGCGGGATGGACCGCGGCGGAGATGAAGGCTGCCAGCACGCTGGCTTGGGAGGTGTGCCGTACAACCAACTATTTGCCCGCACTCAAAGCGCGCGGCGTGGAAATTTTTTATAACCAGGGCTCCAATGACAATGTCAGCCCCGGGTTAAGAGAACTCGGCCGCCGCTTTCCCAGTCTGCCCATTTACGTGGTGCCGGGTGGCCAACATGGAGGGGCAAAAACTGCGGGGTTCTTGAAGCAGGTTGGTTCCCTGCCTGAAGTGGACGAAAATCTGTTCGCGTTTGCGCAGCACCATTTCTTCAACACCCGCTCGCTGCCCGCCACCCCCAAGGTGACCCAGCATTGGGATAGCGCCGCGCACAAGCTGGAGGTCACGGTGACCTTCCCAGAGAAAATGGATTCGGCAACCAACGACTTATGGTGGACCACGAATCGCCACGCCGACTACACCTTCGCGATGGAATATGACGTCTGGCAATCGACCCCGCTGCGGCGCACCGGCCCCGCGACATTCGCCGGAGAGGCTGTGTTGCCAAGCGCGCCCGGGGCGGTGGACTTCGTCACCGTGCATCAGCACGTGGAAAATGGCTCCACGCTAACCTTTTCAAGCCCGTTGTTACGGATGGAAACCAGATAATTCAAGCCCTCGCCGCTTCGTCCCAAGGACCGTTTAGCGAACAAATTTAAGAATTTAGGCGATCGCTCGGTAAGAAGTTGGAAAGTCGGACAACACTATGCAGAGAATCCCCTTTGTCTTCCCTGTGAATATTTCACCCCTAGTAGCACTCGCCCTGTTTTTGGCAATCACAGCCGGCAAATTATGCGCGGCTTCCACTGGGGCTGCGGGGGTGGAGTTTTTTGAAAAACAGGTCCGCCCCCTGTTGGTGGCGCGTTGCTATGATTGTCACAGCGCGGAGCAAAAAATAAAGGGCGGCCTCGCCTTGGACTCCCGCGAGACGACGCTCAAAGGGGGCGATTCCGGCGTTGCACTGGTGGCGGGAGACCCGGAGAAGAGCCTGTTGGTGGAGGCGGTCCGCTACAAGAATCACGACTTGCAGATGCCGCCCAAAAAGCGCCTCTCGGATAGCGAAATCAATACGCTGGAAACCTGGATCAAGATGGGTGCCCCAGATCCGCGCACGGCAGCAGCCCCGGTTAAAAGCGGCAGAATCATTGATATCAAGGAGGGCCGGAAGTTTTGGAGCTTCGCGCAGCTTTCCCGAGTGGAGCCGCCCGTGGTGCCGAACGCGGAAACGCCCATCGACGCCTTTATTCAGGAAAAGCTTAAGGCCCAGCGCCTGCCCTCAGCCGCTCCCGCTGACAAACGCACGTTGCTGCGGCGCGCCACGTTTGATCTTACCGGCCTGCCGCCGACTCCGCAGGAAATGGAGGTTTTCGTCGCCGACACTTCGCCTGAGGCGTTTTCGCGGGTCGTAGAAGCGCTTCTGGTTTCGCCCCATTACGGCGAACGTTGGGGCCGTCACTGGTTGGATCTCGCCCGGTATGCAGATTCCAACGGGATGGACGAAAACGTGGCGTTTGGTCATGCCTGGCGTTACCGCGACTATGTGGTGCGCGCCTTCAACGAAGACAAGCCCTTCGATCAGTTTCTCATCGAGCAGATCGCGGGGGATTTGTTGCCCCGAAGCGAGGATGCCCTCACCGCGACGGGCTTTCTTGCTCTGGGCGCCCGCGTGCTGGCCGAGCCCGACGTGCGGAAGCTGGAAATGGACATTATCGACGAGCAGATCGACACCATCGGCAAGACCTTCCTCGGCATGACGCTGGGTTGTGTGCGCTGCCATGATCACAAGTTTGATCCCATCACACAGGAAGATTATTACGGACTCGCGGCCATTTTCCGCAGCACCCGCAGCCTGTCTGAGGAGAAAATGGGGGCCATCAAGTACTGGCACGAACACTCTCTGGCTACGCCCGCGCAACGGGAGGAAAAAAGGCAATTAGACGACTCCGTGAAAGCCAAGCAGGCCGAGGTGGTCGCCTTTATTGCCAAGGCGCGGGGCGATATTAAAGCGCAGGTGCAGACCCGTGCTGTAGATTATTTGGCGGCGGCGGCCACATTATCGGCTGAAAGCAAAGCGCCGGAAGTGGCGACTTTGGCCAAGACGCTCCAGTTGCAGGCGGGAGTTTTAATGAGCTGTCGCAAGTTTTTGGAGACCCCGCCCGAGCAATTGGTGTTCAAGGAGTGGCGTGAATTGGCGGCTAAACGCGATGCGCAAGGCGTGCGACTACACTACGGAGGGCTCTTCGCTGAGGCGCTCCGGACTAAGACGGGGCCGGTTTACGCCGCGCTGGTGGATGCCAAGGGGTTCCTCGCGCTGCCCGTCAAGGACGCCGATGTGTTCGACCCCGAAATGCTCGCCTCCATTGCTGAGATGCGCAAAGCCATAACGGCCATTGAAGCAAGCCGCCCGGAATTACCCGCCGTCATGAGCGTTGCAGACTCGCGGATTTTACAGACGCTGCCCGTACATATCCGTGGAAGCTATCTTACCCTTGGCAAACCTGTGGAACGGGGTTTTCCAGAGGTGATGCGGACAAGTTTCAGCAAGGCGATCCTTCCCGAAAAACAAAGCGGCCGATTGGAATTGGCCCGTTGGTTGGCCAGCGGCGAGAATCCCCTCACGGCGCGGGTGTTGGTGAACCGGGTGTGGCGCTGGCATTTTGGACAGGGAATAGTCAGTAGCACCGACAATTTTGGGATGGTCGGAGGCAAGCCGTCCCACCCCGAATTGCTCGACTGGCTGGCTCGGAAGTTTGTGGAAAGCGGTTGGTCCATCAAGGAATTACACCGCCAAATCATGAATACGGCCGCGTACCAGCAGGGCAGCAATATCAGTGTTTTTCCCGCTGACAAAGAGGATCCCCGGCTTGTGGATCCTGAAAACCGGCTGCTATGGCGCGCCAATATCCAGCGCTTGGAGGCCGAGCAAATTCGCGATGCGATGCTGGCTACCTGCGATTGGCTCAGCCCGGAAATCGGAGGCAAAACTATCCTGCTGCGCAACCGGGAATTTGTTTTTAACCACACCAGCAAGGACGCCTCTACTTACGAGAGTCCCCGCCGGACGCTGTATCTCCCAGTCATCCGCAACCATCTGTATGACATGCTGGAACAGTTTGATTACCCAGACCCCACCATGCCCTCGGGTAGCCGCAACAGCACGGTCATCGCGCCCCAAGCGCTGATGATGATGAATGCCCCGGTGGTTCTGGAGGCCAGCAAACGCCTCGCCGATCGCTTGGCCAAACTGCCGGCAGAAGAACGCGTCGAACAGGCGTACGCTCTGCTTTTCGGGCGTCCGCCGCTGCAAGAAGAGGTTTCCGACGCGCTGCGGTGGATCCAAGAGTTTGGGCGTATCGAGAAACCAGAGCACGCTTGGGCGTTGTTTTGTCAGTCGTTGTTTGCGGCAAACGAGTTCATTTATTTGAGGTAAATTGTATGGATAAACCCCCATTTCAGCCGCTCTCCCGTCGTACGCTGCTTCAGAGAAGCGCCGGCGGGTTCGGTTACCTTGCTCTGCAAGCGCTGCTGGCCAAAGAGACGGTGCAGGCGGCTCCAGAGAACCCGCTGGCTTCTAAACCGGTGAAGTTTCCGGCCCGCGCCAAACGGGTGGTGTTTCTTTTCATGAAGGGTGGTCCGTCGCACGTGGACACTTTTGACCCGAAACCCTTGCTGCAACGGGACGATGGCAAGCCCTACCCGTTTGCGCAGCCCCGCGTGCAATTCGCCGCCACCGGGAAGTTGTTAAAGTCACCTTGGAGCTTTAAACAATACGGGGAGAGCGGTCTGGCCGTCAGCGAGCTATTCCCGAACGTGGCCCGCCACGTGGATGACCTTTGTATTTTACGCTCGCTCCACGGCACCAATCCGGCGCATGGCGGGGCCTGCCTCAAATTACATACCGGCAGCGACACCCAGGTGCGCCCCAGCATGGGCTCCTGGCTGCTGTACGGTCTTGGCACTGAAAACGAAAACCTGCCCGGATTCCTCACCATCTGCCCCACTTTCGCCCACGGCGGGGTGAACAATTGGGGGGCGGCATTTCTTCCCGCCTATTGCCAAGGAACCCCGATTGGAAATGCCAGTATTCCGTCGGACAAGGCGCTGGTTCAGCACATTGTTAATTCCCAGACAGGCAGTGTGGCACAGCGCAAGCAGCTGGATTTTGTGGCAAAGCTCAACCACGAACATCTCGCGCTTTCCGGGCCAGACTTGGCGCTGGAGGGACGCATCAATTCGTTTGAGTTGGCGTACCGGATGCAGAGCACGATGCCGGAGGCCCAGGATCTTAGCAGTGAGTCGGAGGCGACCAAACGGTTGTACGGGATGGATCAACCTATCACGGAGAATTTCGGTCGGCAGTGTCTCATGGCGCGGCGTTTTCTGGAGCGTGGCGTTCGGTTTGTGCAGGTCACCCACAGCGACGGTGAGGTGCAGTGGGATCAGCATGGCACACTTTTTAAGGGACATACCAAAAACGCGTTGGAAGTCGATAAGCCCATTGCCGGGTTTCTGGAGGATCTCAAACAACGCGGTCTGCTGGAGGATACGCTGGTTATCTGGGGTGGCGAATTCGGCCGCACACCCACCGCACAAGGGAATGACGGCCGGGACCACAATCCCAACGGCTTCACCATGTGGATGGCCGGCGGCGGCGTGAAAAAAGGTTTCGCGTATGGCTCCACGGACGACTACGGCTATTTTGCGCAGGAAGACAAAGTGCATATCCACGATTTACACGCCACCATCCTGCACTTGCTGGGACTGGATCACGAAAAGCTCACCCACCGTTACGCGGGCCGCGATTTCCGGCTCACCGACGTGAGCGGCCACGTCGTCAAAGACATCTTCGCCTGATCCTCTGCATTTCGGCGACTCCCCCCTAACACCCCATGACCCTCCTTCACAAAACCGCCAAGCCTGTGGGCGCAGGGCCAGAGAGTTCTGGGCGTTCTGCCGCTTGGAAGTGGTGGATCACCGGCCTGCTTCTGCTGGCGACGATGATCAATTACATGGATCGGGTGACGCTTGCCGGCGCCTCGGTGCGTGTGACTAGCGAACTGGGGCTGAGCGAACTTCAGTACGGAAACCTGGAGTTGGCCTTTGGGTGGGCTTTTGCAGCCGGCTCGCTAGTGTTCGGTTTTCTCGCCGACCGATTGCGGGTTTATTATTTGTACCCGGCGGTTCTTGTGGGCTGGTCTCTGATGGGGATTGCGGCTGGATGGTCGCATGGGTTTGAGGGCCTTCTGCTATGTCGGACGTTGCTGGGATTTTTTGAGGCTGGCCACTGGCCCTGTGCGTTGAAGACGACCTTTGCATTGTTGAATGAAAAGGATCGGACCATGGGCAACAGCGTGCTGCAAAGCGGCGCATCCCTCGGTGCCATCATCACGCCTCAGATCATGAAGTTGCTCATGACGGAGCAGCCCGGTTCCTGGCGCACTACTTTTATTGCCGTGGGTGCCGTAGGATTTTTATGGGTGATCTTGTGGTTTTTCTGCCTCCGGCCCAGAGATCTGGAAAAATTGCCCGCGCCAGATGAAAAGCCTGCAGCCAAAGGGGCCACGGTGGGACTGGGCGCCATTTTGGTGAGCGGCCGATTTTGGGCGGTGGCCCTGCTCATCATGGGGGCGCAGACGGTCTGGCATATTTACCGGGTGTGGCTGATGAAGTTTTTGGCAACCGGGCGCGGCTACGAGGAACGGGCGGCGCTGGACTTCAATTCGGTTTACTTCGTGGCGACGGATGTCGGGTGCCTTGTTGCGGGGGCTGTTTCGCTGTGGTTGATTCGCCGATACAGTTCTTCCGCCCACGATGCCCGGCGTACGGTCTACACTGGGGCGTGCATGCTCACTTCCTTGAGCGTGCTTCTGCCATGGTTGGACAAAGGCTGGCCGCTGCTCGCCACGTTGCTGCTTATTGGAGCGGGCGCACTCGCGCTGTTTCCGTGCTATTACAGCTTTGTCCAAGAACTCTCTCCCTCGCACGTCGGGCGGCTTACCGGGCTGCTAAGTCTGTGGGTGTGGGGAGTGACTTCGCCTTTGCACAGCGTCTTTGGGCTTTTGATCGATCGCACCCATAGCTACGACGCCGGACTGCTCCTCGCTGGGTTGGCTCCGTGGCTGGGGGTTTTCGCCATGAAATTCCTGTGGCGCAAAGACGAAGTTATACCCGCATAAACGCCCTTTAAAAACTCATGCTCACCGACGCCTCACGCCTTCAGGATTTTCCGGCCCTCACCGGGATGACGTATCTTAATTCCGCCGCTGAAAGTATTCCGCCGCTTTGCACGGGAAGGGCCATAGAGGCTTACTGGCATGACAAGCTGCTTGGAATGAAGGGCCGCGACGGGCACTTCGCCCAGGTGGAAGCGTGTCGGGAGATTAGCGCGAAGATGCTCGGGTTGCAGCTTTCCGAGGTGTCGTTTTGCTCGTGCAGTTCGGAAGCTTACAACCTTCTCGCCACCGCGCTGCAGCTTGGAGTGAAGGATGAAGTTGTTGTCACGGACCTTGATTTTCCGGCGGGAGTATCGCCGTGGTTACGGGCGGCGAATCCGCCAATTTTAAGGCTCTGGAAGTCGGTGGAAGGGGCTTTGGAACCGACGGATCTCGCGCCTTTGCTCAATGAACACACGCGGCTGGTGCAGGTTTCGCTAGTGAGTTTTTACAACGGACACCGAATCGCGTGGCCAGCGTTTCGGGACACCGTTCGGCGGCTGGCTCCCAACGCGCTCATCTCGGTGGACATCACCCAGGCGTTGGGGCGTGTTGTGCTCGACTGTCAGGACGCGGACATTCTCATTTCCAGCACGCACAAGTGGACGCTGGGAATCCACGGCGGGTGCATCATCGGCGTGCCAACGGGCAGCGCCTCGCGACTGACCACGCAGGCGGGAGGCTGGCTGCACTTGGAAAATGCGTTCGCAGCGGATCGCTTCGAGCGCGCGGTAACGCGTACAGGCGCGGCGAGTTTTTCAGTTGGCATGCCAAATTTTGTCGCGCTTTACGCCCTGAACGCATCGCTGCGTTACGTTGATGGCGTCGGGGTGGCTGCTATCGCCGCCTACGCAGATCCGCTGGTGGCCGTGGCGGAAGTCGGCCTGCGCGAACTCGGGATCCGGCCCATGTGCCGTTGGAACGGCACCGGCATTCTGGCCTTCCAGCACCCCAGAAGCGTGGAAATTCACGCGGCCTTGGAGCGGGAAAATGTTCACGTAATGCACAATGCGGGCCGCATCCGCATCGCCGTTCACGGGTACAACAGGGAGGCGGACATCCTGCGTTTTCTGAGCGTGTTACGCCCCTTGCTCGCAAGCAGCGGCTCGCTGTAAAACCTCTTCTCCAGCGTCATGAACGACCTGATTACGACCCTGGCGGATCTAATTCGCCTCAACTCCGTCAACCCAGCGTACGGCGACGGCGGTAGCGAGGCAAACGTGGCGCCGTTACTGCGGGAATTCTTCAATCGCCGGGGTATCGAAACGTTCGACCAAGAGGTATTCCCAGGCCGCCAAAACATTCTTGCGCGGTTGCCCGGAAGGAGCCAAAGACGCCTGATTCTTGAGGCGCACACGGACACGGTTTCCATCAAGGGAATGAGCATCCCGCCCTTCGAGCCAACGTTGCGCGACGGGCGCATATACGGTCGGGGCGCGGTGGATGACAAGGCGGGTCTGGCTGCGATGATGCATGCGTTGGCCTCCATCAAGGCGGACGGTCTGGTGCCCGCCTGCGAGGTGCTGTTAGCTGCGGTGGTTGACGAAGAGTTTAGTTATCGGGGGGTGGTGAAACTGTGTGAAGGGCTGCAGGCCGAGGCGGCCATCGTGGCGGAACCCACGGAGTTGAGGGCGGTCATCGCCAGCAAAGGCGTTTTGAGGTTGCGGGTGATCACCACGGGAAAGGCGGCGCACAGCGCAAAACCGCATCTGGGTAACAACGCCATTTCCCATATGTCGCGGCTTGTGCTGGCGCTTGAGCAGGAGAACAAGGATCTCGCCGCCGTGACCCATCCGCTACTGGGTTCGCCGACGGTGAGCGTGGGCGTCATCGCCGGGGGGGTGCAGGTGAACTCGGTGCCGGATCGGTGTGCCATCGAGCTGGATCGTCGCCTGATGCCGGGTGAAAGCGCCGCCGGAGCGCTGGAGCAATATCAGTTGATGCTCAAACGGTTGGCGCAGGAGCATCCGGGGTTCGAGGCCTACATTGAAGCACCGCCTTTGTTGGTGGACGAGGCGCTGGATACTCCTGCGGAAGCTGCCGTTGTGCGTTGTGCACAGGGCGTGCTGCGCGGGCTGGGGTTGGATGCCGACGTTTGCGGCGTGCCCTTCGGCAGCGATGCGAGCAAGCTTTCCCGAGCGGGTATTCCCACCATCGTTTTCGGGCCGGGGAGCATTGATCAAGCGCACTCTGTTGACGAGTATGTCGAGGTTGCGCAGGTGGAACAGGCCGCCGCATTTTACCGTCAGTTTATCCTCGGTTATTCCTGAAAATTCCCCGTCCGCCGGCTTTCATCAACCAGAAGCTGCAGTTCCGTTCCAGA
>CALQFT020000101.1 GCA_943329925.2 Opitutus sp. GAS368
AAGGACTTCTCCTCGCTCCAAGCGCCCGTCCTCCTCGATGCCGACCGCAAGCTCACCGACGCTGGCATCGCCAAAATTTCCTCTGGCCTGCTTCCCGCCGGAACGCTGCTGCTTTCCTCTCGCGCCCCTTTCGGCTGCCTCGCCATCGCCGCCATGCCCGTCGCCATGCCCGTCGCCATGCCCGTCGCCATGCCCGTCGCCATCAATCAGGGCTTCATCGCGCTGGAGTGCAACGACCGCGCCTCAAACTTCTTCATGTTGAACTGGTGCCAGACGAACATGGCCGAGATCGAAAGCCGCGCCACCGGCAGCGCCTTCACCGCCAAAGACGCGCCGCTCTACGCCCAAATCACCGCCAACCTCCACCAATCCCGCACCCTGCGCGACACGCTGCTGCAAAAGCTGCTGAGCGGGGAGTTGAGCGTTGCGGGCGGCAACTATTCGGCGCTATCGAATAGTTCAAACCTAAGTGAGACGAACCCATGAGTGACGAACCTTTGCCCCAATCCGAAATCATCCTCTACCAGACGGAGGACGGGCGGACACGCGTGCAAGTTCGGCTACAAGACGAGACGGTCTGGTTGACGCAGCAGCAGATGGCAGAGCTATTCCAGCGGGAACGCTCCGTCATCACCAAGCACATCCGGAATATCTTCGAGGAAGGAGAACTGGTGGAGGAAGCAGTATGTGCAAATCATGCACGAACTGCCGCCGACGGAAAAACTTACCAGACGGCAGCTTACAACCTGGATGTCATCATCTCGGTGGGCTACCGGGTGAAATCGCTGCGGGGCACGCAATTCCGGATCTGGGCCACGCAGCGGCTGCGGGAATATATCGTGAAGGGCTTCACGATAGATGATGAGCGGCTGAAGCAGTCGGGTGGCGGCGCGTATTTCGACGAGTTGCTGGAGCGCATCCGCGACATCCGGTCATCGGAGAAGGCGTTTTGGCGCAAGGTGCTGGATATTTACGCCACCAGCGCGGACTACGATCCTCGGGCGGAGGCGTCTCAGCTCTTCTTTGCCACGGTGCAGAACAAGATGCACTGGGCGGCGCACGGGCAGACGACGGCGGAAGTCATCGCCGCGCGTGCCGATGCGGCGAAACTGAACATGGGGCTGATGACTTGGCCGGGAAGTTGGCCACGGAAGACCGATGTGGCGGTGGCGAAGAATTACCTCAACGAGCAGGAACTCGGGGATTTGAACCTCATCGTATCGCTCTACCTCGACTTCGACGAACTTCAGGCCCGCAGCCGCCGGGTGATGACGATGACTAACTGGATCGCGAAGCTCGATGATTTTATGCGGATCAGCGACCGGGAGATTCTCACCCACGCGGGTAAGGTGAGCCACGAAGCGGCGTTGGCGCGGGCGGAGGAGGAGTTTGAGAAGTTCCGCCGTATCGAGGATGGGAAACCTTCGCCAGTGGAACAACATTTTATCGAGGCTATCGAGCAGGTAAAGCAGTTGGAGAAAGGCAAACGCGCGAAGAAGAAAAGCCCATGAGTCTCAACGAATCCCATGTCGAAGACGCCGCCCTCGAAAGGTTCGGGGAGCTGGGCTATGCCGTCGGGCACGGGCCGCATCTCGCGCCCGGTGAACCGGCGGCGCAGAGGCAATCTTTTGGCGAGGTGGTGCTGGTGGGGCGCCTTCGCGAGGCCATTCGGCGGCTGAACCCGGCCATTCCCGAGGAGGCGCGGGCAGCTATTAAGCGTTACTTAAACGCTCGATTTGTGAGGAGGGTGAGCCCATGAGCACGGATTCAGAAACTCCAGCACCGGGCGGACAGTTCCTCGTTTACCAGACTCAAGACGGGAAGCTGAAGATCGACGTGCGGTTTGAGGGCGAGACGGTCTGGCTGACGCAGCAGCACATGGCGCAGCTGTTCCAGACGACCAAGCAGAACATCGGGCAGCACCTGAAAAGCATCTTTGCAGAGGGAGAACTAGTGCAGGATTCAGTGGTAAAGGATTCCTTTACTACTGCCGCCGACGGTAAGAACTATCTGACCCGTTTCTACAATCTCGATGCCATCATTTCCGTGGGCTACCGGGTGAAAAGTGCGGTGGCCACCCGTTTTCGCATCTGGGCCACCCGGCTGCTACGGGAATACATCGTCAAGGGTTTCATCCTAGATGACGAGCGGCTGAAGAATCCGGATCAGCCCTTCGATTATTTCGATGAACTGATGCGGCGGATACAGGATATCCGCACTTCGGAGCGGAGGTTTTACCAGAAGATCACGGACATCTACGCGACGAGCATTGATTGCGACCCCACGCAGGAGGTGAGCCTGCTGTTTTTCAAGACGGTGCAGAACAAGGTGCATTGGGCCATCACCGGCCAGACGGCGGCTGAGATCGTGCACGGTCGGGTGGATGCGGCGAAGCCGAATCTCGGTCTGACCAACTGGCGGGGAGCGGTGATCCGCAAGCAGGATGTCGCCATCGCCAAGAACTACCTCAGCGAGCCGGAGGTGGAAGCGCTGAACAACCTCGTGGAGCAATACCTGATTTTTGCCCAGGGCCAGGCGATGCGGCGGGTGCCGATGCACATGGAGGACTGGATCGAGAAGTTGAACGGCTTCCTGACCCTGAACGACCGCGACATCCTCACCCATGCCGGGCGTATTTCGCACGAAATGGCCCCGGCCAAGGCCGAGCTGGAATACGACAAGTTCAAGGCACTCAACGCCAGTGCCGCTCGCCCCGTGGACGCCGACTTCGAGCAGGCCACGAAGGATTTGAAGAAATTGCCAAAGCCCAAGAAGCCCAAGCCACCGAAGAAATGAGCCTTAACGAATCGATCGTCGAAGACGCCGCCCTCGAATGGTTCGGGGAGCTGGGCTATGCGGTCGGGCACGGGCCGCATCTCGCGCCCGGTGAACCGGCGGCGGAGCGGGATTCGTTTTCTGAGGTGGTGCTGGTGGGTCGCTTGCGCGAGGCCATCCGGCGGCTGACCCGGCCATTCCCGAGGAGGCGCGGGAGGAGGCGTTGCGCAAGGTATTGCGGGTGGGGACGCCTTCGCTCACGCAGACGAATCGCGCTTTTCACAAACTGCTACGAGACGGTGTTGATGTGGAATATCAAAGACCGGATGGCAGCATTGCGGGAGACAAGGTCCGCTTGATCGACTTCAACGATGTCGGTTCCAACGACTGGCTGGTCGTGAATCAGTTCACGGTGATCAAGGAGCCCTAAAGTAGGGAGTCTACGGCGTTTTTTCCTGTGGGCCAGAGCCCGACGGGAGGCATCCGTGGATGAGCGCGCCGATGGCCGCCCCGATGCATTGCGCCGCGATGAAGGCGGGCACGGACTGTGGGGCGATGCCTGCGAAACTGTCGGAGAACATGCGCCCGAAAGCGGCGGCAGGATTCGCAAACGAGGTGGACGCCGTGAACCAATAGGCCGCGCCAATGTAAGCGGCGACCAGCGCGGCCACTTTATGGACGGGAGCCCGCAGGATCACCAGCAGCAGCCCTGCGGTGGCCACCGCTTCGGCGAGCCACTGGCCGTGTCCGGAGCGGATCTTGGTAGACCACTGGAGTATTTCCATGTCAAACATCGCATGAGTCAGCCAGGAGCCGCACGCGGCCCCCAAGAGTTGCGCCAACCAGTAGGGGAGCAGTTGGCTCCAAGGGAGTTCTCCCCGAAAAGCCATTACGGCAGACACCGCCGGATTAAAATGGGCACCGCTGACTGGGCCAAACACCTCAATGAGAACAAACAGCCCGCAGACGGTTGCCAGCGTATTAGCCAAGAGGGCGACGGCTGTGTTTCCCGCTGCCAATCGCTCCGCCATGACGCCCGAGCCCACTACGATGCTCAACAAAAGAGTGGTTCCTAACCACTCACTTAGAATTTTCTGTAAAAATCGGCTCATTCAAAGGCTCACGTTAAGCACAAAGACCGCCGCTTGGAAAAAGAAAGCATCCAAACCAGCGCAAAGCGCCGAAGGCTCCCTGAGGATGGCGCCACGGCACTTTGGGTCTTTCCTTTACTCAATAAGCACCGGGATGTCTGAGGTGATGAGGTTGACTAAACGGATGATATCCCAATTGGCCACACGCATGCAGCCGTGGCTGAAGGCTCTCCCTATGGTTTCGGGATGATTGGTGCCGTGGATGCCGATCCCCGGTTTGTTGAGTGAGCACCACGCAATCCCCACTGGGTTGTTGGGGCCGGAAGGCAGGTTATAAAACTGATCGGTGCGCACGCCGTGGTTGAGCACGCCTTCATCCCACCGAAACGTGGGCATGAGGGTGATTCCCTGAACGCGCCATTTCCCGGGCGGGGTGGGCAGCGTTGTTGATCCAGCTGTAATGGGAACGCAGGCAATCATTTGATCGCCTTCAAACAGTTCCAGTATATGCTCGTTTCGATCGACTCGAATGCGCCGGTTGCGAAACTCCGGCTTTTTGGGGAGCGCTGCGGTTTCCTGGACATCCTCGATGAGGAAGGGTTCCACGGAGGGAACCGTGAGCGTGTCTCCGACGCTCAGAGTATTTAATTTGAGCGTGGGGTTGATTTTAACAAGCAGGCTTTCGGCGACGTGAAAGCGTTCCGTGACCAGCTCCAGAAAGGATTCGTAGGGTAAATAACGTTTGCGAGACTGTGCCTCGGGCTTGCTCGGAGCGTCGCCCACAAATTTGCGGTCCTCGGGTCTGATGGTATAGGTCGTATAAATCTCTCCATCTTTGGACATGGGGAGATTATCGGGCAGCGAGGTCGGCTGAAGGTTGTGCGCCTTTTGGTAATGCAACAGGGCTTTAGTGGTGAGTTCTCCAGGTTGTCCGTCGAGTTTCCCGGGAGAAAACAAGGCTTTGTCCAAGAAGATCTGAAGCCTTACCAACTCGTCGCGTTGTTCTGGAGAGAGCGCTTTTTGAGCGACTTTTGTCGGGGAGGTTTCACTGCGGGGGGAATCTGCTTTGTGAGAAGGCGCTTTTTTAACGGGCGTCTTGGGCGCGGGCGGGGCGGGCGTTGCCGGGGGATCTAAAGTGGGCGGGCGTGGCGAGGAAAATAGGCGTCCCCAAAACGAGCTTTGTGGCTTGGCTTGCGGCGGGGTGGGGGAACTTGCCTGCGCATGGAAGGGTAGACCTGCAAGGACGGTGGCGGCTACAAGGTGGAAATGGGGCTTCATGGAAAACAGGTTGGCGGGAAGATTCCGCGCGCTAGGCTTTGAGTACAGCGAAAATACCTCCTTCTATGAATCTACGACATCTTCGTATCGCGCAAGTGTCTCCTCTCTGGACTTGCATTCCTCCGACTACCTACGGAGGCATTGAGCTGCTTGTAAAGCTGCTCGTAGATGAATTGGTGGAGCAGGGGCACTCTGTAACTTTGTTTGCCACAGCTGATTGCAAAACTGCTGGAGAACTTTGCCCTATCGCAGACGCCTGTCTGACCGAGCTCATGGCCAGAGGCGATGCAGATGCTTTCGAGCACTACGCCAACGCTGCGGTCGCAGAGGCCCTGCGCCGGGCCTCGGATTTTGACGTCATCCACTTCCATCTGACTCCAGGATGGTTGCCTTTAGCCTCTCTTTCCCAAACGCCCTCGCTTTTCACGCTGCACACTTGCGCCCTGAAGGATGACGAATGGGCATTTGCTCGCTATCCACAAGTGGAAGTGGCTGCTATTAGCAGGTTTCAGATTAAGGATACCGCTGCTCGTTTGCACCGCGACTTCCCTGTGGTTTACAACGGTTGTGACTTTGGCGCGTACCAACCCACGCTTTTTTCAGGGGGGTATCTGGCATTTTTGGGACGGATGAGCCACGCCAAGAACCCGGCTGGAGCCATTGCTATCGCAAAGGCGTGTGGACTTCCTTTAGTGCTTGCCGGTCAGCCACAAAACGGGGCGGAAGAGCGCTACTTTGCCGAGGAAGTGCTTCCTCATGTAGATGGAGAGCAGATTCGTTGGATTGGGCCGGTGAATCATGCTCAAAAAGCAGATTTGCTGCGCAATGCCTCCGCGTTATTATTTCCAATCCAATGGGATGAACCCTTTGGTTTGGTGATGATTGAGGCGATGGCGTGCGGCACCCCGGTGGTGGCGGTCAATCGTGGTTCAGTCGGAGAGGTGGTGGAGGAGGGGGTCACTGGTTACACGGCCGCCACTCCCGAAGGACTGGCTGCACTCGTGGCTCCGGCGTTGGCGCTGGATCGGAGCAAGGTCCGCACGGCAGGGGAGGCGAAGTTTGGTTATCGGCAAATGGTTGCCGATTACGTGGCACTTTACCGGAAGCTCGGCACGCAGGGACGCTCCTAAGCCGGGCTCGTTGAGGTAAAAGCATCGCCTATAGCCTATTGGCCTACGACCATCTGGGTGAAGGGAGCAACGTAGGCTTGGAGATACACCAGCACGCCCATGAGGATCGCCAGCGCCAGACTGTGCCAGAAAACGTAGCGCAAAATCGCACCCTCGTGCCCGTACCAATTCGTTGCGGTACTGGCCACGACAATGCTTTGTGCGTCGACCATTTTGCCCATTACCCCGCCCGAGCTGTTTGCCGCGCACATGAGCACGGGGTTGATTCCCAGCTGTTGGGACGTGATTTTTTGCAAGGAACCAAAGAGCACGTTGGAGGCGGTGTCCGAACCGGTGAGAGCCACGCCCAGCCATCCGAGCAGCGTGCCGAAAAACGGATAGAACGAACCGGTGTGCGCCAGAGCAAGTCCGAGCGTCGCGTCCCCGCCGGAAAACTTGGTGACGTTCCCCAGCGCAAGCATCGCGGCGATGGTCAAGAGCGAGTGGCGCACCCGCCAGAGGGTTTGCAGGTAGGTCCTAAAGAGTTGCATCGGCTGGAATCCCATCAGGATCCCGGCCAAGAGGGCCGCCAGAAAAATCCCTGTGCCCGTGGCGGATAGAAAGCCGAACTTGAAGACGGCCGCTTCCGGCGGGGTATTGGCCGGGGCAACAGGGGGCATGCGCTGGA
Organism: Opitutus sp. GAS368; assembly: GCA_943329925.2. Taxonomy (GTDB): domain Bacteria; phylum Verrucomicrobiota; class Verrucomicrobiia; order Chthoniobacterales; family Chthoniobacteraceae; genus Chth-196. The sequence continues at coordinate 6,942 of CALQFT020000101.1, forward strand.
CCAAGGCGTGAAGGTGCGGGACCTCGAATTTCGGCGCGGCGAGGTTGTCGAGGAACAGCTTTGTTTGGGGAAGGCCCCAGCAAAGAATGAAGAGCGTCAGGATGATCCACGGCATCCACGCTTGGAAGATTTGCCCTTTTGTGAGCGCGCCTGAATCCTGCGAAGCCTGCGAATGGACCTCATGGGTTGAATACTCCGCGACGCCTGCGTTCATCCGCATAATTTCGCGCGGTTTCCATACCCGCAAAAACAATACGGTGGCGATGATGGAGGCCGCCCCTGCGACGATGTCCACCAGCCACGGACCGTGGAAGTTCGAGACTGCGTACTGTGGAAGTGCGAAGGCGAGTCCGGCGACCATCGCCGCGGGCCAGACGCCTGCCACGGCCCGCCAGCCTGCAAAGGCCCACACAATCCAGAACGGGATTAAAAAGGAAAAGAAGGGCAGTTGCCGTCCCACCATCGCTGAAACCAGATGCACGTCGATTCCCGTGACCTGCTCCAAGGTTGTGATCGGGATGCCCAACGAACCGAAGGCGACCGGCGCAGTGTTTGCGATGAGCGAGAGCCCGGAGGCGTGCAGCGGCTTGAACCCGAGTTGGATGAGGATGGCAGCAGTAATGGCCACCGGGGTGCCAAATCCCGCCATTCCCTCCAAAAATGCGCCAAAGGCAAATGCGATGAGGATAAGCTGAACGCGAGCGTCGGGCGCCACGCTCGCAAGGCTGGCGCGCAACACCTCAAACAGGCCGCGGTCTACCGTGAGTTGGTAGAGAAAGAGCACGTTGAGAATGATCCACCCGATAGGAAAAAGCCCGAAGGCCGCCCCGTAAGCGGTGGTCGCCGCCGCGAGGTCTATTGGCATTTTGTTTGCGCCGATGGCGATTGCCAGAGCGACCACCAGTCCGATGAAGGCCGCAAGATGGATGCGAATATGCAGCACCGCGATGGCCCCAAGAAGCACTGCCACGGGGATTGCGGCAACGGCTGTGGAAAGCAGCACATTGCCAAACGGATCGTAATTTTGCGGCCAGGGGGTGGTCATGACGCTGTCTAAACACTTCAGATGGCCTTTACCTGCAAGGCTGGACTTTCTCGGCGTCCGAACGAATGGGGCCCGCGTTATCCTGCGAAGCTGGAAACGGGTACTCCGCGAGTCTCTGTTTCAGCGTAAAAAATGCCGCCTGCCAGAGGTTGGCGCAGGTGCCCTGGTCCATCAAGGTCCCGGCTGGCGGTGGTGATAAAGAGGCCGCCTTGTTCACCAAAGCAGCATGAAGTGATGGCCTCGACTGGCACTTCTATCTTTGCAATCCGTTTGCCTGTGCGCGGATCATGACAAACCACTCCCCATCCGCCCCATAGCGCAATCCAGAGGTTCCCGTCCGCATCGGAGCACATGCCGTCTGGAAATCCGTCGGTGAGTTCGACAACGCATCTGCGGTTGAAGATTTCGCCATCACGATAGTCGAAGGCGTCCACGCGCCTGGTTGGGGAGTCAATGTAGTACATGGTCAACCCGTCGGGAGACCATGCCAGGCCATTGGAGATGCTCACCTCAGCAACCCTGCGCGTGGCCTCCCATCCCTGCGCGTTGATCCTGTAGAGACTTCCACAACCAGTTCTTTCGCTCAGCGCCATGGTGCCCGCCCACAGATTTCCTTGCGGGTCACACTTTGCGTCATTGAATCGATTGCCGGGAATGTCCGCTTCGGGATGGACGATTGACTGAAGGACGCCTTTCTCCGGCTCCCAAGCGACAATCTTAGGGCCTAGCCCCACGAGGAAACCACCTGCAGCGCGGGGCACGGCGAACCCTACGCGATCCGGAAGAATCCAGACACGCGCACCTTGGTTGTTTGGATCCCAGGAGTGTATCTCCCGCCGCTCGATGTCGACCCACCAGAGCCTGTTTTGGTGCCATACAGGTCCTTCACCAAGGATTGCACCGGCGGGTTGGATACAGGCTGCGTGTATGGTTTTCATTGTTCTACGACCTCCCTCATTTTTTGGAGTCCTTCACGGGCGACCTCGGCCGGATCACGCGCCCAGAGATCCTCTCGGAAAAGCTCTAAAGAAAGCCACCCCTCGTACCCAATCTCACTTAGAAGCCGACAGTAACGGCGCAGATCAAAGCCCCCATCACCTGGCATGACTCGGTGGGAGTCGTGTTGCAGTTCCCGTGGAGGTTGGGAAACGCTGTCGTTGAAGTGAGACACCGCCACCTGATCGGCTCGCAGCTTTGAGATCGACTCCAGAGCGCCCCCGCCGCGGAAAATATGAAACGGATCGAGAACCGTGGTGCCCCCATGGGCGAGTTCAAGCACCTCCAGAGCAGACTCGATGGTGCAGAACTGCTTCACAAATCCGAGGAATTCAAAGGCAGGGGTCACGCCGTGACTTTTCCCCAAGGCAAGCAACTCTCGGTAGCGGAGCGCCCCAGTGAGTGTTTCAGCGTGGGATGCGGGCGGACTGCAGATCATGTGCTTTGCTCCGAGTGCAGCGGTTTGCTCCATCCGCACAGAAGCCGCCTGTTTCCTGCTGTCCCAGACCTCGGCGGGGCAATCAAACCAGTCTGAGAAGTAGATGAGCGAGGGGACCGCCAGCCCTGAGTCATCGAGAGCGGTGCGGATGTCAGTGAGGGAACCGCCCGAGTGGACAAAGGCGTCGGTGTCTGCAAACCAAAGTTCAAGGGCGCCAAAGCCTGCTGCGGCGGCGAGCTCAACTTGGCGCATTACCGGGGTTCCCCTGATCGTGCTGGCGTTGAGGCTGTATCCAAAGGTAGCCATGTTTTGTTCAGTATTTCACCGCAGCGACTCCCGATCCGAGACCCAGTTCCCTGACAATTTCCGCCGTCTTGGCAAGCAGGGGCAGGATTTTCTCCTCCGAAAATGGGCCATATTTGGGCGGGTGCACCAAGGTAAACTCTGGGCCGCCAAGCAGGGTGCGGGCCGTGCTCCCGACGGAGTCTGAAAGGGGCGATGCAGTGAGGAGAATGTTCCAAGCCATCCACTCAAGGCTATGTGGACCCCGAATCCGCTACAAGCGCACTAATGGACATCGCTTCGTCTTTGGGGTAATTCAACGCAATGGCTCAGACTGTACTTGTCACTGGATCCTCGGGAAAATTAGGTCACGCAGTTGTGGCGGAGTTGCTGCAAAGAGGGGGGAAGGTGAGGGGCTTTGACCGGAGGCCCTCCGAGCTGCTCCCCGATACCATTCTCGGCGATTTAGGTAACCGCCTCGCGCTGGACGCGGCAATGTCGGGGGTGTCTTGTCTTATCCACCTCGCCGCAACACCAGATGACGACGACTTTGTTTCGAGCCTGCTCCCGAACAATATCCTCGGACTCTACAACGTGATGGAATCGGCGCGGGCGGCGGGTGTGAGCCGCATTGTATTGGCCAGCAGCGGCCAGGTAAACTGGTGGAGGCAGATGTCCGGCCCGTATCCCATCAAGGAAGACCAACCGGTCACACCCAAAGGTTGGTACGCAGCCACGAAGATGTTTATGGAAGCCATCGGGTGCGGATTTACGCAACTGCATGGAATTAGTGTGATTGTAGCCAGGCTTGGGTGGTGTCCTCGGCCTGGTCAGGAGGAGGAGATTCGGGAGGCGCAGTGGGCGCACGATATCTATTTCAGCCCCCGGGATGCGGGTCGATTTTTCGCCTGTTGCGTGGAAGCCCCTGAGAGCGTCCGCTATTTGTTGGTCAATGGGGCAAGCCTTCCTGAGCGGTTGGAGCGCATCGATTTGAGCGTTGCCCGAGACATATTGGGGTATATCCCAAAGGACACATACCCCCAGGGGATGTAGGATCATGGACGCGCGCAGTGGGCCGGCGATGATTTTGGTTCGAAGAAGCGCGCCGAAACTTGGATGCGAAGTTTCCGGCAGCCGTCCCGGACTTAGATGTTTTACTGGGCCAACTGGAATCCTCACTCGCGCCCCGCTGTTTCCTTCCTGCTGAAATCGCCCCGGAACTTCCCGAAAAAGACCGCCCCGTGCTGGCGGCCGCCATCCATCGCAGGTGCCACGTTTTGCTTACCGGCGACAAGACGCATTTTGGCCGACTCTACGGGAAGAATTTCGAAGGCGTTACGATTCACTCTCCTGCCAGCTTGGCCGCCCATCTGTGCGGCAGTAAATGACTGGGCGACAGAGTTTTATGGTGTTTTTCAGGGTCGATTAGGTGGTTCTTTGAGTGTCCGGAGATTCCGCTTCAAAAGGGCTGAACCCGACAACGAAGGTGGAATGATGTTTGATATGAGATTTCGACCACGCCGAGAGCGGCGAGCGGAGTGTGGACATCTTCCGCGCTGACTCCTGATCCCGACTTTCCCACGGAAAAGGTGGAATTCTTGGGGCAGGTTTCGGGTGTAGAGAAGAGCGGCGACAAGAAAGTGCGCATGTCATTTAAACCCGAACCCTATATGTTCCCTGCGAATCAAAAGCCGTACTGGCTGCTCAGAGAAGGGGCGGCAGCAGGCGCCACGATCCTGGTTCCTGCGTACCGGGTCTTTGGCAGGAACAGCGAAAAGGTCCTTTGGGAGTTTCGCGAAGTGTTCGGAAAGTAGGAGATAGGCAGATTTCAACAACCGTCTCACTCAGAATTTCCAGTTTTCCGGTTTTCCTGTGACATTGATCAGTGCGCCAATGCCTGCGATCTCAGGCCCTTTTTTGGATCAAGGGTTCCATTGATTGCTTCCATCGCTTCGCAGCGGCACGGAATCCAGCTTCATGTTGTGGCCAGTCATGAAGTGTAGCTGGGTCGAAGTCGGCGCCGGATGGCCAGACGACTGTATGAATTTCGGGATCGATACTGACTTGGGCAAAAAGGGTGGGATCACGGAGTGGACCAAATAGCTCACCTTCCAAAATAGGTTCGAAATCAATGGTACGCGTTAAGCCATCGTCGAAGCTGAGATTCAGCGTGTACGGAGCGCAGTTCTGAACAGACGTGATGCGGTAAATTGGATGGTTCATAAGCTGGAAGTTACTGCAGTGGAGTAATCGGAGCAGGTTTGCGTCCAGCCTCGAGAAGTTGCCAGTCGGCCAGCAATTCCTCTTGATGGAGTTCCGCCCACGCTTCAACCAATCGTTGCTGGCGTACTGGAAGAAACCCAATGATAAGGGCGACCGGAGAGATTGAAAATACCGGTGCTTTTATTTTGTCCTGCTTACAATCCTTGAAAAAGTCGGCGAGCAAGAGATTCACGGGCAGCAGGGTTCCCTTTGCCGTCTATCGGTCTATCGGTCTATCGGTCTATCGGTCTATCGGTCTATCGGTCTATCGGTCTATCGGTCTATCGGTCTATCGGTCTATCG
>CALQFT020000102.1 GCA_943329925.2 Opitutus sp. GAS368
ACCACCAGACGCCATGAACTACTATTTTGAAGTCAGGTCCGGAAATCGCGGCCGTTTGATTCGTTTTTCCCTCGGCTTCCTCTGCTTTTTTTTGGTTTGGAGCAATGTCCTGTTCTCCGCAGTACCGTCTGAGGAGCGGCTTCGGACGACCCCTTCGCAAACCTTCATTCAGGTTGGGGACACACTTCAGGCGGCCGCCCGCTGGACGGAAGCACGCACTGAATTCGAAAAGGCGCTCGCTCTCCCTGATTGCACGGCAGGGGAGCGCCACCAGACTTTGGTGAAAATCGCCGCTGGATTCTTGGAGGAAGCCGACGACTCCAAGACGCTCCCGCTGCTGGAGCGGGTGCTTGGCTCCGAAGAGCTCGAGGAGAGAACTCGGGCCTCCGCACTCCTTCTGCTTGCCAAAGTTTACTTCAAGTATGGCGACCGCCCTTCTTGGCAGAAGGTCAGGGAAGCCTGCCGGCAGGTGCTTTCGCTTAAAAATATCAGCCAAGCCAGTCACACTGCGGCTAGGGAGGCGATAGTTGCCGCCTATTTAAGCCTTGCCCAGATCCCGGAAGCCCGCCGTGAACTCGAAGTGTTAACGGCAATGGCGGAGTTGCCCAGCCCTGCGCTCCAGACTCACTTAGTCGCCCTAGCGAGGGTCTTGATTCTAGAACAAGCCTATGCCGAGGCTCGGACTTCTCTGCACCGGGCTTCCTCGCTGCTGGATACCTCGACACTGCCCTTGGGTGACCAAGATGAAATGCGTGCTGAAATCCAACTGCTGCGCGGGTTGAGCTTTATCGAGGAAGGCAACTCCGAGCGTGCCAAGACAGAGTTGCTGCGGGTGGTGGGTATGGCGGGGCAATCCGCCGGTTCGCCCCAGACCCGAGAGGCGCTGGTGCGTCTCAGTTTGCGAAAGTGGGTGCCGGAGGAGGAGGCGACCTTGAAGGTTTTGTTCATTGGTTCAAGCCACACGATCCGAGGCAACGTGCCCCATTTGGTTGAGCAACTGGCGGCGTCGGCCCCGGCTGGAACCCCGCGGATCAGGGCAGGCGAACATGTGCGCACGGGCACCGGCATGCGCGTGTTTTGGGAAGAAGGGGAGGCGAAGCACACCGCCAGGGGCAAAATTGCAGCGGAATCTTGGGACGCGGTTGTCGTCGAGACCTTTTATCGGAATCCGAGGGAGGTGCTGGAGGAATACGCGGTGAAATTTGCGGGACTTGCCAGAGAAAAAGGGGCGCGCCTTGTTGTTTATGAGACGCCAGTCGCCAAGGAAACTGCGTATCCGGCGGGGTTCATCGCCTTTCACGAGGAGAACGTTCGCTTGGGGCGGATACTGGAGCTGCCGGTTGCCCCGAGCGTCCACGCGTGGATGCAAATCCTTGGTGGGGCCCCAACGTCTGAAAAAATGGACGCCCTTTATGCCGATTGGATCCATGCCTCACTCAAGGGCGCCTACCTGACAGCGTGCTGCGTCTACTCCGCATTGACAAACAGGAGCCCAGCCGGCCTGACTTTTCCAAAGGGTATCTCCAGCGAGGAGGCCGCGCTTTTTCAAAAAACAGCGTGGAACTCTTTCCAAGAAACAGAGGCGGCCAAAAGGCGCTGAAACCCCAGCCCGCGCCGCAAGGTCGTGGACAAATTTTTGGCTGCAGACTTCGTCTCTGGGCGCTCCTGAGTTGCAGCAGGATTTCTCACTGAGTTCATTGAGGCAGGGAATGCCAGGAATAGTTATTTTGGCATCGTTTACACAATCGGGTGACAGACATGTGACAATCTAGCAGAGTTTTGGGATGAGAAGTGAATCGCAACCGGGGGCAAGATCCCCAAGTTCGCTAGCGGGAGATTTTTGGGGTGGTCTGGCTTCCATGTTGGTAGCGCTGCCTTCTTCCGTGGCTTTTGGGATTTTAGTCTATTCAAATCTTGGTCAGGAATACTCTGGTAGAGGTGCAATGGCCGGGCTTCTTGGGGCAGCCATGCTGGGGTTGGTGGCGCCTTTCATTGGAAGAAATGCCGGTTTGATTTCCGCCCCGTGTGCTCCTGCCGCCGCGGTGTTGAGTGCATTGATTGCAGAAATTGTGGCTGGTAAGGAAGGCCACATCGACGCCAACACCATCCTTCCCTTACTCGCCCTAACGACCCTTGTTTCTGCGTTGCTTCAAATTTTGTACGGAGTGCTTGGCGGGGGGAAATTAATCAAGTTCATCCCGTATCAAGTGGTGTCAGGTTACCTTTCTGGGGTGGCTTTGATTATCGCGCTTGGCCAGGTTCCAAAGCTCTTTGGGTTTCCAAAGGGCACGCCGCTGTTGACGGGCTTGATGAGTCCGGAGCTTTGGAAATGGCAGGGCTTAGCGGTGGGGGTGGTTACTATGGCGGCCACCGTGTTGGCGCCCAAACTCACCAAACGGATTCCCTCGGCGATTTGCGGGCTGCTGGGCGGGGTTCTGTGGTATTTTGCGCTAGCTCTCTTTGACCCCTCTCTGCTGCGCTTGGAAGGTAATCCGCTTGTCATCGGTGCGATCCGAGCTGATGGATCCGTGTTGGATCAAATCACAGCGCAGGGGCGAGCCCTTCTAGAGGTGAACTGGACGACGCTGAAAATGGTTTTCGTGCCCGCCTGCACTCTTTCGATCCTGCTTTCCATCGATACGTTGAAGACTTGCGTGGGACTCGACGCCCTCACTAGAAACCGCCACCAGCCCAACCGCGAGTTGATTGGGCAGGGCCTGGGTAATCTGGCTTCGTTTTTTGTGGGCGGGATGCCGGGTGCCGGAACCATGGGGCCGACGCTGGTGAATGTGAGTAGTGGAGGGTCTACGCCGCGCGCAGGGGTGGTTGAGGGGGTGTTTGTGTTGCTGGCGCTGGCCTTCCTTGGCGGCGTGATCGCTTGGGTGCCTATCGGCGCGCTTGCTGGAATTCTGCTGGTCATCGCGTGGCGCATGTTCGACCGCCATGTGTTCAAATTGCTGCTGCATCCGCTGGGGCGCACGGATTTTCTGGTGATAGCCGCGGTGGTCACGGTGGCCTTGAGCGTGGATCTGATAGCGGCTTCCGGAGTGGGCATTGCCTTGGCGATTTTCCTGTTTATTCGGGACCAGATTCACGCTGGGGTGATTCTTCACAAAGGGCCGTTGAGCCGGATGCCATCGAAGACGCGCCGGGATGAGGCGGAGCGGGGGGTCTTGCGAGAGGTGGGAGATCAGGGCGTGATTTGTATGCTGCAGGGGAATTTATTTTTCGGCACGACCGATCAGCTCTATACCCAGCTTGAAGAGGAGATTCGCACCAAAAGATTCCTGCTTTTAGACCTGCGCAGGGTGCGCTCGATTGATTATACCGCCGTGCATCTCTTCGAGCAGATTCATATCCGGCTCGAAGAGCGCGGGGGCAATCTGATGTTCAGCGGCATGCCTTCTGCCGAGCTGGCGCAACATCAATTTGAAAAATATCTAAAGGAACTCGGCCTGCTTGAGGACGGCAACGGAGTGATTGTTTGGGATACTCTCGATGAGGGGTTGGTCTGGATGGAGGAGCAAATGTTGAAGACTAGCGGCTTGGTGCGCGTAAAAAATCTACACCGGTTGGATCTTCATAATTTCAGCCTGTTCCGAGAGTTTGACGCCGTGACCCTCGAGTCTCTTGCCGCTTCTATTACTGAGCGTTCCGTGCTTGAGGGCGAGAAGGTCTTTTCAAGCGAAGAGGTCAGCGACGAGGTTTTCCTAGTGCGGCGCGGAGGGGTAAGAATTCTCATGCCGTTGGCTGCTGGAAAGCATCATCACCTCGAGACGATTTCCGCTGGAGGTCTTTTCGGGGAGATCGCCTTTTTGGATTTTGGCGCGCGCTCTTCAGACGCAGTGGCGACCGAGGCCACGGATTTGTACGTTTTGTCACGGGCGCGCTTCAATGCGTATTCCCTCGCCGATCCGGAAATTGGGGTGCGCGTCTTCGCCCGTTTGGCTGTGGCGATTGCCCGCGGGATTCGGGAACGGGACGTGGAGCTGCGCACCTTGGAGGAGCGCTGAGTTTGAGGCGGTTTCTGAGGCGGGCAGGGGAGAGTTTACGCGATGAGCTCCTTGAGGACTCCGGTGCTGTCCCCGTGTCGTTCGGCATTCACGCCGATGCCGTGAAGTAAGGTCAACCAGGCGTTGCACAGAGGTGTGTCTTTTGGGGCGACGATGGAGTGGCCGAGTTTAATGCCCGCGCCGCCACCGGAGAGAAGGGTGGGGCAGTTATCGAGGTTGTGTTCTGTGCGGATGTTGCTGCCGTAAGCGAGAGCTACGTGGTCAAACAAGGGGGTGCCGTCGGATTCTTTGGTGGCCTTGAGCTTGTCGAGGAAGCCGGAGAGCAGCTCGCTCTGGGTCAGATCGCGCCGCTGAGAGGCATCAAGTTTTTCGCCCATGGTGGAGTGGTAGTGGCTCATGTCGTGGGGGGCGACCTTAATTCCAAGGCTGGTGAGCAGGGTGCTTACGGGCTGGCGGTAAGTGAGGACTCGGGTGCTGTCGGTTTGGATGGCGGCGAGGATGATGTCGTACATGACTTTGATTTCCTCGCGCCCGGCCAGTCCGGGTTGCGGTTCGGGCAGGGGCGCGTTGGGTTGGGGCACGCCGATCCACTGCTCGTCTTTGCTTAGGCGTGTTTCGATGTCGCGGATGCCTTGGAAGTATTCATCAAGTTTTGAAGTGTCAGTCTTGCCAAGGCCTCGCTGCAAAGCGCGGGCATTGCCAAGCACGGTGTCAAGCACGCTGCGCTTCTGCGCGAGCATGGCCTTTTGTTGCTCGATCGGCGTGGTGTCTTTGGAAAAGAGACGGTGGAAGGCTTCCACCGGGCCTTTGTGTCCGCCGATGGGTTTCCCGCTCAAATCCCATGCCATGGAGAGGCCTGGGCCGTGCCCGGAGGCTTCGGCGTTTTCGCCGCCGTTGAGCTGGAGGGAGGCAAATCTGGTGTTCAGACCTAGTTTCGCCGCCGCAACCTGATCGGCGGAGATGCTGTTGTGAAAGTTTTGTCCCGGCTCGGCAAATCGGTTTGCGCCGGTGAGCCACATGGTGCTGCCCCAGTGTCCCTCGTTGGAATATTTGTTACAGAGCCCCTGCACGATGGAAAAGTCAGCCTTGTGTCGAGCCAGTGGGGCAAGGCCCGCGGGCATTTCATAGTCGGCTCCCGGCTTCTTGATGTCAGGAAACCAGCTCTCTGTGGTGATCCCCCAACCGAAGCCGAGAAAGACGAGTCGTTTTGGTGGGGCGAGGGGAGCGGCGGCGGCGAAGCGGCGAAATCCAAGGGATTCCAGCGCAGGCAGCGCGATGAGCGCAGTGCTGGAGCGGAGGAAGTGGCGACGGTTGAGAGGGGTGTTCATGGCGTTTTTCCTGGAAGGGTTACTTGGTGTGAAATTCTTTACTGCTGACCAGCGCGCGGATGAACTCGCGCATTTTTAAGTCCTTCTTCTCCGACTGTTGAAGCATGCTTTCCACGAGAGGTTCGTCACTGAAGCCGCAGGGGCGTCCGAGGGCATACTCGATGAGCGCGGAGCTGAAGCCTCTTGCAAAGGAGTCGGACTTGGAGGCTACGATGTCACGCAGGCCAAAGTAGTCTTTAAATGCCGGGCCTTTGTGCAGGACGGCCGCCGCCTCGATGGTCCAGGTTTTCTTTGTCTTGGGATCAGGTTTGCCATTCGCGTCAGTGGCTTGATAGCTGTCCTCTGTGCGCCATTGACCCGCGGCGTCGAAGTTTTCGAGGCCAAATCCTATGGGGTCAATTTTACGGTGGCAACTCGCGCACTGCGGGTCTTCCTGATGCGCGAGGAGTCGCTCGTGAGTGGTTAGTACTTTACCTGCCAAACGCGTAATTGCAGGGACATTTGCGGGGGCTGGCGGCGGGGGATCATGGAGCAGCTTGCGCAGCACCCAAGCGCCTCGTTCCACTGGACTGGTGCGCTCGCCGTTGCCTCCCATAAATTGGATGGCCGCCATGCCAAGCAGTCCGCCGCGCGGGGAGTTTTCCGGGAGGGAGACTTTTTCAAATGCATTCCCCTTCACTCCGGAGATTCCGTAAAAGTGGGCCAGCACGCGATTGACTACCACATAATCAGCCTTCAAAAGCTCGCGCAGGCTCGCGTTGTGGCGCATCGTATACCCGATGGTTTCATAAATCTCGTTCTTGGCCGCAAGCTTGGTGGCCGTGTCGAAGCGCGGATAGAGCGCACGGTTTATTTCGAAGAAGTCGATCCGATCCATTCCTAGCCACTGATGGGTGAAGGCTTTGATGAAGCCCTCGGCCCTTGGATCATCAAGGAGTCGCTCAGTTTGTGCCGCAAGCACCTCAGGCTGCAATAATTCTCCGTGTCCGGCCAGATCCCGGAGTTTGGCATCCGGGGGGGCGGCCCAAAGAAAATAGGCGAGGCGATTGGCGAGTTCTAAGCCGGTGAGCGGCCTGCGTTTTTCATCAGAACCGGGCTCAACGAGGTAGAGGAACATCGGGGAGGAAAGCACCACGGAAAGAGTTTCCTTTAGAGCTGCGGCGTGTTTGTCTCCGGCTTTTCTGCGCACGTCATAGAGGGCCATCAGATCGTTAATATAGTTGGGCGGCGGGGGCGTGCCACGGAAGGCCTCGGACGCAAAACGCTCTAGGGCGGCGTGCACTTCCTGTGGTGTGGGCGCGGGTGCCTTGTCATCGAGCGGGATGCTCAGGGCAGCAATACCCGGTGGCTTGGGCTTGCTCGCATTCGGTACCCGCTCGATCTCCATCCAGTCAATCCAGAGCGCTAATTCCGGGCCAATGCCGTTTCGTTTGAGTGCTTCGCTCCGCTTGCGTCCGCCTTCCTCGTTGGTGTCCCAGCTGCCCTTTTCGCGAATGAACAGTGTGCGGTCTGCGCGCTCGGCGTTTCCCCGAGTCAAGGTCAGGGGAATCTCGATGGTTTGGGGCGCCTCCATGGAGCCGGTGATTTCGTGGGTGGCCATGACCCGGCCTGTCCTGGCGTGAATGCCGAAGTCCAGAAAACGGCGTTCGGGCGGGGCATCGTCGGTTGCCGCGACACGGATGCGTGCGATATAATCGCCCACGGGCCAATCAAAGGGCACGAGAAGTTCTATGTAATTTGCATTAATTTCGGCGGGATGGAGTGTTTGGATGCCGAGGTAAGCTCCTCTGTCCAAAGCCGGTTGTCGGAGGTAATACTGGTGGTAGGGAAGCCATCCTGCGCCAAGCGAGTCGTTGGCGAGGTCGGCATCATTTTCGCCCTTTTTATCGAATCCAAAAGTTCTGGGCGAAGGCGCTCCCGGGATTTTTTCCCAAGAGCGGCGGAAAATGGCGTCGTTTTTGGATTCTTTCTTGAGCCGGGCGACGACTTCTTGGTTCTCCGGCAGTGCGGCCGCCTCCTCAACGGCCTTTACCCAGTTGCGGGCGCGCTCCCGAGCGTCAATCTGATGGGCCACAAACTTCTCCATGATGGGAGTGAAGGTCTCCGCCTCATAGCGTAGCTTTTTTGCCACTCCCGCCGCCGCCTGCCACTCGAATGCCTCGGTGAGCGCCTCTCTTCCCAGAGTCTGATATTGCTCAAACTGGTTTCCCGACATGAAAAGGTTGGCTCCGACAGTGTCAAAGCCGCCAGTGCCAGTGTCCGAGGGGAGTTCGCTCACGTTGATCTCCACTCCGAGTAATTCACGCAGGGTGTTGCGGTATTCACGCCGGTTGAGCCGCCGCATGGTGATCGCCCCGCGCTGATCGCTCAAACTGCGCCGCGCAGCCACCATGACGTTGGACAAATCCTCCAGAAAATCCGCTTTTGCGTCGCGGGACGGCTGCGGTTCGTCTTCTGGAGGCATTTCGCCGGAGTTCATTTGGTTGAGCACCTTCTGCCACTTTTCCGCAGTCTCGAGATTCGTCATCGAGAAGGAGAGGTGGTCCACGCGAAACTTACCTTTCTGCTTTTCTGCGCCGTGGCAGCCCTCGCAATGGTTCTGGAGGAAGGCTTTGTGCCGCTCGTTCATGGTTGCCCGGGACGCCGTTTCTTCTGCTATTAGGGCGACGGGTTGCGCGAAAATAAGGGCGCTGAGCAAGCAAACGAAGGGCTTCATGGGATGGATAGGGGGGCGCACACGGAGTTTTGGCGCTGCTGCGGCGTGCGTTTTCCCTATGCTGTAAACTCTGAGATAATGAGAAAGTTAGCTTAACTTCTGCAGATTGGAGTGAACGATGCAATTGGGTTGCGCCCGGCTTGTCGTCGGAAACCCAAGGGTTGGATGCGCATTTGTTGATTTGCTTTTTGCGTTGGATGCTGTGGCGCTGGCTCTTTTGCAGGCTTATCGGGGAGATTTAGTCGGCGAGAATTGGGCCGGCGGCGCGGACTTCAGCGCTCAGGCCGCTTTCAAATTGGTGAAAGTTGTCGATGAACGCCCCAGCGAGTTTGCGAGCCGTTGCGCGATACGCGTCCTGATTCTTCCAGGCCTTGGCCGGGAGCAGCAACTCGGCAGGCACATGCGGCACATGGGTGACGGCCGCTATCCCGAAATGCGGATCCACCTCAGTGGGCGCGTGGGAGAGCACTCCGTTGTGGATCGCATCAACTATGGCGCGCGTGTACGCGAGTTTAATGCGATGGCCTGATCCGTGGCTGCCGCCTGTCCAGCCGGTGTTTACAAGCCAGACGTCGACCTTGTGCTGGCTCATCTTTTCGGCGAGCAATTCCGCGTATTTCCCCGGATGCCAAACCAAAAATGGTGCGCCAAAACAGGCGCTAAAAGTGGTGGAGGGCTCCGTGACTCCTTCTTCGGTGCCAGCGACTTTGGCGGTGTAACCTGAAATGAAGTGATACATCGCCTGTTCGGTGGTCAGCTTTGAGACTGGAGGAAGCACTCCGAAGGCGTCGCAGGTCAGGAAGATGATGTCAGTGGGATGTCCGGTGAGGCAGGGGATTTGCGCGTTGGGAATGAAGTTGATGGGATATGCGCCCCGCGTGTTTTGGGTGATGGAGGTGTCATGGAAATCCACTTCCAGCCCGGCTTCGTTTAGGACCACGTTTTCCAAAACGGCCCCAAACTGGAGGGCGTGATAGATTTCCGGCTCGGATTCCGGGGTTAGATCGATGGTTTTGGCGTAGCACCCGCCTTCGATGTTAAAAATGCCGTCGTCGCACCAGACGTGTTCGTCGTCGCCGATGAGGTGGCGTTTGGGGTCCGCGGAGAGGGTTGTTTTTCCTGTGCCGGAGAGCCCGAAGAGTACTGAGGAGCGCTTGCCGGTGCGGTCGGCGGTTGCGGAGCAATGCATGGAAAGCATTCCTTCTTTTGGCATCAGGTAATTCATCAGGGTGAAAACGCCCTTTTTCATCTCCCCAGCGTATTCACTACCCAAGATCACCATCTCGTGGGTTTCAAAGGAGAGCGCGATGGAGGTTTGCGAGGTCATGCCCTCGGTTAAGCGGTTGGCGGGAAATGCCCCCGAGTTGATGATGGTGAAGTCGGGGGTTCCAAATTTCTCGAGCTCCCCGGGGGTGGGTTGGATGAGCATCGTTTTCATAAACAACGCGTGGTAGGGACGCGAGCAGATGACTCGGATCTTGAGTTTGTGCTCCGGATGCCAACCGGCGAAAGCGTCTACAACATAAAGGCGGTCCCTCGTGTTTAGGTAGTCCAGTGCCCTCGCCCGGTTGAGCGCAAAAGTGTGCGCATCCATGGCGTGGTTGACGTTTCCCCACCAAACGTCGTTTTCCGAATCCGGGTGGCGCACCACGCGCTTGTCGGAGGGTGAACGCCCCGTTTTCGCTCCGGAGTACGCCACCAGCGCGCCCGTCGCTGAAATTCGGGTGCCCGATTCGAAGCGAATGGCGTGCTCGTAAAGCAATGGCGTGGGCGGGTTGCGTAGAATTTCTGGAACGTGAATTCCGTAGGCGGAAAGATCGACGGTTTGCATAAAGAAAGGTTCGGATGAAAACACCAAAGAGAAGGGAATTCCGTACTTATCCATTCGTTGGATAAGAAGTGCCTCTGGCAAGCGATTAAGCGCCAAAAACGCTCGCAAAGCTCGGGACGCCGGTTATTCCGAGGCACGTCGGCTTGCGTCGCCTTCGTTTTCAGGCTTTTCTGATGAGCGGGGCACCAGCCCCTATCCACCCCATGTTTTCGATCTACCGCAGAGTCTTTTCGTACTACCTGCCTTACTGGCGGCCCACGGTGCTGGCGTCCTTGCTCACGCTTGTTCAGTCCCCGTTTAATCTACTCAAGCCCATCCCTGTTTCTTTCCTGCTGGTGGAAGTGCTGCCCTCCATCGGCAAGCCGCAGCACGGGTTGGTACTCCAGTTTCGCGACTTCTTTTCCATTTCCTTGGAGGCGTATTCTCTGCCGCAGATTGTCGCGGGATGCTGTATCTCCATAGTGTTAATCCACCTGCTGACCTCGTGGATCAATGTCGTCTCGCAGATGATGTATTTTCGGGTGGGACTTCAGGGCCTGCTGCTGTTGCGCACGGATCTCTACAGATACCTCCACTCCCTGCCGCTCAAGTATCATGATGCCCGGCGCAGCGGCGATTCCACCTTCCGGGTGGCGTACGATTCGCAGTCGTTGCAGGCCTTTTATTCAAAGTTCATCTTCCTTTTTCAGAGTGCGAAAGACCTGCTAAGTTACGTCAGCGCCATGTGGCTCATCGACTCCGAGTTGACCGTTCTGGCTCTTGCTGTTGTGCCTCTTATGGTGTTTACTTTCCGCGTATTTGCCAAACAGATCCGCGACAATTCCACCCGCATTTCGGAGCGGGAAAGCGCGGTGCTGAGTCTTGCCCAAGAGGGGCTCAGTTCGGTGAGAATGGTGCAGGCTTTCGGGCGGGAACAGCATGAAGTCCAGCAGTTCGCGCAGTCAGCGCGCCTGAGTTTGGAGGCGAACGTGAAGATGCAGTACACTGCAATGTACAGCTCGCTGATCACCGCCACCCTGCTCATGGGCAGCACCGCCGCGGTCTGTTGGATGGGCGGACAACACGTGCTGGCCGGGGCGTTATCCATCATGAGCCTGATGAATATCACCCAGTACATGAACTATCTGTACCAGCCCATCGACTCCATTACCTCTGTGGGCTGGGATCTGGAGCGGGCCGCCGGCAGTGCGCGCCGCTGCTTCGAGGTGCTCGATCAGGCCGACGACGTGGCTGACCGGCCCAACGCCGTGCAGCTGAGCAACTCCAAAGGGGAGATAGTCTGTGAAAATGTCGCCTTTGGTTACACCCCGGAGCGCCGTATTATCTCGGGGGTTAACCTGCACATCGCCCCCGGCCAAACGGTGGCTTTTGTGGGCGTCACTGGCGCGGGAAAAAGCACGCTGATCTCGCTGATGCCGCGCTTCTACGATCCTGATGAGGGGCGTATTTTGTTGGACGGCATTGATTTGCGGGACATCAAAAAGAAGTCGCTGCGGGAGCAAATCTCGATTGTTCTGCAGGATACGCTTCTTTTTTCCACCACGATCCGGGAGAACATCGCCTACGGTCGGGCTGGCGCGAGCGAGGCGGAGATCATTGAAGCGGCGAAGCGTGCTCAGGCGCACGACTTTATCATGGAGATTCCGGAAGGGTATTCCTCCCAGGTGGGAGAGCGCGGCAGCCACCTTTCCGTGGGCCAGAGGCAGCGCATTGGGATTGCGCGCGCATTTTTGAAAAACGCCCCAATTCTCCTGCTCGATGAGCCGACTTCAGCCTTGGATCCGACCACCGAATCCGCGATCATGCAAACCATTGAGGAGTTGATGCAGGGGCGGACAACTTTGATTGTCACCCATCGGATTGCGACGGTGCACAATGTGGACAAGATCGTGGTCCTTGGCCCGGGCGGTGTGGTGGAAGAAGGTCGCGGGCCTGAACTGGTGCAAAGGGGTGGTTTTTATGCTGCGCTCTACCACTCGGCGAATCTGGGCGAACACGGCGTGACGCCGCCGAGAGCGTCTTCCAGTTGAATGGAAGGCCTGGCTTCTCGTCCGAGCCGAAGCGTTATGATACCAAATCTTGAAGAAAACTGGTCCTTCTCTCCCGGGACCGCGTCTCCCTACTCTATGTGCGTTGGGAAAGCTGAAGTCCACGCGGGTGAAAGTCCCGCCGGTCGAATTAGACGGTTCACGACCGAAAGCGATGTCCGGAATGAAGCCGTGAGGCCGACTTGAGCGGCTATTTTGACACCATCCCGCATGCCGAATTGATGCGACTGGTGAAAGGGCGGGTCAGTGATGGCAGCA
>CALQFT020000103.1 GCA_943329925.2 Opitutus sp. GAS368
ACCTTCGAGTTTGGCTTTGTTGGCTTCTTCGATCTTCTCCAACGCCATGTTCATGCGCTGGCCGATGTCTGCAACATCCCGTTGATCGTAGAGACTGGTGAAATCGCAACCGTCTGGAAGTTGAAATCGTTCGCGAGCGAGACGGCGTTGAACCCGTTCACCGTCCCCAGAGTATTCCGCCATATAACGATCGCGATGATCGCGCCATACATCGGAGACGTATTTCCAGAAGAGTGTTACGAGGATGTAGTTTTTGTAGTCGGACGGATCGACGACTCCCCGAAAGGTGTCGCAAGCACGCCACGCGACATCGTTGATTTCGGATTGGTTAATCTTGCTCATAAAGAGAGGTAATTGGGGTGGAGGAATCTTTGGTTAGTTGAACGAGCTGCGCATTTACAAATTGCCAGCGGAGATGAACGAGACGTTCGGTGAGTTGACGCTCTTGGAGAGCCAGTGAAGCGATCTCCAAAAGTTGATGTTGTTTACTTAACGGAGGAAGCGGGATGGCAAGAGCCGCCAAATCGCGGCGATCAATAATGGGAACATGAGTGCCCTTTTTCAGAGCTTTGAAGTGCTCGACTGCAGGAGCCGACCCCAGGAACCACGCAAGATACTCTGGCAGAATTTGAGTTTTGTTTGGTCGAATAATGAAGAACTGCGGGCCAACGATGGTTCGCGTTTCCATACCAGGAAAAACCAGCGCAGTAGCGCGAGTTCCTCGATTCGGAAACAGAACATCTCCCGGACACAGACACGACCGGGGATTTATCGGCTCATTGGGCTCAATCCGCAAAAGATCGTTAGTTAACAAAGCGCCATCATGGGAGATGTCGCCGATGCGGAGGAAAAGGTAGGACCCGTTAGGATCGGGACGCGTTGCATCCCGACCCCGAAGAGTCGCTCCCATACGAATTTCCGCGATGGAATTCAGGAACGTCATTTGTGTGTTAGGGGCACTCCGGCAAACTGAGCAGATTGTTGGGCTGCTCGCCGTCGTTATCGGTTTTGAGGTATTTGTGACCGAAGCGACTAGTCGCAACGATTACCCAAACGGATTTACCCTGTACGCTGACGAAGAAGCGCCACTTGCCTGACTCTATGCCGACGATAGCCTCTTGTTGACTAAGCTTCCAGCGTCTGCCGTCAGGAGTGATACCACCAATACTTTTGATGCGCTCATGCGCATCTTATCGGTCGGTTTTGTTGATGCATTTAATTTCTACGTTAGGTGGCACTTTGGATTGATTTCTAATCCGAGTGGTTCATCGGCACTTGGAATGAGGTTGATCCTCGGCCACACACGAGATACAGGAAAGTTCTCACGCTGATCCCACTCTCGTAGTGGCTTCGGACACTAAGCCCGGTTGGCATTATTGCCGACTGGGCTTTTTGCTGATCTGAAACGATGTGTAATGGATGTACGTCATGGGGCGCAAGTTAAAAATTAAGCAAACGCCCCATGTGTGATTTTTGAATCAAGGGAATCCACGTAAGAAGTCTCTGCTTGTTCCACCAAGAGCTGGAGACGGGTACGGCTCTAGGGATGCTTACCGCGAAGCAGAAAAGACGATTGAGGCGAAAGCGAAAGACATGATTTCGCACTACCCGACTCATGTCTTTCCAAAACGGGTATAAGGCGCAAATTGTAGCAAGTTCCCGGGAGTCTGCGGTTCGTTACAAGAAACATTTGGATGCCGCGATGGCTGCAGCCCCTCTAGAATTGGAAAGCCTCGAAAAACTGTGGTTGCGCGCCCGCCGCACGCCGGGCCAGTAGAGCGCGCCGTTGGGGAGCCGCTTCTGGTTCGGCGGCGAGTGATCGCCATATTTCACCATTTACCTGCCTGTGGGAGTGCAGGCAGTTGAGTGCTCGGCTTCCGGTGGTAGGCGGGACTTCGCTCCGCTGCCCGTGGCGGCCTCGCAAAGTCGTACTTGGTTGGACAAAAATTGCGCGTGCCTCTGCGCGTGGCTGATCGGCGTGAGCATCATAGTTGACATAGAATTGCCGGTTTTGTTGCCGATCTTATTTAGAAGTGCTATACTTCCGAAACGGCTTATTCACAGCCGCGAGTTTAATCTCAGGAAAGCAAATTTATGTCAGATTCAGATCCCCGCAACTCTCCGGAGCGTCCCCGCTCCGGCAACCAAGGCAATGGCGGCGACCCTCAGTTTAACTGGCGCGCCCTGTTGCTCTTGGCAATGGCTGCCGCTCTTATCGGGGGGGCCTTTATGTATCGCTCGCCGGGTGGGACTATCTTGGAGGTTCCCTATTCGAAGTTTCATAAGGCGGTTGAAAATAATTGGGTGGACCGTACCAAGCCTCTGGAGTTAGTCAGCGAGGCTGGAGCCATCAATGAGCATATTCAAGGATGGGCTAAATTTGAAGAAACCGCCCCTAGCGAACATTTCCGCACACAAGTCAATCTTCAGTATAATTCTAACCTACGGGACTTTCTTCAGGAGCACGAACTCGAGGCCAATCCCCGGGCGGATACCAATGTGATGGCTTCCACCGTCATGGGCTTTTTGCCGGTGGCGATGTTCTTGTTGGTGTTGTACTTTTTGTTCCGGCAGCAGATTCGCAGTGCGGGGCGTGGCGCACTGAGCTTCGGCAAGTCCAAGGCGCGTGTGATGAGTCGGGATAAGAACAAGGTTACCTTCAAGGACGTGGCTGGAGTGGAGGAGGCCAAGGATGAGTTGCAGGAAATTGTGGAATTTTTGCGCGACCCAAAGCGTTTCCAGAAGCTTGGCGGCCACATCCCTAAGGGCGTGCTTATGGTCGGTTCACCTGGTACCGGAAAAACGCTGCTAGCGCGGGCAATCGCGGGCGAGGCTGACGTGCCGTTTTTCTCGATCTCAGGCTCGGATTTTGTGGAAATGTTTGTCGGTGTCGGGGCTAGTCGGGTCAGGGACATGTTTGAGCAGGGCAAAAAGAACGCGCCGTGCCTTATTTTTATCGATGAAATTGACGCCGTCGGTCGGCATCGCGGCCACGGAATGGGAGGCGGTCATGATGAACGCGAGCAGACGCTCAACGCGCTGCTAGTGGAAATGGACGGCTTCGATACGCAGGAAGGGGTGATCATTATCGCCGCTACCAACCGGCCTGATGTGCTGGATCCTGCGTTGCTGCGTCCGGGTCGCTTTGACCGGCAGGTGACGGTTTCTTTGCCTGATGTTAAGGGGCGCGAGGAAATCCTGCGTGTTCACGCCAAGAAGGTGAAGCTGGCCGAAGATGTGGATCTAGCCGTGATTGCACGCGGCACCCCGGGTTACTCGGGCGCGGAGCTAGCCAACGTGATAAACGAGGCGGCATTGCTGGCGGCGCGGCGCGGATTGAAGGGGATTACCAAGCAGGAGCTCGAAGAGGCCCGCGACAAGGTGCGTTGGGGCAAGGAGCGCCGTTCGCTGGCCATGAGCGACAAGGAGAAGGAAAACACGGCTTACCATGAAGCCGGCCATGCGCTCTTGGGGCTGCTGCTCAAGCACACCGACCCGCTGCACAAGGTGACGATCATCCCTCGCGGGCCATCGCTAGGTTCCACGATGTACCTTCCTTTGGAAGACAAATACACCCAGCGTAAAAACGAGTTGCTGGATCGCCTTGTCATGATCATGGGCGGCCGTGTTGCTGAGGAAATCGTGTTCGGCGACGTCACCAACGGCGCCCGCGGTGACATCAATCAAGCCACCGACATCGCGCGCCGCATGGTCTGCGAATGGGGTATGAGCGACAAAATGGGCATGGTCGAATACGGCGAACATCAGGAACATGTGTTCCTCGGTCGGGACATATCCCGCAGTCGCAACTATTCGGAAGCCACCGCACAACAGATTGACCACGAAGTTCATGGTCTGTGCGATCACGCGTATCAACAGGCCAAGGAAATGCTCACCGCGCGCCGTGAAACGCTGGAGGCTATTGCCAAGGCGCTGCTGGAATACGAGACGTTGGACGGCTCCCACATCCGTGAGATCATGGACACGGGCAATGTCCAGAACCCGCCGGTACCGCCGCCACGCCCGTCGAATCAGCCTCCACCCCTTCGCTCTGCGCGTTCCGAGACGCCGGAGGTGACGGACTTGCCTCCTGGTCTCTCTGGAGCTACGGCCTAAGCGGGCCCAAATTATCCCAAGAAAAGCTCACGCAACCGTTTCGGGGTGAGATCCCTGTTTTTGGGTATGTTTGGCGTGCTAAATAGGAAACAACTCGGCAAAAATCTGCTGGTTTCCGGGGGTGTTTGTGGATGGATGGTTTTATAGCGGCTCAGTGCCGGTCCCTCGAACTGAATCATGATCGCGCCTCTTGTTTACTTTGTCGGATTGCTCGCTTTGCCGCCGCTTTCCCCGGCTGACTTGGATGCCGTCGGTAAACGAGTCTGGCAAAACGAAGCTGAGGGCAAAGTTGAGGGCCTCACTGCGTGGAACAAGGGCGAGGCCTTCGCCTCTCTGGGAATCGGTCACTTTATTTGGTATCCGGCAGGAGCGAAGGGGCCCTTTGAGGAGAGCTTTCCGGCATTGCTGCAGTTTTTGAAAGACGGCGGAGTGCGTTTGCCGTCTTGGGTGGTGTTGGGAATGCCCTGCCCTTGGTCGACTCGTGCCGCCTTCGAGGCAGATTCGGCGTCGCCAAAGATGCGGGAATTACGCAGTTTGCTGGCTGCGACAATTCCTCAGCAGAGTCTGTTTCTCGCCCAACGCTTGGAGCGTTCTTTGCCGGGAATGCTCGGCGCGTTGCCCTCGGAGCGTCGGGCCTTGGTGCGCGCGCGTTTCGATCGGCTTGCCTCGACTCAGGCCGGGCGTTTCGCCTTGATTGACTACGTCAACTTTAAGGGGGAGGGGACTAAGCTGACGGAGCGGTATCAGGGTCGCGGTTGGGGATTGCTCCAAGTTTTGGAAGGGATGTCGGGCGAAGGCGCCGCCGCGGACTTTGCGCAGTCGGCGGTGGAAGTGCTCACTCGCCGCGTTCAAAATGCGCCGCCTGAACGGGGCGAACAACGCTGGCTACCCGGTTGGATCAACCGCGTGCGCGCTTATTCGCATTGAAGCGGTCCCAGGAGAGACGGACCAGTTTTCTTCAAGACTTGGTATAACTCAAGGTTGATTGCGACGCTCGGGGGTCAGGCGAGCTTGGGCGGTGATGTCCATCGGCCTTTCGTCGAGCTCCCTCAATTGCTTGGCGTTAGGGAGCGCAGTGGTCAAAACTTCCACGCGCGCGCCTTTTCCCAATTGGTCGTAAAGAGCCACCACATCCTTGGAGCGCATGCGGATGCAGCCGTAACTTGAGGGTGTTCCCAAGCGGCATTCCTCTGGCGTGCCGTGGATGTAAATCATCCGATTGAAAGCGTTCGCGTTCTGACTTTCGAGTCCGCGCAACCATAGGATGCGGGTGACGATGGGATCCCGTCCTGGCGCATTGACCTTCACAATCTCACCGGTGGGGCAGCGGCTTTTGAATTTCATCCCCATTGGAGCCCCTGCGCCGATTTTTTCCGCAACCTCCAAGGCGCCCAAGGGAGTGCAGTTGCTCCCTGGAATGTCGCCCAGACCAAATTTCGAGGTGGAAATCGTGTAGTGCGCGATCTCGTGACCGAGGTCGTACACGGCGAGGCGCTGCTGCGGAACACTGATTCGAACGACGTGGGTGAGGTCTTTCTCCGTGGCGCACGCCCCCAGCCAGAGCGTCAGCATTGCAAGGCTGCAGACACGGGCGGCGCTGGGGATGGTGCGCGAAGGGTTCATGGTTTTTGCGGTGGCGGCAGGGGTCAGGCTCCGACGGCGGCGCGGGCCTCTGCGGCTAGGGCCGTGGAGAGGTAGCGTTCACCGGTTGAGCAGGCGATGGTTACGATGAGTTTGCCCTTGTTTTCGGGACGCTTTGCCACCTCGATTGCGGCATGCACGTTGGCACCGGAGGAAATTCCGGCGAGAATGCCTTCTTCTTTGGCAAGGCGGCGCGCCATTGCGAAAGCCTCGTCGTTGGTGACCGTGATGACTTCATCCAGTACGTTAATGTGCAAGTTGTTAGGGACAAAACCTGCGCCTGTGCCCTGGATTTTATGAGGGCCGGGTTTGACGGGTTGACCGTGCATGGTTTGCGTGATGACCGGTGAATCCGTGGGTTCCACAGCGATGGCTTTTAGACCGGGCTTGCGGGCCTTGAGAACCTCCGCGCAACCAGTGATGCTTCCGCCGGTACCGACTGCGGCGATGAAAATATCCACGGCTCCGTCGGTGTCAGTCCAGATTTCTTCGGCGGTCGTTTTGCGGTGAATCTCAGGGTTTGCCGGATTGTTGAATTGCTGGGGCATCCAGGCGTTGGGCGTATTGCGCACCAGTTCTTCCGCGCGGGAGATGGCGCCCTTCATGCCTTCCGCGCCGGGGGTGAGGACGAGTTCGGCACCGAGCATCGCCAGCAAAGTGCGGCGTTCCAGGGACATGGTCTCGGGCATGGTGAGGATCAGTTTGTAACCCTTTGCGGCGCAGACAAAGGCGAGAGCGATCCCGGTGTTGCCGCTGGTGGGTTCTATTATCACCGTGTGGGCGTTGATTTTACCTTCGTGCTCCGCCGCCTCAATCATCGCCGCTCCGATGCGGTCCTTCACGCTACCCAGCGGGTTGAAAAACTCACATTTCAAAGCAATGGTGGCCTCCAAACCGGCCGTGACGTGGTTGAGTTTGACCAACGGCGTGCGGCCGACGGTTTCGATGATGTTGTTGTAGATGTGGCCCATAAAAGTGATGCGGGGAAACTGAGTCTGTCCGAGTGTTGAAAGTGCCCTGTTCTATCCATTCAGCGCGCGCGCCGCAAGCGCGGACGGGTAATCAACTTCCTCCCTCCTTTATTCGTAGCGCAATGCGTCAATGGGATCCAGTGCCGCCGCCTTTTTTGCGGGATAAAGTCCGAAGAAAACACCGACCGCAGCGCTGAAAAGGAAGGCAATGATTATGGCGTTGGCTGAAGTCAGCGTCGGCCAGCCTGCAAAGCGGGAAAGCAATGTGGAGGTGCCCAGTCCGAGCAGAATCCCGATCAATCCGCCCAATGAACTTAATGTGACCGCTTCAATGAGGAATTGCTTCAAAATGTCCGTCCCATGAGCGCCCAGCGCGATACGGATGCCGATTTCCCGGGTGCGTTCGGTGACGCTCACTAGCATGATGTTCATGATCCCGATGCCGCCCACCACTAGCGATACGCTTGCGATGGCCCCCAGCAGCAACCTCAATACCTTGGAGGTGGCTGTGGCCATTTCCGCAATCTCCTGCTGACTGCGCACCATAAAATCATTCTCACGGTCCTGCCCCAAGCGGTGTCGTTGCCGCATCAAATCGGTGATGCCGTTTACGACCGCCTGGGTTCGGTCCTCGCTTATGCACTGCACGGAAATCATGCGCAGATTCGTCGCGCCGCTGAGTCGTTTCATCACGGTGGAGTAGGGGACAATGACGACGTCGTCCTGATCCGAGCCCATGATGGAGGTTCCTTTGGGCTTCAAAACACCGATTACTTGGAACGGAACGTTGCGCACGCGCATGATTTGGCCGATGGACTCCTCCTCGCCGAAGAGCTGTTTTGCCACGGTGGCGCCGATGACCGCGACCTTGGAGGCCGCGCGCACATCCTGCTCGGTGAAGCCTGAGCCCTCGACGATTTCCCACTGGCGAATGTCGAAATATTCCGGAGCTTCTCCCGCGACGGAGGTGCTCCAATTTTGGTTCCCAAACCCTAGTTGTGAGGTCACTCGGGTTCCAGGGCTCACCGCTACTACGCCGGAAACTTCGTCGGCAATGGCTTTTGCGTCTTCAAGTTTAAGCGTGCCCACCCCGCCGGAGCCCGATTGCACGCCGCCGCTGAAGGAGCTACCCGGGAAAATAAGAATGACGTTCTGCCCCAGGGTCGCGATTTGCGCCTCCACTTGCGCTTTGGCCCCGTTGCCGATGCCGACCATGGCGACGACAGCACCCACGCCGATGACAATGCCCAGCATCGTGAGCAGGGAGCGTAGCTTGTTGCGCTGCAAGGCGCGCAACGCGAGGTGGAAGGTGGCCAGCGCGGTCATGCGTTTTCTAGGGCGGCATGCTGGGCTTTGGCGTCGAGTCTCTCTAGGACTGGAGAATCGCTGCGTACCACGCCGTCGCGCATGACAATGCAACGTTTGTTGTATTGGGCGATATCATGTTCGTGGGTGACCATCACGATGGTGATGCCTTGCTCGTTTAAGGTTTGAAAAACCTCCATGATTTCAATGGAGGTTTTGCTGTCCAAATTGCCGGTGGGTTCATCCGCTAATAATAAGGCGGGTTGATTTACCAATGCCCTGGCAATGGCCACGCGCTGCTGCTGGCCTCCGGAAAGTTGGTTGGGATGATGGTCTGCACGGTTGGCCAATCCCACCAGAGCCAGCGCCTCTTGCGCCCGGTGCCGCATCTCTCTCGAACCGAGCGAGTTTCTGGAGTACATCATCGGTAGTTCGACGTTTTCCAGCGCAGAGGTGCGCGTAAGTAGGTTGAATCCCTGAAAGACGAACCCGACTTTTTGATTGCGAATATCCGCGAGTCCATCGCGGTCCAAGGTGGAAACATCGCAGCCATCCAGCAGAAAGCGCCCCTGCGTCGGTTTATCCAGGCAGCCCAGAATGTTCATCATAGTCGATTTCCCCGAGCCGCTCGCTCCCATAATCGCCACGAATTCGCCGCGCTCGATTTGTAGCGAAACGTCGCGTACCGCGTGCAGTTCGACATCTGCGGAGCGGTACGTTTTCCAGACGTGTTCGAGTTGGATAACCGGCGGCATCGGGTTTTGGGCCGCGGCCCTAGCGTGGGCGCATTTGTGGGCTACCCAATGGATTTGCGGGCGGTTTGGGCGTGCTACTGGCGGTTGGGTTTTTCAAGCCGATGGCAACAACTTCGCCCTCTGAAATGCCGCTGATTATCTCAGTGAAAATATTATCCGAGATCCCCAGTTTCAGGGGTGTGGGAACCGGGAGTGAAGCCTCGGGCTTGAGTACATGGACTTTCCGCTCGGGGCGATTGCCCTTGGAACGGCCTCCCGAGGGACGGCTTCCGGGGGTAGGTTTCTCCCCAGTAGCGGCAAGGTCCGGCAGGCGAAAGCGCAGCGCTGCGTTGGAAACGCGCAGGGTGTCTTTGCGGTAGGCCACCGTGATGGACACGTTGGCGGTCATGCCGGGCTTGAGTTTAAGTTCTGGGTTTTTGACCGCCACCAGCACGTCGTAGGTCACCACGCTTTGCACCGTTACTGGCGAGTTGCGGATTTGTTCGACCACACCGGTGAAGGGGGTGTAAGGGAAGGCGTCAACGGTGAATTCGACGGTTTGGCCCTCGGCGACCATGCCGATGTCTGCTTCCGAGACGGCGGCGTCGATCTGCATGCTGGTCATGTCGTTGGCGATGGTGAATAGATTCGGCGCACTGAGGGAGGCCGCCACGGTTTGGCCGACATCCACGCTGCGGGAGATCACCGTCCCGTCGATGGGCGAATAGATGGTGCAGCGGGTGAGGTCCACGCGCGCCCTCTTTAAGGCGCCTTCCTTGATGGCGACCCCGGCGAGGGCTTGGTGAAGCGTTGCGTTGGCGGTATCTACGTCGGCTTGGGGGGCGGCTTTCTGCTTTAAAAGCTCCTCTTTGCGTTGGGCGGTGATTTCAGCCAGTTCCAGAGTGGCCTTGGCGTTGGCCAGTTCGCCTTCGGCTTGCTGTACAATTGCTTCGTAGGTAGCGGGATCCATGCTGGCGAGTACGTCGCCCTCCTTGACCACGGAGTTGAAGTCGGCGAACAGCTTCTCGATAGTGCCCGAAATCTGACAGCCCACCGTGACGTTAATCACCGGTTTGAGCGAACCCGTAGCGGTGACAATCTGGGTGATGTCGCCCTTCGCTACGGTCTCCGTATTGTATTCGGGCGTTTCGGATTTTTTATGGATAAAATACCACCAACCGCCTCCGGCAGCGCTGAGTAGAAGGATGATTAGAAAAAAACGTTTCATTCAAATAAATGGCGAATGCTGCAGGCTATTGGTAGCGGTGTTCCGCGAAAAATAAATCCCACCGTCGCTGGTGCGCAGCCCTTTTCCCCAAGACTTACCGCTTTTTCTCCATTAACTGGCGCACGCGCAGATCTTGAAACGTACCGCTGAACTGTTCCAAACCGCGGAGGGCCACTTCGTAGTCCAGAGTCAGCGAGGTGAGGTCCAAGCGAGCAGTGCTCAAATCCTGTAGCGCGGAGAGGACGTCGACGCTCTTGGCAGTGCCCGCGCTGTACTGGTTTTGCAAGTCGGCGTAGCCCTGTTCAGCGGCCTTGACCTGCGCTTTGACGGCGGTCAACGAGCCTTCCAATGTCTGGACGTTTAGCCACGCTTGTTTCACTTGGCCCTCGATGGTCTTGCTCAATAGTTCTTTCTCCAGCACGGCTTGGTCGATGAGCAGGCGCGCATTGACCAAATCCAACTCCCGCTGGCCGCCGGTGAAAAAGGGAAACTTTACCGCGATGTCCGCCGACCAATTCGTTCTTCGGCTTGCAGGAGAGGCGTGGGGAGAGTCCGTGAGCGTCGGGCCAGCTTCCGCCACGATTGTCGGCGCGTACAGTGCGCGAGTCTCAAGCTTTGCTTGCTCGGCTTGTTGAACCACGAGTTCGCGTTCGCGCAAATCTTCTCGATGATCGTAGGCGCTCGCCAGCAAAGGGCCGAAGGCAGGCACGTCTTGTTTGTAGGGGAGGGGTTCGGCCAGACGCAGCGGAGCGTCGTGGGGAAGATTAAGAATGTTGCGCAACGTATTGCGCTGCAGTTCCAACGTGTTTCCCGCCGTGATCAAAACGCGGCGCGCCGTCTCCACGCTGACCTGCGCCCGCAACACGTCGGAGCGGGTGACTTCCCCGACGTCAGCGCGCTTCTGCGCGAGATTTTGCTGCTCTTGCGCCAGGGCCAAAGATTGTTTGTTCACCGCGACAATACGCTCATCTTTGAGCACCTCAAAATAGGCGGATGCCACGCCATAAAGCGTTTCCCGAATGGTAAACTGCCTTGCCAAGCGCTTCGCCTCCACGGCCAAGAGGCCTTTGCGTCGCGCGGGAAACACGGAGAGATCCAGCAGCGGTTGTGTGAGAGTGAGGTCAGCCTGACCGGTTCCACTGTGCTGCCCTTGGGCGCTGGAGTAGGTGGTCGAGCTTTTTGCATAGCTCATTCCCCCGGACAAACGCGGCATGACTTTTGTCAGCGCGGCCTTGGGTAAAAGCTCGGCCTTGCTCACTTCAATAAACGCGATGCGCAACGCCTGGTCAGAGGCCGCGGCGATGTCGTAGGCGTGCTCCAAGGTCATCAACGTGCTCAGTGCCTCGCGCTCGGAAGTTGCTTGAGGCGCCACTTTCTCAGGAATTACTGGTAAGGTTTGGGCCGCTGCGTTGGAGCAGATAAGAAGGAAAAGTAGGGATGTTTTGTCTAAACGCGGCATGGGACAGGTGGTCGAGAAAAAGAGGACGCTCAGGGATTGAGGAAGAACGAGTTTTGAGCATCTGCGCCGCTGAGCACAAAAGCGAGCAGATCGAGCATTTCGGACTGGGTGAAGGTGTTGATCTGGCGTGCGGGAGTGGGCGAGTGGAGCGCGGGGTTGAGCAGATGGGAGAGCAGTTCTTCGGGGGTGTAGGTGAGGGCGCGACGGGTTAAATCGGCTGCTTGGCCGCCCCCGAAGGTCCCGAGGGTGTGGCAACTTGCGCACGCCGCTTTAAAGCGACTGGAGCCGCGTTCGAAGTTGCGCTGCCCTTCCAAGCCAACGGAGAGCACGCCGTCAAAGTCGCGGATCGTCCAGCGGTGAGCGGTTGCATCTGGGGCTGCAAGCAGCAAAGTTCCGCCAAGAAAGAAGGTTAGAGTAATTTGGGTGAAAGAAGCCATGGACCGGCGAAAGTCCACCATCGAAGCGAGGCATTCTTAGCCTTGAAATTGCAATTCCACTACTGTTGTCGGGCGGCGAAGGCTTGTGCGGCACCCAAGTCGCGCTGGATTTCTTCCAAGCGATAGCCGAAACCGGCTCCCTTAATCGTGGTGAGATCGATGCAGCCCTCGTTGCGGCGATAGAGGCCGGGATGCACCACTGCTTCTGGAGCTGAGGCGTCTGGGTAAAATTGCATCGCATTGGTTTCCACCCCGGCAAGGGTCGGCGCGTGGGCGGCGAGCAGCGCGTGGGGAATTTG
>CALQFT020000104.1 GCA_943329925.2 Opitutus sp. GAS368
TAAAGCGGTGGATGTCTTCCAAAAACTTGGTAAAACCGCAAACGAAGGTAAAGGAGCCCTCGGCATTCTCATTAGCGACAAAGAGACGGCGGAAAATCTCAAGTCGTTAATCGCCAACCTGCGGCGTTCTGGAGTCTTGTTTTACAAGGACAAGCCTGCGAAGGAGTCCTCGAAAGAAAAAACGCCCTAAACTTCAGTTTATGGAGGCTCCGCGCTGGAGGCCGGGAAGTGGTAAATGCGTGCTTTTAAAGAAGCCCCGGCGAGAGCGCTACTTGCCCGCACTCAGCACCTGCACCAGGTAGTCTAATGCGCTTTCAAGGTGAGCCTATCAATGGTAAGGTCTCGGGATGGCAAGGCCCCTCAAAATAGATCTTCTTGTTATCGAACGTGCGAAACTCGCCACCGCCACTACTCTCCAATCTTTAAGGGAGGCCCAAGCGGTAAAAGGAACTCGGCATCCAGAACTACGTGGTGCAACCCCAGGACTGGGATGAACGGGGCAAAGGCGTGAAGAACGACCGCTTGGATGCCGCCGCGCTGTGCCAGCGTCTGGATCGGTATGAACGTGGTAACAAAAAAGCGTTCAGTGTGGTGCGTATTCCTACGGTGGACGAAGAGAGGGAGCGTGCCATCACCCGGCAGCGGCAGCAACTGGTGCGGGAACGCCAACGCCTGGCGGCGATGGGGCGGAGTCTCCTTGCGACACACAACATCCATGTCACAGGGAAATGGTGGAAAGGAAAGGCGTGGATCGCGCTCAAAATACTGGCTCCTGGGAGACGCACAGGGGACAGACACTCCGCCGCCTCTTTCGTTGCTTCGGGCTCACTTCCTTTATCCATCGGGACTTATTCGGCATCCAATTCTCAATCCCAACCCGTAAGCTCAGACAGGACTATGCCCCGGTCCGGCTTGAGTTTGGTCTGATGGTCGCGGCGGCAGCGCAGCGGGGTGGTGCCGGTGAACTTTTTGAAGCGCTTGACGAAGGCGCTGTGATCGTAAAAGCCGCAACTCAGCGCGATCTCGGTGAGACTGGTGGCCTTGTGCTTTATCGCATCAAGCGCGTGAAACATGCGTACCTGCTCCACAAAGGCATGGGCGGTCATTTTCATCCGCGCATTGAAGATGCGCATGAAGTGGTTTTTTGAAAAACTGCACAGCCGGGCCAATTGGGAGACGGTAATAGTTTCAGCATAGTTTTTGGAAATGTGCTCGATGGCTGGTAGCATCCGGTTCAGTTCGGCTTCCTGGCCCATCACGTCGTCGTAGAGTCGAGCGATGCCGATCAATCCCACTACCTTGCCGGCGCGGTTGCGCAGCGGATACTTGCTCGAAAAATGCCAGTAGGGCGGATGGGCGATGAAACAGGTAGCATGCACTTCATCGATCAAGGACTTGCCGTGCTTGAAGACAGGCTGGTCGTTCTGGTGGAAGTTCTGCGCGATGATTTTCGGAAACAGATCGAAGTCAGTCTTGCCAATCCCGTCGTCACCTGGGTGCAGGTTGATGGCTTCGCGAAGTGCGCGGCTGATGTAGATATAGCGCGAGTCGAGGTTCTTGATCATGAACATGGTGCCGGGAATGCGCTCTAGGACCTGGAGGATTTGCGTGATATCTTTGACCTGTTGAAAGAAGGCCGTTTGGAGCTTTTTCATGAGGGGGCGATTTTACCATTTAATGGGGTCTTAACCATAGATATCCGCGCGTTGGTTTTGTATATTCCGTGTATGAACCGAGCGTGCCTCAACCTCATCTTCCGAGCCTGCCTTTGCTGGGCCGTCGCCCAATTGGCTCCGGCTTCCGCAGAGGAGGCGGTCGGCTCGCCAGGCGTCCTCCCGGGTTCATTCCTGCTCGCCTCCGGCGAGGGCGTGAGTGTTTTTGATCGTGATGGTGCGATGCAGTTCGGGCATTTCTGCAACACGCTGAAGGACGGAAAACCAGGGCCTGTCGAGCTGGACGACGTGGTCTATGACGGCTGGCGGCTGCCCTCCGGCAACTACCTGTATTCATCGCGCCGTTGGGTGCGTGAGTTGACGCCCGATGGCAAAGTCGTGTGGGAATTCCGGCTGACGGCGCCTACCGAACTCAAGACCTGTGTGCCGCTGCCCAACGGTGATGTGATGACGCTGGACGCAGAGCGCATGGAACTCGTGCAGGTGACTGACCAGGGACGCCGCGAGGTGAAGCGGATTCCGGTGCCCACGAAAAAGGAAGCCACACACCCGCTCGCACACTGGCGCTCCCTCCTGCTGCGTCGCACGCCTGCGGGCACCCATTTGCTCGCACTGGTGCATGAGAAGGCATTCATCGAGGTGGACGAATCAGGCAATGAACTCTGGCGTCATCCCGTGCCGAATCTGCCCGTGGCAGCCGAGCGGCTGGCGAATGGGAACACGCTCATGAGCTGGAGCGGCGGACTCATCGAGGCGGCTCCGGACCACCGCGTGGTCTGGGAATTAAAAACATCCGACATCGCCGAGTTTCCGGTGTTCGTCTTTGGCGGCTTTCATCGCTTTCCCAATGGCAACATTCTCATCGCCAATATGGACGGGCACTTCAAGGAGGCTGGTCAAAATCGTGTGCAAGTCTTCGAGGTCAATCGCGATAAGCAAGTCGTGTGGACGCTCGGCGTGGAGGCGTTTGCGGGCAAGAAGCCCGGCACGCCGGAACCTCGCACGGGGCTCGTTGAACACCGCATCGTTGGCTTGCAATGGCTCGGCCCGACAGCATCCACTTCGTCAAGCAAATGAAACGCACTCGCCACTCTCTATTCCTGCTTGCGTGCCTCGGCTGTGCGGTCTCCACCACGTTCGCAGCCAGCGAGGGGGATGATTTCTTTGTGTCTAAAGTCGAGCCGCTGCTCCGGCAGCGCTGCTACGAGTGCCACGCGCACGAGAAGAAAATCAAAGGCGGGCTGGCGTTGGATTCAAAGGCGGGGTGGGAACACGGCGGCGAAGGCGGGCCGGTGCTGGTCCCCGGTGCGCCGGAGAAAAGCCGCCTTATCACGGCGGTGCGGTATGCGGACAAAGATTTGCAGATGCCGCCGGAGAACAAGAAACTCACCGACGCGGAAATCGCCGTGCTGGAGCAGTGGGTGAAGCTGGGCACGCCCGACCCCCGGCAGGCCATCGCCGGAGCGAAGGTAACTCAAAAGCAGCAATGGGAGTCGCTCTATCTCGCCCGTCTCGCCTGGTGGAGTCTTCAGCCCGTTGCCAAACCGCAGCCACCGCCGGTGAAGGACGCATCATGGCCGCGCAACGAAGTGGACCGCTTTATCCTCGCGCCACTCGAAGCGAAAGGACTCAAGCCGGTCGCGGAGGCTGGCCGTCGCACGCTCGCGCGGCGGCTAAGTTTTAGCCTCACAGGACTGCCGCCGAAGCCGGAAGATGTCGAGCACTTTGCCACAAGCACCGCTCCGCACGCTTACGAGGAACTGGTGCAATCACTGCTCGACAGCTCGCAATTCGGGGAACACTGGGCACGCCACTGGATGGATGTGGTGCATTACTCGGACACTCACGGCGGCGAGAGTGACTTTCCGACGAAGAACGGGTGGATGTATCGCGACTACCTCGTCCGCGCTTTCAATGCGGATGTGCCATTCCGGCAACTCGTGCTGGAGCAAATCGCCGGCGACCTCATCGCGCCGCGCATTGATGCGCGCACCGGACTGAACGAGTCCATCATCGGCCCGATGGCGCTTCGCCTCGGCGAACGGCTCGGCGCTGACAGTGCCGCCATCGAAGGCATCACGCAGGAAGCGATGGCCAACGTCATTGACACGCTGAGCAAAACCTTCCTCGCCACCACCGTCGGCTGCGCCCAGTGCCACGATCACAAGTTCGAGGCCGTGCCACAACGCGACTACTACGGGCTGGCGGGCATCCTGATGAGCACGCGCTGGGTCGTGCGCTGCGCCGACGCTACAGATCCAAACGTGACGGTGATTGCTGAGTTGAAGCGCATCAAGGGGGACATCCGCAGTGAAATGGCAGGCTTGTGGCTGGCAGCGACGAACTCCGTGGCGGAAAAAATCGCCGCCTCGCCAGCTCAGGAACCGGAGAAACCTACGGACTCAAAAATAAAAGCCTCGGCAACTTCAACGAGCGCAACGCCACCGCTGCCACCGGGCTTCCCTGATTCTGTGTTGGCGCTCTGGCGCAACGTGACGAACGCCCCGGCCAGCGGCGATGCGCTCGACATCACGTGGAAGAAGCTGGTCGATGAGTTCCAACGCGAGCGAGAGAAGCGAGTGGCCGCCAACAAAACGAATCTGCGTCTGCTCGCGGATTTTTCGCGTGATGAATTGCCACCCGGCTGGCAGGTGGATGGCTTTGGCATGAAGCACGGGCTTGTGCGCGATGGCGAAATCATCATCTCGGACGAAGGCGACGCGGCACTCGCGCAACTCCTGCCAGCAGGCCGTTGGTCTCACGTTTGGTCCATGCGGCTGGCAGGAGCCGTGCGCAGCCCCCTCTTCGCGCATGAGCCGGTGGCAACCGTCACCGTGGGTCATGCGGGCGGTAAATTTGCAGCGCAGGCACCCATTGTGGATCACTGTTATTTCAGCGAGCGGATGAAGTTTCTCAACCAACCCCAGCCCGGCTGGTTCACACTTACCCTGGGTGACTTCGTGCGCCACACTGGCATCCCGGATCAGACGTCGCACCGCGTCTACCTCGAACTCGTCACCAAGGCGCTCAACAACAACTTCCCGTCGCGCTCCGGCTATGGCGGCGTGAAGGAGAGCGACGCCTCAGACGAACGCTCGTGGTTCGGCCTGACGCGCGTCTACCAGCACGCTGTCGGCAAGGCGCCGCAGGATGAACTGGCGCGGTTCACCGCGCTGTTCTCGGATGCTTCCGCGCCCACGACGAAGGAGGAACTGGCCGTGAAGCTCGCCGGGTTGGTCATGGGCGCCATCGGACGCTGGAACCAGGGTCAGTGCGACAGCGAAGATGTGCGCCTCATCAACGACGCGCTCATCGCAAAGTGGCTGCCGAATGAGTTCAAAGCGAACCCCGTGCTGGCGAAGCTGGTGGCCAGCTATCGTGAGAATGAAAAGCACCTC
The DNA here is from genome assembly GCA_943329925.2 of Opitutus sp. GAS368. GTDB lineage: Bacteria > Verrucomicrobiota > Verrucomicrobiia > Chthoniobacterales > Chthoniobacteraceae > Chth-196. The sequence goes on from CALQFT020000104.1 coordinate 5,072, forward strand.
CAGCCCGACCGCACCGTCGGCTCGCTGGCCGACTGGAACGAAGGCGGCAATGAGAAAGTCGGCGTGCGCGGCTCCTATACGGACCTCGGCGATGAGGTGGAACGTGGCAACCTCCGTTTCCTTGGTGGCGTAGCGCAGCGTGCGAATCCGCAGTCGAGCGGCCGGCTGGAGTTTGCGGGCAACATTGCCAGTGACCAGAACCCGCTCACCGCGCGCGTCTTCGTGAATCGTGCCTGGCACTATCTCTTCGGTGCCGGCCTCGTGCGTACCCCAGACGACTTCGGGCACCTCGGCGAAAAACCTTTGCATCCCGAACTGCTCGACTATCTCACCGCGCGATTCATCGCCGAAGGCTGGTCAACGAAGAAGCTGGTGACACTGCTGGTGACCTCCGCGACCTGGCGGCAAAGCTGCATTCCCGCCGAAGCCGCGCTTACCGCTGATGCCGAGAACCGCCTCTGGCATCACTTGCCGATGCGCCGCCTCGAAGGCGAGGCCATTCGCGATTCCTTGCTCGCCGTAGCCGGCCGCCTCGATGCTTCGCTGTATGGCCCGCCGATTGACCCGCCCCGGGCCAAGGAAAACCCTAGTCTGCGTCTCTTCAACGGCCCGCTCGATGGCAACGGACGCCGCAGTCTTTACACGAAAATGACCCTAATGGAGCCGCCGCGATTTCTCGCGCTCTTCAACCAACCCATCCCCAAGCTGACTGCCGGAAAACGCGACGCGACCAACGTCCCCGACCAGGCGCTCGCATTGCTGAATGACCCGTTCGTCATCGCCATGGCAAAGCACTGGAGCGAGCGCGTCTTGGAGGGCAAAGCTGCGTCGCCCGAGCAGCGCGTGCAGCAAATGTTCACCGCTGCTTTCGCCCGTCCGCCGGGTGCCGAAGAGACCGCCCGTCTCGTGAAACTCGCCCATCGCTCCGCCGAACTTCGCGGCAGCGATTTCAGCACAATATTGAAATGCCAATCGGTATGGCAGGACGTGGCCCACACGATCTTTAACATGAAAGAGTTCATCTATGTCCAGTAATCCGCCCCAAACTCACCCTCGCTCCAGCGACCCGCTCTGCCCTGGCTGCGAAGCTCCCGCCCTCACTCGACGCGGATTTCTCCAGCGCTCCAGCATGGGCTTCGGAATGCTCGCTCTAGCCGGACTCACTGACCGTTTGGCAGCGACCGAGATGCGGCGGCCCCTCGCGCATTTCACACCACGCGCCAAGCACGTCATCTTCCTTTTTATGGAGGGCGGCGTGTCGCATGTGGACACGTTCGACCCGAAGCCCGAACTGACGAAGCGCCACGGCAATCCGGCGAAGTGGAAACCCGATAAGCGCTCAGCGGCCATGAGTCCCAGTCGCAAGTGGCTGAAAAGCCCCTGGGCTTTCAAACAACGCGGCGAATCGGGTTTATGGGTAAGCGACCTGTTTCCGCATATCGCCAGCGTCGCCGATGATTTGTGTCTGATCCGCTCCGTCGTGGGTGAAACACCCATCCACGGTGCACAAAACCTCCTCCTCCACACCGGCCGCAGCATCGGTTCCGCGCCGAGCATGGGAGCCTGGATTTCCTATGGGCTGGGCACGGAAAACGAGCAACTGCCCAGCTACGTGCTGCTCAACAACGACTGGGTCCCCAATGGCGGCCTGCAGAACTTTGGCAGCGCCTTCCTGCCCGCCACGCATCAGGCCACGATGATCCGTGCCAAAGGCACGCCCGTGGACAACATCGCGCCTGCCGACCCTCCCATATTGCAGCGCGCCAAGCTCGACAGCTTGCGCGAACAGGACAGTGCCGTGACAGCGGCGCTCAACGGCTCCGATGCCATCGAATCCGCCATCCGCAACTATGAAACCGCCGCGCACATGCAGACCATCGTGCCCTCGCTCTGCGACGTCGCTGGTGAGAGCGCTGCCACGCTTAAGCTCTACGGCGTGGATCGCATAGATGAGAAAGAACACTTCTACGCGCTGCAATGCCTGCGCGCCCGACGATTGATCGAGGCGGGCGTGCGTTTCATTGAAATCACCTGCCCGAACCACAGCACCGTTGGCCCGTGGGATCAGCACAGTCGATTGAAGGAACACCACGAGAAAAACGCGAGCATCACCGACCAACCCGTCACCGCCCTTATCACCGATTTGAAAGCACGTGGCCTGCTCGACGACACCCTCATCCTCTGGGCCGGTGAGATGGGACGCACTCCGCACAGTGCGGGTGACGATGGCCGCGACCATCACGTCAGCGGCTACAGCATCTGGATGGCGGGCGGCGGCATCCGTGCCGGCATGACCTACGGTAGCACTGACGTTATGGGCATGTCTGCCGTGGAGAACACCGTGGACATCCACGACATCCACGCAACCATCCTCCACCAACTCGGCGTGGACCACGAGAAGCTCACCTTCCGCTTCGGCGGTCGCGACATGCGACTGACCGATGTGCGTGGGCATGTTATCCGAGACCTGCTCGCGTGAGGCATCGTTAAGGGCGAGGCGTCCTCCAATAGCTGTATCTCTCCCTAGAAATAAAATGAAATTGCTTTTTACCCCCACGGCACGAGTTCGGAATGCGGCCATGACGCATTTCCGGCGTTGGGTGTAGTGACTTGTTCGGCAAGGCGAGCAAAGATGGTTCACCAAAGACTTCAGATCCTAAACTTCGAGAGATAACGCAAACCCTAGGGCGTCTCTGATCTGTGATAAATAAGCTTCTGATATATTGCCAAGTTTTCGGTGTAATTCGTGATGCGAAATGGCCTGTAACCCTTGCACATTTACAAAGCTCTCAGATTTCAGAAAATTTGGATTACCAATAGCGATCTCGTACTTACTGCCTCTTGAAGAGGTTGTAATTGGTGCACAAATAGCGAGGGCCCTAGGTGGATCTGAATCTTCCCTTGAAAGAACAATCATTGGGCGGACCTTTCCGGCGATTCCCAAATCAACGAGATAAACTTCACCGGGCTTCGTCGTCATAAAAGGACTCTAAAACGTCGTTGCGCATGGAAGAGGGGAGCAAAATGTCTGAGTTGTCTTCTTTGATTTTGAGCTCGAAAGGTAACCCTCTCTGAATTCTGACTTGGTGGAGGAAGATGCGAATTGCATCGGCAGTGGTGAGACCCAACTGACCGAGGATCGCTTCCGAATCCGTTTTAAGGCGGGAGTCGACCCTAGCGCGAACGAAGGTTTCTTTTAGAGCCATGTCCGAATGTGGCCCGAATGTGCCCGAAGCGCAATGTTGATCTTCTGAATGTGCAAATTCAAATTAGCATTGGAGAGACGCAGGGGACAGACACTTTCTCCTCTTGTAGCCGTGATCCAATTCTCGCTGGCTTCCGGGGCACATCGTAATGCGCGAGTTGCCCTTGCCTTGCTTTATGCACTTCAGCTTCACCTTTGTGCCTTTTGTGAGGAACTTGGTGCCGAGACGCACAGGGGACAGACACTCCCCGACCGCTCTGCCTCCGTAACTCGGCTTGCATTGCGTAGGGCCGCTAATTGCTGGGCCAACGTTTCGGCTCCATAAGAGCATTCAGCCATGCGCAGGCGTTCGACGAGATCATGATCCGTGGGAAGATTCTCTGGAGGGGGGCGTTTTGGAACCTCCAACAAAATGTGGAAATGGTTAGTCATGACGCAAAACGAAAGAACCCGGACCCCACAGTAGGTCTCGTAACGCCGCACTTCAAAGGCAAAATGCCGCGGCCTGCTATGGCGTGGACCAGACCCAGTTCGTTTCATCGGGCTTGCTGTAGTCCATAGTCCCGCCATCGTCGGTGCCTTTCCAGCCGGTGGAGTACAGGGTAAAACCCTGCGCATTGTCTTTGAGACGAGAGTGGAGGGGCGCACCGTCGAAGACCTCGGTGGGGATCAATGGCAGGAATCCGTGCGCGAGCTCCTCCAGAGTAGAAGGGTAACTGCCGTGGCGTAGACGATGACGTTCCAATGCGATGGCGATACGGGCGATGTTCACTAAAGTTTGTCTGCGAACTGTGTCCTTGACGACGCGCGTGACTGCGAGAGTGATTGATCGCCTTGGGGTGCGAAACGGGCGCCATTTCGGCTCTGGGGGGTCCGAAAGCGTGCGCAGATCATGGGTAGGCTCCTTCGAAAGGAGCTTTGCGTAGTATAGGAGATGTTCTAAGTTGTTGGATGCAATGACTTGGATCATTGAATTTGCAAAAAATGCGACGCTCCATTTTGGCGCAGACCACGCCCTCCCGTCGTTCAATCCCACGTCGTTCAATCCCAGAAACACTGCCAACTCCGTTTTTCCAGACATAGGTTCCGATTGGATCAGCTTCGTCCACGCCTGCGCGAAGATACTTTCCCCAGCCAGAGAGCCTTTCAATTCGGACAAGAGATCGTATCGCGCCAGCGCTTTTTCAAGGACTGTCAGTTCCGCGTCCGACCATACGCGCCGTGAAATACCCTCGTATACTACCGGCATGAGTAGGCCCATGTTCGTGAGGGTGACCAAATGTTCAATTAGAGAGGGATAGACACGAAGTTCAGCTAGTTTAAGCAATAGGAGGCATTCCTCCAGCGCGTCGGCACCGCGCCCGGCATTGGTATGTGCTCGCGCCCTGAGTTGGGTGACATTCGCGATGTTGAGCAAGGTTGACAGGATTGGATTACCCATTATCAACGGTTTCGGGGAGGGAACCTTGAGAAATAAGATGGCATACTGTCTTTGCTTTGCTGCATGAAGACGCTTCCAGAGGGGATTCCGATCCTCGAAGACTTTCAGGATGGCTTCGGAATCCGAAAGGCTGGCGGTGTCGGGCGCAAGTCGTTTGTCTGCAATGGCCGTGTTTCGAAGATCTGCCAGACTTCTTGCTTCGAAGGGCCCCAAGGACTGGAGACTTCCTCCGCTGATTTTGAGCGTCTTGATGCTTTTTAAGGGTTCCATTCCTTTCTCGTCTAGGTAGTGGGCTTTGAATCCAAGCGGGTTTTCCGTGCTTGGCGGACATTTGGTTTCCTCGACGGCCAGAAAAGGTTTGAAGTCATTGAGAGCCCCGAAGTTGTCCGCATCTGGAACAGGTTTTGGCAGGATTTCATCCCAAGAAGTGGGTATACCTGCTGCTCGGACTTCGGAGACCGCAGTTTTGTAGCGGTATTTCGTATAAGCGCCCAAAAGAGAGACTGCCAGAAAGAGAATTGTGACAATCCACAGGAGGGTCCATCCAATGCGGCGCAGCCATTTGCGCGGGGCAGAGGAGAGTGGGGCAGGTTGTACGGGTTCCATAAAATTACGCTAGGGCTGCGGTTGCTTTCGGTGTGTAACGGCTTTGTCTCGGGGCGATTTGAATGGGCGATGGATCCGCCAGGAGTTCCTCGAGATAGACCTCCGGGGAGCGGAGTGTACTTAGGCTTTGGATGTAGATGGGGGAGGTGTGGTCGCCAGTATTCGGTGTGCTAGGTTCGTACGTTTGCCACTGCAGCAGTCCGATCAGTGCCCACGCGGCAGCGAGAGACATCCAGTTCCAGGGAACTTGTTTAGGGGGAATCGCGGGCGCCGCCTGCTTCAGAATTGCAGTCTTCCAGTGGGCGGGAGCACGTTGCAGGGGGAGTTTGGAGAGACGGTTTTCGAGTGGGTCTTGCATGGCTTGGTTTTTAGAGACGTTCCTCATAGACAGGACGCAGCACGTTCCGAAGTTTGTCTAAGGCGTAGCGATAGCGGCTTGCGGCGGTGTTCTGGGAGATATCAAGGGTTTCGGCGATTTTCGCGAAGCTGAGGTTTTCCCACAACTTGAGGTGGAGCACGGCCCGCTGCTCTGGAGTGAGTTTTTCGAGCGACGTTTCCACAGCCAGCCGGAAGGCATCGTCATCGCTTGGAAAGACGGGGAGCAGAAGTGGGGGCGTTTCTGAGGAATGCTGCTCTTCGTAAGCGGCACGTGTGTTTGAGCGGCGCAAGAGGTCGCGCAGTGCATTGTGGGCGGTTCGCAGAAGAAAGGCGCGGGGATCGTTCGCTCTTTGAAGGAGTGTCGGGGTGCGTGCCAGTTTGAGGAATACCTCCTGAAGCGCGTCCTGGACATGCACGTGGTTGCGCGAACAGTTTAGCAGGAAGGCGTACAACGCATCGGCATGAGCGTCGTAAATCTGTTCGAGAGAGGGATGCATCTGGAAAGAGGACGCGCGGGTACTCGAGATTTGTTTAAAAAAACGGCGGGGCGAGCAAAAGTGTCTGTCCCCTGCGTGTCTGCCTCCCCACTTCTTGGGTCCCCGCAGTCCGGCGCTCTCTGTCGCTGCGCCGCCCCCCACTTCGTGGGCTTGCCGCTAACGCGGCCCCAATCGGCAGGCGCCTTCCGGGCGCACTGCCGTTTACGAAGCAGTCACGCCGGATCAAGGACGCTCAATAAGTGGATCACCATCGCGGCGCAAAATCCTGAAATCTTTTACATTCAGAGTGTTCAAGCACTTAACGCCCGCTTTGCGGGCGGCAACGAGATGCAAAGGATAAGGATAGGAATTCGCTTTTCACCGCCCGGCACGATTTCTTCAGCCTGGACGCGGGAGCGTTAATTCGCCGCGACGGTGTTGGCGCGGACGACGGTGACCTTGTCGGTGAAGGCGCCGGCGACGACGCCCGTGGTGGTAGCGTTGGGCACGGTGGTGTTGCCTCCGGTCTGGGCGATCAGGCGCACGGCGCGGCGGTGGCGCTCGAAGTTTTGGTTCTCCGTGATATTGAGGGTGAACTTCGTGGTGTTGGACCACTTGTAGTCGGTCTTGAGGTTAACGGACTGCTGCTTGCGGTTGTTGTAGTTGTCCCACGTCTGGTAATTCCAGATGGGCGCGGGGCCGTTGAGCAGGTTGGTGCGGTCGAAGATGGCCTCGAATCCGCCCACCGCGTTTTCCGAATAGAACACGTTGAGCGAGGTGCCGAGGTTGCGCTCGCCACCCAAGACACTGAAGACCTGCTGGTGCGTGAGGTTCAGGATCGGGTGCGCGCGATGCTGCGAACGCATCGGCGTCTGCTCCAGGAACGGCGGAGCCCAGCGCATGGAAAAATTGTAGGTGGTGCGGCGGTCCTCCTTCATCGA
>CALQFT020000105.1 GCA_943329925.2 Opitutus sp. GAS368
GGAATGGGCTATCTCCACAAAATCAAATAGGCGGGGAAGGGGAGCCTCATGCAGCGCAATCCGCGGTGAGATTCAAACTTCAAGCCGTCCGCTTAAGTTTGATGTAATACCATCTCTTTTAGATTTATGGATGATTAAAAGACCTCAGCACCTGGGACCGCGGAGCCCCAGCGTGCGTTGGGACTGTCTGAGTTTTTGGAGCGTCTAAGCGGAGCTGGGAGAAGGACCAGTTTTCTTCAAGATTTGGTATGATAAGTTTTTTACAAGCAGCTTAAGCGAAGATCGAAAAACAGACTCTGATGTGGACCCTCGCGAGAAGTAGCTGAAAAAACGCTTACTTTTCTAATAACGACGCGCCTGTGGGGTAGTGCTTAGTGTTCTGGGGGGAACACTGGGGACGTCGCGTGAAATAATTCACCGGCGGCCCCTTTCTTTTCGTCGTGTTGAAAGATCGCTGCCACCAGACCGCGCTCCTTATAAATCGGATCCTGCAGTAAATCTCAAAGTCTCCGCTTGCGCCATGCGCCGCTTTGCCCGTTACGTGGACGCGATGCGCAGTCTCCCACCAGTTCTTTCCATTGCAGGTTCCGACAACAGTGCGGGCGCCGGCATACAGGCCGACTTGAAGACAATGAGTGCGCTGGATGTATATGGATTGACAGCAGTTACTTGCGTTGTGGCCGAAGTGCCAGGGAAAGTGAGCGCCATTTGCGGGGTCCCGCCAGACCTTGTTGCAGAACAGATCCGCTTGTTGTTTGGCGCGTTCCCTATTGCGGCGCTTAAGACCGGGATGCTGTATTCCACGGAGATTCTTAGCGCGGTGATTGCGACTTTGGGGGAAGTTGCAGCGGGGCGTACGCTTCCTCCACTTGTGGTTGATCCTGTCATGGTTGCAACCTCAGGAGACAGGCTCTTGGAGGCCGCTGCGGTGGCCCTTTGCTGTGACGGCCTTTTTCCTTTGGCTTCCCTCATCACCCCGAATCTCGACGAAGCCGCCGTACTTCTGGGCGAGCCGATTGTCGGAAGGGACGCTTTGCGCGAAGCGGGCCATGTGTTGGTAAAGAAGTTTGGCACCGCTTTTCTGATGAAAGGCGGCCACTTAAAGGAGGCCGTTGCGGGAGATTTGCTCATTCAACCCGGCGGCGTGGAGCACCGGTTTGAAGCGCCATTTGTGTATGGTATGTCCACTCATGGAACGGGTTGTACGTATTCGGCGGCAGTCGCTGCGGAACTTGGTAAGGGAGCAGGACTTGTCGAGGCAGTAGGCGTGGCCAAGCATTTCGTGAGTCGGGCGGTTTCCGGGTATTTGCGGTGGGAATGCAGCGGGCAACAAACAGATGCACTGCATCACTTTGCGCAATAGATGAACGCGCAGGTTGTTCTTGAGAAAATACACGGACTGAAGACGCCCGCCAACGCAGGCGGCGCAAACGGGCGCACGGATATCCTGCTCGCGACCATCAACGCCCGTTATATCCATGCGTCGGTCGGGTTGCGCTATTTGCTGGCGAACCTAGGCGAGATGCGGGAGCGGGCGAGGATTTTGGAGTTTGAAATCAAACAAAAGCCGCTGGAGATCGCCTCGGAATTGTTGTCCCACAAGCCTCGGATTATCGGGCTGGGTGTCTACATTTGGAACACGGCGCTGACGGCTGAGGTGGTGGCGATTCTCAAACGGGTTAGTCCGGAAACCGTGGTGATTTTGGGCGGGCCAGAGGTGAGCTATGAACTTGATACCCAACCGCTACTGGATTGGGTAGACCACGTCATCACCGGAGAGGCGGACTTAAAGTTCGCGGAGGTCTGCCGGGACATCCTCGCCGGCGGGCGCCTCCTGCCCAAAATCATCGTTGCTGAATTACCTGCCATGGAACGGGTGCAGTTTCCCTACGCCGAATACACGGAGGAGGATTTAGCGCATCGAGTGCTGTATGTGGAGGCGTCGCGGGGGTGCCCGTTTACGTGCGAGTTTTGCCTTTCGTCGTTGGATGTGCCGGTGCGCGGGTTTGTGCTGGAGCGTTTTTTAGCGGAGCTGGAAGCGCTTATGGCGAGAGGTGCGCGGGTGTTCAAATTCATCGACCGCACCTTCAATTTAAACATCAACACCAGTCGGACGATTTTGCAGTTCTTCCTCGAACGCTGGGTGGACGGTATGTTCGTTCATTTTGAAATGGTGCCCGACCGCATGCCGGAGCCGCTGCTCGCCTTGCTGGGGCAGTTTCCGAAGGGCGCAGTGCAGTTGGAAGTTGGCATCCAGACTTTCGACGAGGGGACGGCCAAGAATATTAGCAGGCGTCAGAATTACGTTAAGTTGGAGCAAAACCTTCGCTATTTGCGTGCGCACACAGGCGTCCATATTCACGCGGATCTCATCGTGGGTTTGCCGGGAGAAACGCTAGAGAGTTTCGGCAGAGGCTTCGACCGATTGGTGGACATGGCGCCCCAGGAGATTCAAGTCGGGATGCTCAAACGGCTGCGGGGAACCCCGATTGTGCGCCACGACAAGGAGTGGGGCATGGTTTACAGCCCGCATCCTCCGTACGAAATTTTGCAGAACCGACTGTTGAGTTTTGAAACACTTCAAAGATTGCGCCGTTTTGCAAGATTTTGGGATTTAATGGCTAACAGCGGCAGATTTTCTGAAACGCTGCCTTTGCTTTGGAGTGAAAACGCCTCCCCTTTTGAACAATTCCTCAAGTTCAGCGACTGGCTCGGGGAGCAAGCCGGTCGGCAGCATTCCCTCGCGCTAGTCTCGCTGGCGGAATATCTGTTTCGGTATCTGACTGAGCAACAGAGCCACCCCAGTGTGGCAGAGGTGCTTCGCGGCGACTGGTTCCGCGGAGGAATCAAGCGGGAACGCCTGCCATTTCTCGAACCCGCCGACCTCGCGGCTGGGGGCGTGCCGGCGAAACGTGAGGGAAGCGCGGGCACGCGTCAGAAGCGGCACATTTAGCGCTTCGCTTCACACCACTTCGCGGCGGTGAATCCACACGGAGTTTACCAGGCCCAACGCGAACATATTCATGAGCAGGAAGGTGCCCCCGTAGGAGATGAGCGGCAGGGGCAGTCCGGTGATGGGCATGATTGCAATGGTCATACCGATGTTTTGATAAACGTGAAAAAAGATCTGCATCGCGAATCCAGCGGAGATGACTAGTCCATAAACGTCCGCCGATTTGTGGGCGGAGTACAGACACGCGATGAGCAATCCACTGAACGCGCTGATAAGAATGACGTTGCCCAGAAAGCCCCACTGTTCACCGATGGCGGTGAAAATGTAATCGGTGTGCACCGTCGTACCCGGGATGAACCCCTGTTCGACTTGAGTGCCCGTGGCCTTGAACCCCTTGCCGGCAAAGCCCCCAGAGCCGATGGCTATGAGCGCCTGATTAATCGCGTAGCTTGCGCCTTGAGGGTCGATTTGAGGGTCAATAAACGTTACTAACCGCTGCCGTTGATAAGGCTTGAGTCCGAAATTAATAATGAGCGGCATCAACGCCATCCCGCCCAGTAAAATAGCCAGCAGATACCGCTTCGGCAGCCCGGCGGCGAACGCCGTGGTCAGCATCACGGGAATCCACACGAGGGTCATTCCGAAGTCAGGCTGCTTGAGCGTCAGCATCATTGGCGCGGCAATGATCACACCCACCGCGAGCAGTTTTGGGACCGGATGCAGGCGCGCAAACTGACTGAGAAAAAGCGCGACGGTCAGTATTCCTGCCAGCAATGCGAGTTGGGAGGGTTGAAAGGTGCCGATGCCGGGCAGTCGCAGCCAGCATTTCGCACCGCCGTGCTCCTGCCCGAGGGAAGTATAAGTCAGCGCGGTGAGGATGGTGCCTGTTAGATAGAGCGGTAAGGCGGCCCATTTGACCCAGCGGTAGTGCATGACACTCACTGTAAAAAACACACAGAGTCCTCCGGCCACCCAAATGGACTGCTTTTCCCAATACTCGCTGGTTCGAAAGTACGTGGCGCTGTAAATGGCTACGACGCCGAAAATAGACAGCAGGATGGTCAGGCCAACCAGCAGCCAGTTCATCCCTAAAAGTTTGCGTAAAAGTGGCGTCATGCCGTTTTGGTTCGTTGCGAAGCCCTCGGCACTCTACGCAAATTTGGGCACCGCTGCCAAAAGCTTGCGGGTATAGTCGTGCTGAGGATCGGAGTAAATTTGCGCGGCGGAGGCGGACTCCACGATGTGACCGCGGTACATCACCAAAACGTGGTTGCTGATATGCTCCACCACGGCCAGATCATGGGCGATAAAAAGGTACGTGAGCCCAAGTTGCTCTTGGAGATCCTGCAGCAGGTTGACGATCTGCGCTTGAACACTCACATCCAAGGCGCTTACGGGTTCGTCGCACACGATGAAGCGAGGTTCTACCGCCAAGGCCCGTGCGATCCCGATGCGCTGCCGCTGCCCTCCCGAAAACTCGTGGGGAAAACGAGACGCCATTTCCGGCTGAAGACCGACCTGCCGAAGCAACTCCGCCACGCGGTCTTGGCGCTGGGAACGGTTGAGTTGGGGAAAATGGATTTCCAGCGCCTCCCCGACGATTTGTCCGATGGAATGCCTTGGGTTGAGCGAGCCGAAAGGATCTTGGAAAATGAGCTGCATTTGCCGCCGTAACGGCCGGAAGACGCTCTCGTTCATGGGGAGGATGTCGACCCCGTCGAAAAGCACCTGCCCGGATGTGGCTGGGATGAGTTTGAGCAAAGTCTTTCCTATGGTCGACTTGCCCGAACCACTTTCTCCCACCAGACCCACGGTGGTTCCCTCCTGAATGGAAAAGCTCACGTCGTCGACCGCCTTGATGTCGTCGACATGCCTGCGCAAAATGCTGGAATGCACAGGGAAGTAGGTTTTCAGATTGCGGACTTCCAAAAGGCTCATGGGAGAAAAAGAGTTGGACGTGGGGGAAGCGGTTTGGCGGGCTATTCTCCGGCGCGCAGGAAGCCGGTTAGGGGACTGGTCGCGGAGGCGAACGCATTTTGGGAATAGGTGTGGGTGAGGCCCGTTTCAAAGGCGATCCGGCCGGCGTCCACCGCCATTTGGAAAGCGCGCGCCATTCGGGAGGGATCCGGCGCAATGGCGATGGCTGTATTGACCAAAACGGCTGCCGCCCCCATTTCGAGCGCCTCGGCCGCCTGACTGGGCGCCCCTATTCCCGCATCGATGACCACCGGTACGCTACACTGCTCCAAAATAATCTCGAGCTGATCCCTAGTGCGCAACCCTCGGTTACTGCCAATCGGAGAGCCTAGGGGCATGACGGCCGCGGTTCCAACGTCCTCCAAGCGCCGGGCGAGCACGGGATCAGCGTTGATGTATGGTAAAACTACAAAACCTTCGCGCACAAGGATTTCAGCAGCTTTTAAAGTCTCGATTGGGTCCGGTAAAAGATAGCGCGGATCCGGGTGGATCTCGAGCTTCACCCAGTGCGAAATGCCCGCGGCACGGGCAAGGCGGGCCAACCGGACGGCCTCCTCGGCATTCATCGCGCCGCTGGTATTCGGAAGCAGGAGGTAACGCTTTGGATCGATGAATTCCAGAATGTTAGCAAAGGGGTCGTGTAAACCGCTCAAGTCTGCCCGGCGCAGGGCCACTGTGACGATCTCCGTCCCGCTGGCTTCTAGGGCGGCAGCCATGACGGCGTTGGAGGCGAATTTGCCGGTGCCAAGCATGAGGCGTGACTGAAAAGTCCGGCCTGCGATGACAAGCGGTTGGGTCTGAGTTTGCGTGGTGTGCACCATGGAATGTTTAACTTAGCAAAGGGCGGCGCGTTTTCTACCGCAAACCTTCTCAAGTACGCAGGTCGCTCAAATCGGAGCTCTTTCGCAGCGTGCCCAGAGCGCAACCCAATGTGATTCGGACTCGTTTAGTTTACTCATACCTTCAGAAATTCTGATCCAAGTTTGTGCAGTAAAATAGAAATGTTTAGGGAATTCCGCCTTTATTTAAGTCCGAACCTGTGGCAATACATATTAACGTTTTTTACTGTATCTTTACTGTATCTATTGCTGTCACTCCCGATATGCGCACACATGGCTTCCTGCATTGCCGCAATCTAATCTTTTCGCGGGCTCAGTCTTTACTTTGCCTTTATGAAGGCATCTATCTCATGGGGGCCAAAGTCATTTGGCTGACGGTATTTACCCTCAGCTTATTGGCTGGATCAGGGAAGTGCCTCGCCTCTGATTTGAATGTCTTTGTGAGCGTTGCAGACCAAAAACTTCTAGTTTTTCAGGATGGTCTGGAAAAGGTGCGCTTTCCCATTTCAACTTCCCGGTTTGGTACAGGGGATCGTTCTGGCAGTTATGCCACCCCGCTTGGCGCCTTGGAGATCGCCGATAAAATTGGGGAAAGCGCCAAAGAAGGGGCAGTTTTTAAGCAACGCCATCCCACAGGCGAAGTGCTGCGCCCCAATGCTCCCGGACGCGACCCCATCGTCACTCGGATTCTCTGGCTGCGCGGTTTGGAGCCTCAAAATGCCAATGCTTTCCCTCGTTTCATCTATATTCACGGCACGCCGGAGGAGCGACTACTTGGGACTCCTGTGAGTTGGGGATGCGTTCGGATGCGCTCCAAGGATGTGGTGAAACTTTTCGAAATGGTGGATATTGGCACTCGTGTTGAAATTTTGAACAAGCCCGTCAAAACCTTGCTCAAGGAACACCTTGTCTCCGCCTCTCTCTCTCAAGCCCTGCGCAATTAAGCCGCTCGCCGGCACTCGCGCCGCAGTCTCTGTCCACCCACCGGCCACGACCCACCGGCCACGACCCACCGGCCACGACCCACCTCATGCCAGCCACTCCCGCTTCCTGCTCCATAACCCGCGCTGCGGCACTCTGCCTGACGTTGCTGAGCCTCACGGCTCCGAACGCCGCGTGGGCAGGAAAGGAACCCGCACGTGATGCCGCCGCGAAATCAGCCAAGCCCGCGGCTGCAACGCATGCAGATAACGAGCTCTGGCCCAAGGTGGCGGCTACAGCGGCCACGCTTCTCGAAAATCAGCATTATCTCAGGCAACCCTTGGACGCGCGTTTCTCCAAAAGAGCCTTGGAGCGCTACTTTGAACTGCTCGATCCGGAGCATCTCATTTTCCTGCAACCTGATCTGGCTGAATTCCGGAGCCAATTCTCGGACTCCTTCGCGAGTCGTCTCAAAAGCGGTGATTTGGGTGCCGTCTACGCCGTGACGAAGCGCCATCAGGAGCGACTGAAAGCCTACACCACCACTGCATTCGGACTGGCGGGAGGAGAATGGGATTTTTCTACGCCGTGGAATGTCGAACTCACCCGCGAACACGCCCAGTGGCCTGCCAACGAAGCCGAAGCACAACAACTCTGGACCGCACAAGTCGGAGCAGAATTGCTGGAGTATCGCCTCTCGGGTTCGGATCCCGCGCCGGCACAGGCACAGGTGCGTAAGCGGCTTGAACAGCTGGAGAAGACGCAGCAGCAACAATCCCCAAAAGAACAACTGGCTCCAGCACTGCTAGCGCTTGCCCGGGCTGGGGACGCTCATTCAGACTACCTTACTCAGGAAGAGCTCGAAGACACCGAAAGCGAGCTGCGCCTTTCTCGCATCGGCATAGGCGTCACCTTGGAGCAGGATCCGCAAGGACTACGCGTGGTGGCGCTACTGCCCGGCGGCCCGGCACAAAAAGACGGCCGCTTGCGGGTCAACGACCACATTGTGGCGGTATCCGAAGAGGGTAAGGCCTTTCAAGACTTGGAGGGTCTGCCCTTCGCCCAAGCCGTGTCTTTGTTGCGGGGGAAAAAAGGGACGCTGGTGCGACTCAAAATTTCACCCTCGCGGGCGCCAGACCGCGCCCAGCGCGTGGTTCTCGGCCTACACAGGGAAGAGATGCGGAGCCGCGACGGGGAGGCTTTCGCAAAAATTGTGGAAGCCAAGGCCTCCGACGGCAAAACTACCCAGCGCTTTGGATGGTTGGTTGTTCCAGGCTTTTATGGCGATGATGCCGGACCTTTGGGACGCCGAATGAGCAGTGTGTCAAAGGATGTGGGACTTTTGCTCAAGCGTTTGCAGGCGGAAAAGGTGGCTGGCGTCGTGCTGGATTTTCGCGGAAATCTCGGCGGACTTCTGGATGAGGCAATCGAGATCGGCGGGCTGTTTTGCGGCAGAGTCCCCATCGCACAAGTGAATGCTTCAGACGCGGAAACCGAGGTTCTGCTTCCCGAACGCCTGCGTTCAGCAAAGCCAGTTTACAACGGACCACTCGTGGTGGTGACCGACCGCGGAAGCGCCTCGGCAAGCGAGTTGGTGGCTGGCGCGCTTCAGGATTATGGCCGCGCTTTGATTGTCGGGGGCGAACAGACGTTTGGAAAGGGCTCGGTCCAAACGACGCTGCCCCTCAAGGAATTTCTCAAGACAAAGACCCGCCAACCGTTGGGCGGCATGGCGATTTCGGTGGGGAAATTTTACCGAATTAACGGCCAGTCCACGCAGCTTGTCGGTGTGCATCCCGACATCGTGCTGCCCTCCACGCTGGATCTTCCCAACGAAGGGGAAGGCGCGCTCACCGACCCCCTGCCGCATGACGCCGTTGTGCCGCTAGCGGGCATAATCGCAGTCCCACTGTCCCCGAAAGTCATCCGTCCGTTGCAAGTCCTTTCCAAGATGCGCGTCGAGGGTTCCCCCGCCTTTAAGGGCATCGCCGCTGAACGCGAGCAAACCCGTAATGAACGACTCCAAAACCAACTGAGTCTCGAGGAAAAAGTCCGCCGCGACGCCCTTGAAAACGCCCGCCGCTCCCATGCCGAACGCGAGTCGCGCATAGACCCGCAACCCGCTGGATTACGCTTCTGCCGCGTCCTCTTGGACGATCTCAAGAGCAAACAACTGCACGTCTCCGAAAAGGATCCCTTGGGTAGCCAGGACCCCGAAACCGTCGCCACGGAAGCGGAAGTCCTGCGTATTTTCAGCGACTTTCTGAGCGCCGCTGACTTGGAAAAATAGTGCCCAACCAGACCTGAAACAAAAGGCACTCTTTTGGCTACCTTGCGCCTCTTGGTAGCAACTTTTTCTGGGCCAGAAATGTCTTTTACTGACTTTGGCTAGTCGTTTTTAAAGCGGGACGCGCTGCGAGGCGGGCCTTAAGCCAGCAGTAAATACTCGCGCCAATTTGGTTGTATCCCTCGACGTTTGGATGGACAGCGTTGTTTTCCGGGTAGCCTTTTGCGGTGTCGAGATTGAGCTCCGTGGGCACGACAAAGAGGCGCTCCTGTTCGCGATTTTCAAAATGTTGAATCTGGCGTTCCACGATCCGGTGCTGCACTTGGCGCCAATTCCAGCGCGGATACTTGGTTTTGTAGTTGGCGAAAAAAGCGGCATCGGAGTCGTTGGGTGGAGTGGTGAGGCAGAGGCCGAGTTCCGCCTTCGGGGCTGCTTTGTGGAACTCGGCGAGCAGCGAGTCCGCCTCCTTGAACATCCGTGAAATGCCCTCGTCCAGGGCCGCAGGATTTGCCACATTGAGCCCAAAGCAGTCGTTGATGCCCAGCAGGAAAACGACGAAATTCGGGACCCGCCCGCCACATTGTTCCTTAAAATAACGGGCCAAGTCCATGGCCGGCTTGGGCGGGGTCTCATTGCTAAATAGGAACGGGCTTTGGGTCGGTTTGCCGGGCAGGGGAGTGCCAGGCTTAAAATGGTTATTGAAGGCGTTCCAACTCCAGCCTCCGAATCCTTCAAACGCCACGTTTGAAAGCGTCCGATGGCGCTGGGAGCCCAGCATTTCAAACTTTGGGTTTCCCGGAAGCGCAAAGAGTCTGGCGAGCTCCGCCGGATAATGAGAGGCGAAGGTGAGACTGTCGCCCACGAGGAGTAGGGCGATGTTTGCCTCCTTGCCGGCGTCAGCGGGTACTACTTGCACCAGTGTTTGTTTTTCCTCCAAAACCTTTCCTCCGGCATCTTTGGCGGTAAGGGTAAGCGGGTAGGTGCCCGGTTGGAGTCCTGCTCCATTTGCGTTCCAGCGTCCCTCGGCTTTCTCCCCGATGTCGCAACTGGCCGACAGAAAAAAGGGCGGCTTGTCTGGAGCGTTCAGAACCGTGTTGGAAAAATACACACTGCTGGCGATTCCCGGTACGGCGTAAACGGTGTGCGGCAGCGTGATCCGTGGGCCGTTCGCGCTCGCGGGAGGCAGTCCCCAGGATGCTTCGGGTTTTGCTGGTTCTTGGGCACTTAGGCGGATTTGTGCGAAGGCACAAAGAAGAAGGATGTTAAGTAAGTACTTCATATGGTTGGGTATCGCCTTTGGGCGAAGGAAAGGCGGCTGTGGGGGTTTCTTGGAAAAAGCAGTGAAATTGGACGGGGAAGTTATGTCTTAGCGGGGCCGCTTTCGGGAAATTTCCGAAGCGAGCTTCGCGTCAAATGCGGAGGAAAATTTTGCGGCGGTACATCCAAAGCAGGACCAACCACATGACCAGTAGCGTGCCTGCTCCCAGCAGGCAGGGCGCGTAGGGTTTGCCAAAAATAGCAAAAGTACCCTCGCCCAGATGCGTGAGCAGCGAGGAACGGATGAAGTCGTTGCAGACATGCGCAATGACGTAGGCGGCGATGGAATTCATTCCCACCACAAGCAGGGGAAAAGTCCAAGCGCGGCATTTGAGATGGTCGACCACTGCGAAAAAAGCCGCCATGAGTAAGAGGCACCAACCGCCGCTAAAGAGCACCCAGCTGGGAGTCCACAAGCGTTTGACCACCGGACAGATGCCGAGGGCGCCCATCATCCAACCAAGGCCGAGGGCGCCCGTCCCCATTAAACAGAGCCAGCGTAGTTTTTCCCCCGCCGCCCTAGTGCTGCGGAGCGTTCCTCCCGCGATCAATCCCAAGAGCATCGTGGCTAGCGTGGGGATGAAATTCAGGGTGCTGGTGGCGCCGGGGTTGAATTCGAAGCGGGTGGCCTGTGGAAAAAGGTTGAGAAATCTGAGATCAAAGGCCCACGCGAGGTTGCTGTTTTTGTTCCAATGCGCGGCGAACCCGCCCAGGCCGTGCTTTGCAAACCAATCCGCGGAGACGCCAACTTTGACGTAATCAAAATCTGCGGTGGGGGCGGGATAAAGGGCAAACGCAGCCCAGTAGCCCAGCAGTAGAATCCAGAAGGCGATCCATTGGGTGCGCACCGAACGCAGCCCCAGATAAAGTAGGAAGGTGTATCCCAAGCCGATCTGAATAAGCGTGTCAGTGAAGGCGAAAAGGGTTTGCGGGCGGCCGACGCTGCGCAGAAATAATCCAATTGCGAGGAGTAGTAGCGAGCGCCAGGCCGCCTGCAAAAGCAGTGGCAACGGCAGAATCCCTTTTCCCAGTCTTGCGGCTAGGGAAAAGGGCAACGCCACCCCGACGATGAAGGAGAAAGAGGGCTGGATGAGGTCGTGCAACGAACATCCAACCCACTCCACGTGGGTTTGGTGGAAGGCGAGAAACGCCCAGATCCCACTCTCAGGAAGAGCCTTGGCCACGGAGGCAAACTTCAAGGTGCTTCCGGCCATCATCAACAGCATGACAAAGCCGCGGTAAGCGTCCAGAGAGACGCAACGCTCTGGGGCGGCGGCTGAGTCGGCGGCCATGATCGGGCCTTAGAGAAAGTGCGTGATTCCGGGAAGCGCCACCGGGGCCACGGGCAGCTTCATGTCCCAGTCGAGGTGCTCGGGCACGAGGCGTTCCTGAGAATTAAGCGCCATCTCCCAGGTAATCTCCTGCCCGGTGTAGGTGGCCATGCGCCCCATGATGGCGAGCAGCGTGCTGGAGGCCATTCGGTCACCATCGTTGAACGGTTTGCTCGCACGAATCGAGGCAAAGAACTCGTCGTGCTCGACCTGGTACATGTCGCTTTTTTCGGGTGTGTAATGCCACTTGACGTTACCCTTCAGGTCCTTGATCGCGAACTGCTTGCTCGATCCGTTAATTTCGCAAATGCCCTCGCTCCCGTAGAACGAGTCCGTATTGGACGCCGCCGTCAGGTTGATCTGGCGGCTGGCGTGCATGCAGCGGACGTTGTTTGGGTAGTCGTACACCACGGAAAAGTGGTCGAAGATATTCCCGTAATCCTCGCCTGAACGCACC
>CALQFT020000106.1 GCA_943329925.2 Opitutus sp. GAS368
CAGGCAGTGAAAGCTTAATTCCCCTGTCACACGAACTCCTCCACGCCCAAGCACCCAAACAGTAACACGCCGTTGTTTTGTCACTTTGTCACCTATCACAAAAAGGCCGACACATAAAGGAATGCGCTACCGCTCTTAGGGGGGAACCTGCCTCTAGCAGCTCAAAAAGATTCCTTTTCCACGGCACTGGCGCTTCACAATATGCGCCGCGAACATCGCCGCCCATACCTTGCTGTTGCAGATGAGTTACTTAAACACCCCACTGCATACCCACTAGGCGCTTAGGACCGCGCGCGGTGAGCCAGTGACACCTACATGCTGCCGCCCTCGCTCCGCTCGCTTTGCCTGCTTATGAGCGCCCTCGGGCCAGACGAAATCCTGTGATGTCCATCGCGACGGTCGGGTAGCCGATGCCTCACCGCGCATCGGACGCGAAGCTGTGTCACCAATCGCCACCCCGCAAGACACGGCCCGCGCCGGTACTAACACCACTCGGGTCGCTCCCAGCAACCGTGTCTCCAAACCAATCCCAACACCATCGCGAAACATGCACAGCCATATTGTACAACCCATACCCGTTCGCTGTAAAACTCCCCGCTGGACTCGTATAGGCAGGTACGAAAAAGCCCTGAGGCGATGAAACTCGCCGCCATTAGCCGCTGGATTGCGAAGCATCGCGAACCCGTCGGCTCTTTGCTTGGATTCCTCACTCTTTATGTTGTGGTTTGAAGCGGGTTTTTGCCATAAGATCGGCGAATCCGTCTTTAAGATGGATGTGAAAATACACCCAAGTCCTCGCGAAGGGCGGGGCAGCCCCTCAGTGATAAACTCAGTGTTTACCCCAGCATTGTTCTCCTCCGATGAAACTTATTCTGCATTCCATCCTCCTTTTCACAGCCGGCTTCTCCCTCCAAGCCGCAGGACTGGCGGGGAAACATCCCAACATCATTTTCATCCTGACCGACGACCAGGGGTATGGAGATGTTTCCGCCAACGGTAATCCTATTCTCAAGACCCCAAACATGGACCGTCTGCATGACGAGGGCGTCCGCTTCATGGATTTTCACGTCAGCCCCACCTGCGCCCCCACGCGTTCCGCGCTTTTAACTGGGCGGCATGAGTTTAAAAATGGGGTCACCCACACCATTCTCGAAAGAGAAAAGATGACTCTGGCCGCCACGACGCTTCCGCAGGTGCTCAAAACAGCGGGTTATACTTCCGGGATTTTTGGCAAATGGCACTTGGGGGATGAGGATGCCTACCAGCCCGAAAAGAGGGGCTTCGACGAGGTCTTCATCCACGGCGCGGGCGGAATCGGCCAGCACTATCCAGGCTCCTGCGGAGACGCTCCGGGCAACATGTACGCTTCGCCGTTGATTAAACACAATGGGAAGTTCGAAAAAACCGAGGGTTACTGCACCGATGTTTTTTTTGCGCAGGCGACGAAGTGGATAGAGCAAGTGAAGGGCAAGAAGCCCTTTTACGTGCATATCGCCACCAACGTGCCTCACGGGCCCCTGCAGGTCAGGGACGAGGATCTGGCCCGCTACAAGGACAAGGTTACTGACCTGGATGCAGCGAAATTTTTCGGGATGCTTTCCAATGCCGACGACAACATCGGACGGCTGTTGACCAAACTTTCAGAGTGGGGAATCGAGAAAGACACCCTCGTTATTTTTATGAATGACAACGGCGGAACCGCCGGATGCAAGGTGTTCAACGCAGGGATGCGGGGCACCAAGGGGACGCCTTTTCTCGGGGGAACCAGAGCGTCTTCATTCTGGAGATGGCCCGGTACATTGAAGCCTGCCGACGCCAATCAACTCACGGCGCACATCGATTTTCTCCCCACCTTGGCCGAAATCGCAGGCGCCCCGCTCGATGCAAAAACCGCCGCCCAGGTCGAGGGCCGCAGCCTCGTGCCACTTCTCGAAAACCCAGCCTCGGAGTGGTCCGCCCGCACTCTTTTCACACACGTCGGCCGCTGGGAAAAGGACAGCTCCCCTGAGACGGGCAAATACATAAACTGCAGCGTTCGGACGAAAGACTTTCATCTGGTGAACACCTCAAGGAAAAACAAGCCCGAGTGGATGCTCTTTGATCTCAGAAACGACTTCGGCGAGGCGCACGATGTGGCGGCGCAGAACGGGGCCGTCTTCGAGGAAATGAAGGCCGCGTATGAAAAATGGTGGCCCGCCGTAGTGCCGATGATGGTCAATGAGACAACTCCTCTAGCGGCTGAAAATCCATTTTGGACACTGTATCGCAAGCAGTTTGGAAGTTTGCCCCCGCCCGAAACGGAGGCCTCGCAAAAGAGGCGGGCTCGGGACGACAAGTAGGCGTTGTTCTCCCCTCGCGGAAACTGGTTTTGTCCGAGTGCGGGGCCTCTCTTCTAACGTCTGGCTTGCCGTACGCCGGATATTTTCCAAGTCTGAAGGACCGAAACGGCAAAGGGGCTGTTTTCTTGGCGCGACGGCTTCCTGAATCGCATATTTTGAACAAGTCAATTGCGCTATTCATACAGAGTAGAGGCTGTTCCGCCTATTTCCCGTTAAGGGCGAATTCTCCATAAGAAGGTTGGCCTCGAGAGGTTAATCTTATGTATACAGCATGCTGCCCCATGTTTCTCCCTGTCCCGCCCCCTCACCTCGGCCCTGTGCGCGCCTCTCTCCCAGCGCTCCCAGCGCGCGCGAAATGCGCTATTTTCTGCCTTGTCTGGGCCCTTAGCGTCGTTGAAGGCTTGTGCGCTGCCCTTCAGGGGCCCGTGGAAAAGGCCGCTATTTTAGGCCCTCAGCAGCCGCTCACCTTTGAGCGGCATATTCGACCCATTTTTAAGCATCATTGTGTCCATTGTCACGGAGAGGGCGAAAAACTCAAAGCCGGGCTGGACGTGCGGTTGCGCCGTTTTCTTGTGGAACCTCACGGAGACGGGGCGGATTTCGCCATTGTTCCCGGCAAGCCGGAGGCCAGTGAACTGCTGCGTTTAGTGAGGGAAGGTGAGATGCCTCCCAAGGGTAAAAAGTTGACACCTCAGGAGGTGCGACTGCTGGAAGACTGGATTAAGCAGGGAGCCCTGACAGCTAGGGAGGAGCCTCGGGAGGTGCCCAAGGTTTACATTACTGAGGAAGATCGGGAGTTTTGGGCTTTTCAGCCGCTCACCAAGCCTGAGCCCCCGCGCACGAAAAGCGCACCAGAGGGAGCCTCACCCATCGATCGCTTTGTCCTCGCTAAGCTGGAGGAGAAAAACCTCGGCCTCAATCCGGAGGCGTCAAAGTCCACGCTAATCAGGCGGGTGAGTCTGGATTTGACCGGCCTGCCGCCCACGCCGGAGGAGGCAGCCGCTTTTGAGGCGGACACCGCCCCTGATGCCTACGCGCGCCTTGTTGAGCGGCTTCTGGCCTCCCCGCATTACGGAGAACGCTGGGGGCGGCACTGGCTGGACATCGCAGGTTATGCCGACAGCGACGGATACAGCGAAACGGACACGCCCCGGCCCTGGGCCTATTACTACCGGGATTACGTCATCCGCGCACTGAACGCGGACAAGCCTCTGGACCGTTTTATTCAGGAACAACTCGCGGGGGACGAGCTGGTGCAGGGCCCCCTGAAAAACATGACGCCCGAGACCATCGAAACCTTGGCGGCCACCGGCTTTCTCCGGATGGTTCCCGACGGGACGGCCTCGGCGCCGGCGGCTGAACAGCTCACCGCTCGCAACGCGGTGGTGGCCGAGGCGATCAAGGTCGTCTCCACCTCGCTTATGGGCATGACGGTCGGCTGCGCCCAATGCCACGACCACAAGCATGATCCCATTCCCCAGCGCGACTATTACCAGTTGCGCGCCATATTTGAACCCGGCTACGACCTGCCCAACTGGCGCAATCCCGCCGCCCGCATGCTCTCGCTTATGACGGACGAGGAGCGTGCGCAAAACGCAGTGGTGGAAATCGGCGCCAAGGTTGTCGACGCACGCAGAAAGAAACGGGAGGACGAACTTATTGAACTGGTTTTGGGCTGGGAACTGGCAAAGCGCCCCGAGGAACTCCGAGAAACGCTGCGTACAGCCTATCGCACGGAGCTCAAAAGCCGCACCCCCGAACAGCTTAGTCTGCTTAAGGAGCATCCCACCATCAACCAACTCAATCCGGGATCCCTCTATCTTTACGACCGCACCTACAACACCAAACACGAAGCCGAGCTCAAAAAAATTGCAGACGAGGCCGCCGAGGTTCGCAAAGTGAAGACAGTGGAAAAATTCCTCCCCGTTTTTAACGAAACACCCACCGCGGTCAAAGCGCCACCCACCACTGCCATCTTTCACCGAGGCGACCCCAAAAACGCTAAGGAAACTGTCGCCCCTGCGGATTTGACCATCCTCGCCAGTCTTCAAACCGGGCCTTTGGGACAGCAGAAAGAAGGCGCCGCGTCCACGGGGCGCCGGGGTGCGTTCGCGCGGCATTTGACTTCCGGCAAGCATCCGTTGCTGACGCGCGTTTTGGCAAACCGTGTATGGCACCACCACTTCGGGCGGGGCATCGTGGGTACCGTGGCGGACTTCGGGCACCAAGGCGACAGGCCGTCGCACCCCGAGTTGCTCGACTGGCTGGCGAGCGAACTCGTCGCCCAAAAATGGAGCCTCAAAGCACTGCACCGAATCATCCTCAACTCGGCTGTTTACAAACAGACTTCCACCCGCACCGCTGAAAAAGACGCCGCTGATCCGGACAATTTCCTGCTGGGACGTGCCTCTATCAGGCGCTTGGATGCCGAGACCCTGCGCGATTCGATGCTGCTAGTCAGTGGAAAACTTAACTCCAAGATGTTCGGGGCCCCCGTCCCCGTAATGATCGACACCGACGGACAGGTCATCGTTGGCATTGACACAACCGACACGGCCGGACGGCCTTCGGGGAAAGTCCTGCCCCTCAACGGCGAGGAATTTCGGCGCAGCCTGTATGTACAGATGCGCAGAACCCGCCCGCTGGCCATGCTGGAAACTTTCGATTTACCCAAGATGGAGCCAAACTGTGAACTGCGTTCCGCCTCCACCGTGGCGCCGCAATCCCTGGCGCTCATGAATAGCGAGTTTGCCCTGAGCCAGGCGACGCTTGTGGCAGAGCGCGTCCTGCGCGAGCAGGGGACGGATGTCGAGGGGCAGATCCGTCGCGCTTGGCAGTTGGCCTTGGGAACCGAGCCTGCAGCGGAGGAATTAGGGAAGGCGACCCTCTTCCTCAAGCAGCAGACCGCCACCCTTCAGGCTGCGCTGGACGCCGCGACCCCAAAGGTCGTCCCCGCCGCGGCTGGCGCTCCGGCTGCCCCCGCCACCAAACCGGCGGCCAAGCCCTCCGTTCCGCCTCCTGCGTTGGCGGCTCTTGCCACCCTTTGCCAGGCGCTTTTAAACTCCAACGCCTTCCTTTACATAGATTAACATGCAAACGAACGGATGCCTCTCCCGCCGCCATTTCCTCTCCAAAGGCAGCTTTTGCCTCAGCACCCTGGGGGCGCTTTCCCTTCTGAAAAGAGACGGTCTTCTGGCCAAGCCCGTTGACCTTATCGCCCAACATTACGACACGCTTCCCAAGCTGCCCCTGGCGCGCCCAAAGGCCCGCGCCATGATTTCCATGTTTATGCAGGGCGGTCCCAGTCAGGTGGACCTGTTTGATCCAAAACCGGAACTAGACAAACGCAACGGCCAGAAATTCAGCGGCGACATCAAGTTCGACGATTCCGCCAACGCAAGCACCACGCTCATGGCGAGCCCTTGGAAATTTGCGCAACACGGGCAAAGCGGCACTGCCGTGAGCGAACTGTTGCCCTACTTTGCGCAGATTGTCGACGATGTGACGCTCATCCGCGGCATGCAGACGGGCGTGAGCAACCACGGTCAGGGTATCTACGCGATGCAGACAGGCGGGATCCTCGCGGGCCGGCCCACTATCGGAAGCTGGCTGACTTACGCACTAGGCTCCGAAACCAACGAACTACCGGCCTATGTCGCCCTTACAGATCCTCGCGGGCTTCCCGTTCTGGGCGTGGGCAACTGGACCCAAGGTTGGTTGCCCTCCATTTATCAGGGCACGGCAGTGCGTTCCCAAGAACCCCGGATGCCGAATCTCGATCCCGCTCCCCACCTGCGCGGAGAGGCGCAGGCGCGCTATCTTGATTTCCTTGGCAGCCTCAACGGTGAACATCTTCTAAAACACCCCGGTGAGAGCGACTTGGAAGCCCGCATCGCCAGTTACGCCCTCGCTGGTCGGCTCCAGATCGCGGCCAAGGAGGCTCTGGATATTACAGGCGAAACTCAGGCCACCAAAAAACTGTACGGTATCGATGACCCCGCCACCGCGGAGTTTGGAACCCGCTGCCTCATAGCGCGGCGGCTGGTGGAGCGGGGAGTTCGTTTCGTTCAACTTTTTACCGCAAACCAGACTTGGGACCACCACAAGAGTATCCTCTCCGGACTGCCGGCCGCCTGTAAATACGTCGACAAGGGCTCCGCTGCGCTGGTTCTGGACTTGAAATCCCGCGGCTTGCTGGACTCCACCGTCGTGCATTGGGGCGGTGAAATGGGCCGGCTTCCCGTCGTTGAGTTTCCTGGAAACAAAGACATCGCCGGCCGCGATCACAACACCTACGGGTTTTCGATGTGGATGGCAGGCGGCGGCTTCAAGGCCGGTGCCACCTACGGGGAAACCGACGATTTCGGACACAAGGCCGTCAAGGACATCGTCTCCCACCACGACTACCACGCCACGCTGCTGCACCTCTTCGGACTGGACCACGAAAAAGTCACGTTCCATCGCAACGGCACTCCCATGACGCTCACCGACAACAAAGGCGGCCGCGTCGTGACCGAACTCCTAGCCTGAGTCGCGCCTCAGCTCGGTCCAATCAGGCCCCGGGCGCTTCCAAATGAGGCCACGGGGATAGCTCGGCTTTGCGGCCTTTATGAACCGCAAAGCCAACTCATGGAAAATCCTACTGGGTTTTGCCACCACTTGGGGGCGGGCCTTTACGCTCTCCACCACCATTGGGCCCACCTGAAGGCGGGCCGTCCTGCTTGCGTTTCTTGCGCAACTCTTCGAACTTTGTCTTCTGATCGGAAGTCAGCTCCGCGTTGATGGCCGAATCGGCAGCGTGCATAATTTCGCGGCCCTTCTCTTTTTTTTGCTCTTGGGGCGTGGAGGAATCATCGTGCAACGCCTTCATTTTGGTGGCGGTGTCAGCGAAGACGGGCTTCAACTTAGTCACCTGAGCCGCAGAGAGCCCGAGGTCGGTGGTTAGCCGGTTGAGCCGCTCCTCCGGACTGGGCGGACCGTGCTGTGGTGGCGGTTGTTGGGCAAGAGCATTGCCGGCAAGCAGGGAGGAACCCCAAACCGCAGCGCTGAGCAGCGATAAATAAGCGGACTTTGTTTTCATAAGATTACAACTCGTTGAGGGTGGCTAATGTCACCTCTGGTTTCAAACTTGAGGTTAAATCTGACACGACTTTGTAAACCAATGATTTAGTGAACGTAAATCTTAAGTAAATTGCTCATTCCTTCGTCTTAGCGCTTGCTCCCCCACAACATCCCGTAAAAATCCCCCCATGCGCACCAACGTCCTCGGCAGCTCACTCCAATGCTGCTGCACCGCCCCACTCACCGGCTTCTACCGCGACGGCTATTGCCGAACCGGTTCCGAGGATCGCGGCCTGCACACCGTCTGCGTCCTGGTCACCACCGATTTTCTCGCCTTCTCCAAGGCTCAAGGAAACGACCTGAGCACACCTCGACCCGAATACCGGTTTCCCGGCCTTAAAGACGGAGACCGCTGGTGTCTCTGCGTCGAACGCTGGAAAGAAGCTTTGGACGAAGGATGCGCACCGTCGGTGATTCTCGAGGCGTGCCACATTACCGCGCTTGAATTCGTGGACTTGGACGATCTCAAGGCACACGCCTTCGTGCGCTGAGCCCCACCGGGAGCCCTCCCGTCCCGGTTAAACCACCACGAAGCTTAATTCCACCTGCTGTGCCGTGGCACGGATTCCAGTCACCCGCAGCCCGAATCCCTCAACCTGCCTCAAATCTAGAATTTGCGCGCTCAATTGCGCCAATTTCGGCCGCAACACCGCCCCCGCCATTCCCGCGAACATCCCGGCTCCGGCGTCCATCTGGAGCCCCTCAAACCGCAACGTCCCCTCTTGCTGTAGCACCAGCGCACCGGTAATACGCACCGTCACCTTTCCCAAAAAGGCCTTCGCGTCGGCCTCAATCTCCAGCCCCAAACGCTCCGGAGCTTCCTGTTTGAGCGCCAAGTTGAGGCGACTGACTTGAATCCCCTGTTCCGCGGCGGCTTCCTCCGCCGCTCGACGCACGAAAGCCTCCACTTCCAAGATCGGCACGCTGACGCAAAACGCGGCCCCGCTCACCCCCGCCCCCCCGCTGGGCTCTGCGGTCAAAACCACGCCCGCGCCGTTAAATCCCGTTGAGGCAAACACGCTGCCGGCAAGCGAGAGCACCTCTTCCACGGAGGTTGGCGCAGCCTTTTGGAGAATGGACGCATCAAGGAACATTTGCACACCATGCCCGCCGCCGCGCAAAACGCCATCAAAGAGCGCTCAGGCGAGAGAGTAATTCCCCCCGGTTTACCGGCAACCGATGCAACACCGCTTCCAACGATTCCTCGGCTGGAATCCCAGGTTGCGCCACGCCTAGGAGTCGCACCAGTTCGGCTTCAAAATGACGCAGTGCTTTTTGCGAACCGACATTAGCATCCAAAAATCGCAGCAAACGTTGCAATAAATCAAAAAGCTCCGGCATGGGAAATTCAGCCTCGGTCGTCCGCTCGATGAGTTCCACTCCGTAGGCGGCCAGGACCAGCCGGGGGTAATCCCTGCGCACATTGACAAAGGCATCCAGCAGAGTCGCTTCCCTTAAACTGTGCAAATCCCCTGAGCGCGCCGGGGCAAACTGAATCTCGCAAAGGTGTAACGAATCCAACACCCCCGCGAGGCGGCTTTTGGGACGGAACACGCCTTTGGCCACCGTCTTGACTCGCCCGTGCGAAGCGGAAAGCCAGGTTACAATCAGGCTACTTTCCGTCAGGCGCGTTTTACGCAAAAGGATGGCATGGGTGCGATTCACGGGGCGGGAATTGTGGGCAAGGTTGCCCCATTTGCAAAGCTTCCCCGCAACGCAATGAGGTGAAAGCCAGCTTTTAGGGAAAAACAAATCCGTCGCCTCTGGAATTCTTAATGGCCGACGAAAAAGGCGTCCCACTGGTGCGGCGCGGTTTATTTCACTACGGGGAGGTTGCGTAAAGAATCAGGCGATGCGGGGGATACCTTGACTCCGCGGCTACGACTCCTAATCTGCACATTTTTACACCATATGAACCTCGCTACTGATGCATTGCAAAGCGCCGCCAACGAAGCTCGCGGCCTCGCCATGGACGCCGTCCATGCCTGTTCCTCCGGTCACCTCGGTCTCCCCCTAGGCTGCGCTGAAATTGGCGCCGTACTTTTTGGGCACGCCCTGAACTATGACCCAGTGGAACCCCGCTGGTTAAACCGCGACCGCTTCGTGCTGTCAGCAGGACACGGTTCGATGTTTTTGTACGGATGGCTGCATCTGGCGGGATACGCACAACTCACCCTTGATCAGGTCAAGGCCTTCCGGGCCCCGGGTTCCTTCACGCCGGGCCATCCCGAAGCCCATGAAACCGACGGAGTGGAATGCACCACCGGCCCTCTCGGCCAGGGCGTCGCAAACGCCGTGGGCATTGCCGTGTCCCAAAAGATGGCAGCAGCCCGTTTCAACACGGCTGAACACACCATCTTCCACAACCACGTGATTGCGCTAGCTGGAGACGGCTGCTTGCAGGAAGGAGTTTCCGCAGAAGCCTCCGCTTACGCCGGACACAACCACCTGGACAACCTCATCCTGATTTACGACTCCAACGACGTCACCCTTGACGCCATGGCAAACGCCTCCCAAAGCGAGGATACCGCGATGCGTTACGCCGCCTACGGCTGGCACGTCCAGCACGTTGATGGACACGACCTCCACGCGGTTGCCGCCGCCATAGAGAACGCTCGAAACACCAAGGGAAAACCGCATTTCATTGTCGCCAAAACCCTCATCGGCAAGGGCATCCCCGAAGTAGCCGGCACGGCAAAGGCCCACGGCGAAGGAGGCGCAAAGTTTATAGAGGCCGCCCGCAAAGGCCTCGGTTTGCCAGAGCACGAACATTTCTATGTCTCGGAGAAAACCCACGCCTATTTCGCCAAGCATCGCGAGCAACTCGCGGCAAAACACGCCGCCTGGAAGCACACCTTCGCTGCGTGGCAGGCCGCTCACCCTGACTTAGCCGCCATCCTCAATGAAGGTGTCCAAGGAAATCTCCCCTCCCCTCAGGAGCTGCTCGCCGTCATTCCTCATTTCCCGGCGGACTCCAAAATCGCCACACGCAAAGCCGGCTCCGATGTACTCCAACCCATCGCCGCCAAGCTTCCGTTGACGATTTCCGGCAGCGCCGATCTTTACGGCTCCACGCTCAACTACATTAACGGGGTCAAGGATTTCACTCCAACCTCCCAAGACGGCCGCAACATGCGTTACGGCATCCGCGAGCACGGCATGGCAGCCATCATGAACGGGATTGCCTATGACGGCATCTTCCACGCAAGCGGCGCCACCTTCCTGGTGTTCGCCGATTATGCGCGGCCCTCGATTCGTCTGGCTGCTCTTTCGCACCTGCCGGTGGTCTACATCTTCACGCACGATTCCGTCGGCGTAGGAGAAGACGGCCCCACGCATCAGCCCGTGGAAACCGTCAGTGGCTTGCGTGTGATCCCGAATCTGCACGTCATTCGGCCTGGCGATCCCGAAGAAACAGCCGGCGCCTTCGCCTCGGCTTTCTCCCGCAAGGACGGCCCCACGCTGCTGGCGCTCTCCCGACAGGCGCTGCCCTTGCTCAATGAAGTGCCCGTGGAAACGCGCCGCGAAGGCGTCCTCCACGGCGGCTACGTTGCAAAGCGCGAGACAGGCACCCTCACGACCATCCTGCTGGCTAGTGGCAGTGAATTGCAGCACGCCTTCGCAGCGGCGAAGACCCTAGGCGAAGGTGTCCGCGTGGTTTCGATGCCCTGCATGGAACTCTTCAACGGCCAATCATCCGAGTATAAGGAAGCCGTCCTGCCCACCTCCGTGCGCCGCCGCGTGGCGATTGAAGCCGGAGTGAAAGACGCATGGTTCCGCTACGTCGGACTGGATGGCACCGTGGTCGGACTGGAGCGATTTGGCCTGAGCGCCCCAGGGAATTACGTGATGGAAAAGCTAGGCATCACCGCACAAGGCGTTGTGGATGCGGTCCACGCGCTGAAATAGGTCCCAGTGCCAAGCGGACGATAAAATAAAAAACATCTTCCACTGGAAATTTCAAAAGGTGCAGCGATTCTATTCTCTGCACCTTTTTTAATTTGAGGCGAGAGCCACATCCCTCACACACCATGACATCCAAAATTCATCTCAGTACCATTGTCGCCCTCGCGTCTGGGGCGGTATGCGCCTTGAGTATCCGCTATTACCTCGTGGCTGAAGAGAATATGCATTGTAAGACGAGGGTTTTTCAAGTGCAGCGCCTATTGGAATCCTTTGAGCCGCGCTTGGCAGCCAAACGCCAACAACTGCAAGTTCAGCAGGAAAAGCTGAACCGCGCCCGCGGCGTGGCAGAGGAAGTTGGAGGGAAAGTACTTGCCGATGTCGCGGCCTTCGCGGAGCGCACCAATAGCAACCGTTTGAAAGATTTGCTCACAAAACATGGGTTCGCATTGGGAACCGGAGCACTAAAGGAAGGGGCAACCAAGTGAACGAAAAAGATGACAGAGGCTTGGTGCTCGCCATCGGAGGCATATCGCTGGCATGGCTGGTATTTTTCGCCGCACAGATTAGAGTCTTATCTCTGGAAAC
>CALQFT020000107.1 GCA_943329925.2 Opitutus sp. GAS368
AAAAAAAGATTCATCAAACCCACCGACGCGCTCCCAAACTTCCCGGCGAAACATCAGGCAAGCCCCACTGAGCCATTC
Source organism: Opitutus sp. GAS368 (assembly GCA_943329925.2). Taxonomy (GTDB): domain Bacteria; phylum Verrucomicrobiota; class Verrucomicrobiia; order Chthoniobacterales; family Chthoniobacteraceae; genus Chth-196. The sequence continues at coordinate 79 of CALQFT020000107.1, forward strand.
CACCGGCCCCTGACTCAACCCGCAATCCGGGCCAATCCACTTCATAAGCTTTGCGACCCCAAGATTCTCGGCCCACGCTCTTCCTGGATTTGGGAAAGGAAAACGAGACTCTTGCATCGAACCGTCAGCGTTCAAAAGGCGAGGGCCGACCACTCCCACCTTGGGATTTGCCAATAAATAATCCCGCAACGTCTGCAAAGCGCCTGGAAACACAAAAGCGTCGCTATTCACAAGCGCCACAAACGGCGAAGTCGTTGAGCCCACCCCCTTATTATTTGCAGGACCAAAGCCTATGTTTTCAGAAAGACTTATCACCGAAAGGCCGGGAGGTATTCTTTCTTCAACATGCTCCAAATTAAGGTAATGATTCCAATGCTCCAAGGCGGATGCGGTTCCGTCTGAGGACGCATTATCCACCACGCAAACCTCGGAAACCACACGCCCCGCCTCCCCGAAAGCCGCAAGACACCGAAGCGTCAAAGCCTTCGTATTGAAACTTACTATGACGCAACACACCTCGCTGGAAGAGGGCGCGCCGCGCTCCTGATCATCGCCAATTGGATTCAAGCGCCACCTCCCGCAAAGAACCATTTAACGCACCTGTGGCCTCCACTGCGATCTCGCTTCGAGGCTCGGCCAGCTCCACCCCCCGCATGGCACCCCACCTTACAAAGGGGGTTCCTATCCAACTTTCCTGGCGGAAAACTTCTTGTAAATCTTCAACCCGACTTCTCCAGGAGTTTGCCTCCGCAACCGCGACCCGCGCCGCCGCCATGGAACCATCCTCTCGATACGCAGCATGGCAGGCGGCAACAAAGCCCGCCGCCCCATCACCAAGATTGCATAAATGAGGAAAGTCACGGAACCCAGCCACTGAAGTCGCCGCAATGGGTCTTCCGCTAGCCAGATACTCCCACAATTTTATCGGATTTAAACTCTCGGTGAAGGGCGTTCTGCGATGCGGCAAAATACACACATCAAACGAGGCAAGCACCCCCGGCACATCGCGATAGTGTACTTCTGGGCAAACTTCCACGTTTGGAAGCGCCCCAAGGAGCCTGCGCTCGTAATCCGTGAGCATGCAGGGACCGCACATCAGCACTTTGCACTGGGGCCAGCTCGTGGCAAGTGCCTCTATCAGTCCAAAATCCAGGCGCTCACCATGCAAAGACCCCAAATACCCAAAAACCGGAGCACCACCACGCGGCCTAGGGACACGGCAAACCGGATAATGGTCGGCATCTACGCCATTGGAGATGCGCACAATTCTGCGGCAATGGGCTTTTCTTGATTTTTCCAGAGCCGCAGAGCAAACCACTACTAAATCTGATTTCGCACACATTTCAGCATCAGCCGCGCTCACGCGTTGACGCTCTTCGGAAGGAATAGCGCCCATGAGGGCCCAATCATCGGTGATGTCGTAAATGGCAGCCCTTTCCCCCACATGCCCCACCAAGTGAGCTGCAAAATGGTCGTTGATCCAAAGCAAAGGATTGCGCAGGCCAATTTTCTTTGCTGCGCCATTTACCTGCCGCAACAGTAACTCTGCATTAATATGGCGTCCCACCGCAAATGAGTTGGGCATCAGCTTGAGCGGATTTAAGAGCGTCAGCCCCTTGTACTCATCACTTTGCCTTAGAGCAGCGGCCTTAAAGGAATCCACCGCCCCCGTTCGCAAGGCGTAGGATGCGTCCCGAGGGCGCCCAACAAAGAGAATGCGCATCTGAGGAAAACGGCGCATCCACTCCGCACATAAAAACTGGTTACGTCGCCAGACGCCGTCCCAATTTTCGAGGGAAATGAAAATAATATCTCGCATAGACAGGGGAAAAATGAATCGGGTGAAATGCCGCAGGGCCCCGACTGACACGCGGCTTTCATAGTGTACCCAACGATTTTGCAACGACTTAGAGAGACTCCTGCAACAAGCCCTCAATAAATACCCAAACAATCGCTGACTGACGCCGAGACGCGTGCATGCCCTACACCAGATACTTCGTAAATGGATCGCCTAATAGTTTGGGCAAAATGCGAAAACTTTTTCGTTTTGAACTATTGAGAGGATTTTCTCTTAGCCAGCGCGTTGCAAACACAGCCCCAAAATGAAGGATCTAGCCCAGAGATGCGGCCTGACTCAGGCGCAAAAGTACGCCGCTTCATCGAACAGCCATCACAAAGCCTTACTGAAATAGTTGCGCCCAAGAATGAGGGCAGGGCATGACTTAATCAGCGACGCATCGCGCGTTCCATCAGCAGCGCGGCGAGCCTCTGCGTGGCATCATCCAGCGCGGCAACAGAGCGTTTAAGCGGCTCGGCAGCCTCCCCTCGCAAGGCGTTTTGCACCTCATGCACGCACCGCTCAATATGTTCGCGTTCGCCTGCGTCCAAGGCATTTCCCGCCAAGCTAAGCGCCTTGGCCACTGAGGGCAGCATCTCTTGAGCCTTTAGCTTTGCCTCCGTGAACGCTCGGTGGTTCATGTCATCAAACGCATGCTCTAGTGCGTCCTCCAACATCTTCTCGACCGCCTCGTCGCTAACCTCTACCGCACTGTGCATATCTACCACCTGCTCCTTGCCTGTGGTGGTGTCCCTCGCAAGAACCTTCAGAATCCCGTTCGCGTCGATTTCAAACTGCACCCCTACCCTAGCCTGCCCCTTTGGCAAGGGAGTGAATGGGATCTCGAAACGCCCCAACTCCCAGTTGGCATCCGCCAGCTCCCGCTCCCCTTGCAGCACGCGGATCAACATTGAACGCTGCCCCGGCAAAGCATTGGTAAACATCTCCCCGGCCTTGCAGGGAATCGTCGAATTGCGCGGCAAAATAACGTTCATCAATCCGCCAAACGTCTCGATGCCCAAGGACAAGGGAGTCACATCCAAAAGCACCACGTGCTGCAATTTTCCGTCCAAAATCGCCCCCTGTAGAGCGGCCCCCTCCGCCACAGCCTCGTCCGGGTTGCGGCTGCAATCCGGTTCACGGTGGAAAATTTCAGCAACAAACTGGCGCACCAGCGGCATCCTCGTACTCCCGCCTACAAGAATAACTTCAGCGATGTCTCCGACCTCCAACCGCGCGTCTGACAAAGCGCGCAAACAGTGCACCCGAGTTTTCTCCACCCACGGCCGGGCGACCATTTCCAGCGCTGTACGACTCAGTAACAACTCAGGAGAGTCGAGGCCGTCTAGAAAAGGAAGGGTCACTGAGATCTCTTCGGCTTCTGATAGCCTGTGCTTTGCCGCAACCAGAGCCTCCAGAAGTCGCGCGCGCGCAGTCGCTGTGGTGACGCTCACGCCCAACTCTGATTCGACGTAGCCCACCAGAGCCGAGTCAATATCATCCCCCCCAAGTCGCGTGTTTCCATTGGTGGAAAGCACCTGAAATACGCCCCCCTGCAGTTCCAAAATTGAGACATCGAACGTGCCGCCCCCAAAGTCGTAAACGGCGATACGCGTGCGCTCAGGCCGCCGATCCAACCCGTAGGCCAGCGCGGCGGCGGTGGGCTCATTTAAAATCCGCACCACCTCCAACCCGGCGAGCTCTCCGGCGAGTTTCGTCGCGCTGCGCTGTGCATCATTGAAATACGCAGGAACGGTCACCACCGCTTTGGTGACGCTTTCTCCCAAGGCGCGCTCGGCGTCCTCCTTTAATTTGCGAAGAATTTCCGCCGCGACATTTTCTGGGGCAACCCGCTTATCCCCTAAGGCAAGCATCACTGGAGCGCCTTTATCCCCGACAATCCGGTAAGGCATCTCAGCGGCTTCCTCCCCGACTCGGCGCCCCATGAAACGTTTCGAGGAAAACACAGTCCGCTCCGGACTCAGCACGCGCAGCCTCTCTGCGGGACGCCCCACCAAAGGCATGCCCGCCTCCGGATAATGAACCACTGAGGGAGTCAAGCGTTGCCCCATCTCATCGGCAATCAGACTGACAAACCCCGCGTCAAATACGCCAATTAGGGAGTTAGTGGTGCCAAGGTCTATTCCAACGATCATCCCTTAAAAGAAACCGCGCATCCCTCCGAAAGCAACTCTGCGCACTGAAAATGGGACAATTGCCAACTGCGGGAGTTTGACTTGTGCCCCAGTCAAAATAGCCGAAACTTTGAGCAGGGAACGTAAAGCATTTATGAAAGTAATCTGGATTAAAACAATTGCGATCTGTTCGGTGGCAGGCGGTCTGCCTTTACATGGCGCGCTTGATTCGCCGCAGGCTGAGGCACGGATGCGTGCCCATGTGGAGACCCTTAGCGCACACTTTATTGCACCCGCATGGAGAAACGTGCGCATCGAAGGCCTCCGGCGAGTCGAGCAAGCCCAAGGACAACCCTACCAGACTGGGCTTAACCCCGTTTGGATTGCGAACCTCTCCGTCGCTTCCGAAAACGCAGGTTATCTAATGTGTGAAGACACCTCTGAGGCGTCTTTGGTGGATTTTGCGTGGGGCGCAGCCTCCGCCCCAAACGCTCAAAGCGGCCAGCTTTTAAAGGACGTCCCGAACTTGCAACAATTCCCAGTCCCCGGTGCTCTGGCGCCCAGCGTGGCATCGGGCTGTGTTCCAACCGCGGCGGCCAACCTAATGGGTTACTGGATCCAACACGGCTACCCGGGCTGGAATGGAGCAGATGGCAGCTTGGACAAGCGCGGCCTCCAGCGGTTGACTACCCGTCTGAGAGCCCTGCTTCCTATGCAGGAAATCGCTGATACCTGTGGTTACACTGATACCGGAACGCCCGTTTCTGGCGCGTTTCCAGCGGATCTGAGGGTTGCAATTTCCACTGATGCTGCGGCGCATGGGTTGAGCGTGAAAGTCTCTTTGGAGCGTTTTTCACTCGAGGCGTTACGACAGGAAACGGCACTCGGACGGCCGACGCTGGCGTCTTGCACTGTGCGCCTGCCCCACAAACCACACCTGTCTTGGGGACACGAAGTCACCAGCGTTGGATGGGTGAGCGCGGGTAATTCATTTTTTGTGGGAGTCTGTGACAACTTTCTCCCGCTGTATGCCACGGGAACACCCCCTGAGGGATTGGGGCAAGCAACGCAACCGGTGCGTTGGATTAGGGGGGATGCGTTTCAAAGTTTGCTTCGCGTAGAAGTAAAGAATTGAGGGGGGCGGCCCCTGCGGATTATCGCACACCTTGTGCAAATTTAGACACCTTCTTTTGGGAGCCCACCCAGAAGCTTTGGAAAATGAGACAGCCAAAATAAAGCTGGCCTCACTGAAAAAAAACAATGCGTCACTGATAAAATGTGCGAATTTGAGTTTGGCACGTGGATTGCTGAAGAGGTGAACTGCCGGAAGCGACGAGCCTTCTGTTTGTTCATCGGCATTAGGGCGGCGCAGTCGGCGCGAACCAAAAACACGAACCAAAAACACGAACCAAAAACACGAACCGATAGGAAGCGAATACCTGAGGATCTAACCGAACGAAAATTGGTTGAAATTTTGAGCGAGTGCTCTGGAGATTTCGCTAAGTGGAGATTGGGGATTGCAGGTTGGAGGTCGCAGATTGCAGACTGAAAAGCCCGCAGATCGCGAGATTTGAGGGGCCGTAAAATCAAAGTAACGAAGAGTAAAAAAGCGGAGCACATAAAGACGCTCCCTACCGTCCAAGTACCCATACACCCTTAGCCCAACCCAAGAATGACAACACCCACCGGTCGCAGCAGCGCCATTGCTTCCATTGCTGGACGCACCCCAACTGGTTCGAGCGTCAATTTCCTCGAAGAATCGCCAAAGAACGTATTTGGATCTAACACGTTCAGCCTTGCCGTGATGAAACGGATGCTCAAGCCTGAAACCTACGATTCCATCCTCCTGACCATCAAGTCCGGACACAAGCTCTCCGAACACGTGGCGGATGAAGTGGCCGAGGCGATGCGCAACTGGGCCACCAGCAAAGGTGCAACGCATTACGCCCACGTTTTCTTCCCGCTAACGGGCTCCACTGCTGAAAAACACGACTCCTTCTACGATCCCTCGGAGGCCGGCAATGAGGCCATTTCTAAGTTCAAGGGCAAGGTGCTAATACAGGGCGAACCTGACGCATCGTCCTTCCCTAATGGCGGCATCCGAGCCACTCACCGTGCCCGAGGATACACTGCGTGGGATCCGACCAGCCCAGCGTATTTACTGGAAAGCGCCAATGGCAACACGCTGTGCATTCCAACCTCCTTCATTTCGTGGACGGGCGAATCGCTCGACACCAAGACCCCGCTCTTGAAGTCCATGCAGGTGCTTGATAAGCAGGCACGGCGCATCCTCTCGCTCTTCGGGCACAAGGAAATAGCGTACGTGGCCGCGACGGCCGGTCCCGAGCAGGAGTACTTCTTGGTGGACAAAGCCTTTTACTATAGCCGGCCTGACTTGCTGGCAGCGGGCCGCACCCTGTTTGGGGCGCAGCCTCCCAAGGGGCAGGAATTTGAAGACCACTATTTCGGGGCCATCCCCGAGCGCGTACTGGCGTTTATGTGCGAAGTGGATCGGGAATTGTACAAGCTGGGCATCCCATCAAAGACACGCCACAACGAAGTGGCACCGGGCCAATTCGAGATCGCGCCCTTGTTCGAATCCGCCAACGTGGCCGCAGACCATCAGCAGCTGATCATGACGGTGCTCAAAAAGGTGGCAGACAGCCACGGGCTGATTTGTATTTTGCACGAGAAGCCCTTCGCTGGGGTGAACGGCTCAGGAAAACACGTCAACTGGTCGCTGGGCAGTGCCACGCAAGGAAACTTGCTAGACCCGGGCGATACGCCGCACGACAACGCACAGTTCTTGGTGTTCGCAGGAGCAGTGATCCGCGCGGTGGACAAGTACGCGGGACTTTTGCGTGCAGTGGTGGCTTCCGCCGCCAACGACCATCGCCTGGGTGCAAACGAGGCGCCGCCGGCAATCATCTCAGTGTATTTGGGCGACCAACTCTCCGACGTGTTTGAGCAGATTAAAGGCGGCGGAGCAACCAGCTCCCGCCAGCGTGGCACGCTGCACATTGGAGTGGACGTGCTGCCGCCTCTGCCAAAGGACGCCGGAGACCGCAACCGGACTTCTCCGTTCGCATTCACCGGCAACCGGTTTGAATTCCGCGCCGTGGGCTCGAGTCAATCCATCGGAACTCCCTTGGTGGCGTTGAACACCATTCTCACTGAATCGCTCGACTACATCGCAGGGAAGTTGGAAGGCGCGCCAGACCTCAATGCAGCCATCCAGCATGTATTGAAGGAAATCGTCGATGAGCACGGCCGCGTGATTTTTAACGGCAACGGTTACTCCGAAGAGTGGCATGAAGAAGCGGCCCGCCGCGGATTGCCAAACCTCAAGACCACCGCAGACGCTTTGGCTGCCTACGTGGACCACTCGGTGGTGGAGGTTTTCGAGAAGTACGGGGTACTTTCGCATGAAGAGCTGCACAGCCGTTACGAAATCGCGATGGAGCAGTACATCAAGCAGGTTAACGTGGAAGCCAGACTCGTCGAAGAAATTGCCCAAACCAAGATCTTCCCGGTGGCCTCTGCCTACGCGGCCAGCCTCGCAACCGGAGCCGCGCATCTTAAAGCTGTCGGACTAACGGCCCCGAGTGCGACCCTGCACAAAGTAGCGGCATTGGTGACAGATTTAGAAAACGAAATCGCCGCTCTTCAGTCCGCCAACGCAGCGGCAAACGAGATCACCGACTACACCTTCAAGGTGTTGCCCGCGATGTTGGAAGTACGCAAAACCGTGGACGCCCTCGAAGCTCTGCTGCCCGACGACCAGTGGCCGTTGCCCACCTATCAGGAAATGCTCTTCATCCGGTAACTGAGAGCATTCCCAACACTGCCACCTGTTTCTTAAGGTGGATTGACAGGTTTAAAACGCCGTCGAGTCTAAGGGCTCGACGGCGTTTCGCATTGTGTTTGGCAGGTTATCCAATCTTCACTACTACATGCGCTCTCCCCGTCTCTCCCTTTTCTTTTTCTGGCTTTCTCTTTTTCTGGCGCCGGCGGTGCGTGCCGCGCCCCAAGACGGACCGCCCAACATCCTTTTCCTTTTCGCCGACGATCAGCGCGCCGACACCATCGCCGCCCTTGGCAACGGGTTGATCCAAACCCCCAACCTCGACAAACTCACGCACTCAAGCGTTTCTTTCCGGCGTGCCTACATGCAGGGCGGCAACAACGCTGCCACCTGCATACCCTCACGGGCGATGCTGCTCTCCGGGCGCTCGCTGGCCGGAATTGACGAAAAGCTGCTGCGCGACCCCACCTGGCCGGAGGCTTTCTCTACAGCAGGATACACCACCTTTGCCTCTGGCAAATGGCACAACGGAGACGCCTCCCTTCCCAAGTGCTTTCAGATTGCACGCTCCATGTTCACCGGCGGCATGGCCAATCCGATGAATGCTCCGCTGCGTCAACTCGAAAACGGCAAATTAACCCAAGCCGTCAAATCCTCCAAACACGCCTGCGAGGTTTTTGCAGATGAAGCCATCCAGTTTCTACAAGCTCACAAAGCGGGGCCCTTCCTTTGCTACCTGCCTTTTGACGCTCCACACGATCCCCACATTGTTCCCTCGGATTTTCCCATCCAATACGATCCGGCGAAAATCCCACTCCCGCCAAACTTCCTCGCGGAACATCCCTTCGATAATGGCGAAATGAAGATCCGTGATGAAGTCTTGCTGCCCACGCCGCGCACGCCCGAGGCCATCCGCCAGATGCTGGCCGACTACTACCGTTACATCTCCTATTTGGACACTCAAATCGGGCGCGTCTTGGATGCATTGGCGGCGTCTCCCTTTGCGAAAAATACCATCGTCGTCTTTAGTGCCGACTCCGGAGTCGCGCGGGGTTCGCACGGACTCATTGGGAAACAAAACCTCTACGAACATTCCATCCGTGTACCGCTGCTCATCAGCGGTCCGGGCATTGCAAAAGACGCCACATCCGATGCGATGTGCTACCTATTTGACGTCTTTCCCACCCTTGGCGCGCTCTGCAAAGTCGCGGGTCCGGCCACTAGCGAAGGGCGCGACTTCAGCGCAACGCTGCACGACCCGACCCAACCGGGACGCCCCACATTGCAATTCGCCTACAAGGACGTGCAGCGGGCGGTTTGCGACGGGGAATGGAAGTTGATCCATTACCCGAAAATCGATCGCACGCAGTTGTTTCATCTTAAAACAGATCCTCAAGAGACCCAAGACCTCTCCGCTGACCCGGCCCAAGCCAGCCACATCTCCCGCCTGCGGCCCCTGCTTCAGCCCAATCCCTAACAGGCGTAACGGGTGAAATGATGCGGCATTTTCAGGGAAGGCGGTGACAATAGATCCGGTAAATAAATATTTAGCGACTCATAGTCAGATTCGAAAATTCTCAAGCTACCCATGAAATCCCCCATCCCTCGCCTGATTCTCTCGCTCCTTTGCCTCGCTGCGAGTCCCTGCCACGCGCAGACCTCCGACAAAGTCCGCCCCAATTTCGTGTACGTACTTGCCGACGACCTCGGCTACGGCGACGTGCGCTGCCTCAATCCCGATGGCAAAATCCCAACCCCGCACATGGATCGTCTGGCCGCAGGAGGAATGCGTTTTACAGACGCCCATTCCAGCAGCGCAGTTTGTACACCCACCCGCTACGGACTGCTCACGGGCCGCTATAACTGGCGCTCCCGGCTCAAAAGCGGGGTCCAAGGGGGGATGAGTCCGGATCTGATTGAACCGGGCCGCCCCACCGTCGCCTCCTTCCTCAAAAGCCAAGGCTACCACACCGCCTGTTTCGGCAAATGGCATCTTGGATTTGATTGGCAGCGTCGCCCCGGTACGACTCCGTTTAGTGATCAAATTGAAAAAGGTGAAGAAGGTTGGCGCGCCGACTTCACCAAGCCCTTCGGTGGCGGACCGCTCGCAGTGGGGTTTGAAACCTACTTCGGCATCGCCGCTTCACTGGACATGGTGCCGTACACCTTCCTCGAAAACGATCACGTCACGCAGTTACCCACTCTAGACAAATCCTTCCCAATGATGGCAGGTCGCGAAAAGAAAGGCGGCTCCACTCGCAAGGGCCCGGCTGCTGCCGACTTTGAAGCGGAGAACGTCCTTCCCGAGCTGACCAAACGCGCGGTGAGTTACATTAAGTCCCAGGCGCAGGACGCCAAAAACGGGAAGCCTTTCTTTCTCTACATGCCGCTAAATTCACCGCACACGCCCATAGTCCCCTCCGCAGAATGGCGCGGCAAAAGCGGCATCAACCCCTACGCCGACTTCGTCATGCAAACCGACGCCACCCTCGGCGCCATCCTCGACGCCTTGGAAGAAAACGGCCTCAAGGACAACACCGTCGTGGTGATGACCAGCGACAACGGCTGCTCGCCCCAAGCCGACTTCGCCGAACTTGCCGCCCACGGACACAACCCAAGCTTCACCTTTCGTGGTGCCAAGGCTGATATCTTCGATGGCGGGCATCACATCCCATTCCTCGTCCGCTGGCCGGGCCATATCCCCGCAGGCAGCGCCTATAAGGAAATGGTTTGCCTCAATGACTGGTTCGCCACCGTGGCCGCTATTCTCGAGCAACCACTGCCTAAGCACGCCGCCGAGGACAGCATCAACCTTTTGCCCGCACTTACCACCCAAACCGTCGCACCCGTACGCAAAACGCTGGTGCACCATTCCGTAAACGGAACTTTTGCGATCCGGCAGGGGCTTTGGAAATTGATCCTCGCACCGGATTCCGGCGGCTGGAGCGAGCCCAAACCAAACACCGCCGCAGCGAAGGCCCTTGCCCCCGTCCAGCTCTACCACATGCACGACGACGGCGCCGAGATGCGCAACCAACAAGCCGAACACCCGGAAATAGTCACACAAATGACCAAGCAACTGCTCCAGGAAATCGCCAACGGCAGCACTCGAAGCACAGAAGGCCTTTGATCCCTTTTCTCAGAGCGTCTCATTTGCTTGCCGCCTTGAGTTCTCATCAGCGCCAACACAGCAATTCACCTCATGATCGTGCCTATCAGGCTATCGCCATAATTAGACAGCTTCCACTGACCGACATTTATCACCAATACGCCATGAAATGCGCAAGACGTGCTCGATGGGGGAAGTCCTCAGGCAATCCAAACTTAGAGACACCCCGACTCAGGGGTAGCGCCACAATACAATGGCCGGATCAAAGGACTGCCAAAGCACACAGTAGAGGCGGCTAATTGATAAGGTCCATCAAGGGGCTGAGCGAAGGAAGGCGATGATGTTGGCGATTTGTGAGGGCTCTAGGACGTCACCAAGGCCCGCGGGCATCAGTGATACGTTGCGAACCGTGCGGATTTCGGCGCGTTTGCGCAGCACCGTGCGCTCTATTCCGCCGGGGAGTTTTAACGTAATACTGGTGGGCGAGTCGGATGCGTTGATACCCAAAAGCGTTTCACCGCGCTGGGTTTTAGCCATGATCGTCTCGTAGCCGGGCCGCGCGGCCTCGCTGGGAAAAAGGATGTCGCGCAGGATGACTTCCGGGGCGCGTTGGAACTCGGCATCAAGATCAGGGCCAACACTGAAACCCAGGCCGTGGGACTTGTGGCAGGCAGCGCAGATGCCTTGGAAGAGCGCTTTGCCTTCCTCGAGATTTGGCTTTTGTTTCAGAGCTACAATCATATCCGGCACTCGTTTTTCCCAAGCCGCATTTTGCTCTGTAGTCGGCGCTGAGGGTGCAGTGATGGCGGTTTGGTTTGCGAGCGGCTTGGTTTCCTCGAGACCCAGCTGGAGAATTTCAC
>CALQFT020000108.1 GCA_943329925.2 Opitutus sp. GAS368
AATACTGGAGCGGCGAAAAGACGGACAAAGGGTGCTATACAGTCTCAAAAATCCTTTGGTGATGCGGCTTTGTGAAGCGGTATCAAGTTCATTGGATTAACGGTGGCGTAGACCCAAGGCCCCCAACCTTGATCGCACCCTTGAAAGCACCCTTGAAAGCACCCTTGAAAGCACCCTTGAAAGCACCCTTGAAAGCAAAAACCCCTCCAGAGGAGGGGTTTTGTGGAGCGGGTGACGCGACTCGAACGCGCGACATCTTCCTTGGCAAGGAAGTGCTCTACCAACTGAGCTACACCCGCAATTGCACCGAAGTCCGTTAAAACTAACCAAACTTTGTCAGATGCCAAGCGTTTTTTAAGCAAAGCGAAACATTATCCCCAGCAAAGGGGAGTTGCTCGGTTCGCGTGATTCTCTACACGCTTTTCTTCCCAAACTCCGTCCCTCGGGCGTCGATTAACTTCGATACAAAGCCTGTGTCATATTGGCCTCTAACGAAGTCCGGATCATGCATGATGGCCTGTTGAAAGGGGATGGTTGTTTTGATTCCCTGGATGATGTACTCGCCCAAGGCACGGCGCATCCGGGCGATAGCGTTTTCGCGGGAAGTTCCCATTGCGATGACCTTTGCAATCATCGAATCATAGTGCGGAGGCACCGTGTAACCGGTGTAGGCATGGGAGTCGATGCGCACCCCGCGACCGCCCGGAGCGTAGTAAAGATTGATTTTGCCTGGGCTGGGAGCAAAGCCTTGGGAGGGATCCTCCGCGTTGACTCGGCATTCGATGGCATGATAGCGGCGCTTGGCATCCCTGACGTAATGCGAAAGAGGTTCGCCTGCAGCGACTTTGATCTGCTCCTTAACGAGGTCGATGCCGTAGGCCTCCTCGGTGATGCAATGTTCGACCTGAATGCGGGTGTTCATCTCCATGAAAAAGAAGTTTCCATGGTCGTCGACAAGGTATTCAATGGTCCCAGCACCTTCGTAACCCACTGATTTGGCTAGGCTAACCGAAGCAGCGCCCATTCTGGCGCGCAAGTCCTCGGTCATCAGCGGACTGGGGCATTCTTCGATGATCTTCTGGTTGCGGCGCTGCATGGAGCAATCGCGCTCCCCGATGTGGACGACGTTCCCGTGGCAGTCGGCCATAATCTGGAATTCGATATGATGGGGGTTTTCGATCAGCTTTTCGATGTAAACCCCTGAGTTGCCGAAACATTTTTCCGCCTCCATCCGGGCGCTGTGGTACCCAGCGACCAAGGAGCCATCGTTGTGTGCAGGGCGCATGCCTCGTCCGCCGCCGCCGGCGACGGCCTTGATCATGACGGGGAAGCCGATTTCCCGGGCGATGCGCAAAGCGTCTTGTTCGGATTCCACGAGGCCCTCGGAGCCGGGCGTGACTGGCACTCCAGCGGCTCGGGCGTTGGCGCGGGCGACGTTCTTATCGCCCATGGCCCGAATGGCGGAGGGTGGTGGCCCGATAAACTTAATGTTGCAGCTGTTACAGACCTCTGCAAAGTGCGCGTTTTCAGCCAGAAAGCCGTAGCCCGGATGGATGGCATCGACGTTGCCGATTTCCGCCGCCGAAATAATACGGTCGATTTTAAGGTAAGACTGGCTGCTGGCGGCGGGGCCGATGCAGACGGCTTGGTCGGCGAGTTGGACGTGCAGCGAGTCGACATCGGCTTCCGAGTAAACGGCCAGCGTTTTGATCCCCAATTCTTTACAAGCGCGGATGACTCGGAGGGCAATTTCGCCGCGGTTGGCGATCAAGACTTTGTTAAACATGGCGGAAAAAGCGTGGATCTGCTGGAAAGGGCGAAGCCAACGGGAAAGGTTTTCCTGTGGGATCGCGAAACTGGAACGAATGCAGGAGTGCCGTTTTAGGAAACGGCGCAGGCCGGGTGGATGTTAGCGCAGCCGAAACAAAGGCTGGCCGTATTGCACGGGCTTGCCGTTTTCGGCCAGAATTTCAACGACGATGCCTGTGACTTCCGCCTTGATTTCATTCATGACCTTCATCGCCTCGATGATGCAGATGACAGTGTCAGTGGTAATGGTTTGTCCCACAGAGACAAAGGAGGGCGATTCCGGGGATGCGGAGGAATAGAAGGTGCCGACCATGGGCGAAGTGATATCGCGCGAAGGGTCCGGTTCAGCCGCAGTCGGGGCGGGGGTGGACGGCGCCGAGATTCCTGGCAGCGCGTAAGTCGGATACTGTTGGAACTGGGGCTGCGAAGCGTTTGGGTTAAGTGGTTGAAATTCGCCCCCGCGCTTGAGGGTGATTTTGAAGCCTTCCTGCTCGAGCGAAAACTCTGAGAGGTCGTTTCTGCGGATGAGCGTGATTAGCTCCTTGATGTCTTTAAGTTCCAAGATGAGTGCCTCCGTTAAGTTTTTAAGATAATGCCCAGCTTCCCGAGGGGTCAAGTTCGCAGGCCTGCCTGTTTTTTACGAGGATAGTCTATGATGCCAGCTCTCCACCATTTCCTTCAGACAACGATCCAAAGGAACGCTTAAATTCCAACGGGGATAATGTGCCTGGATTTTGCGTAAGTCACTGTAGTAGCAAATATGGTCGCCTATGCGGGCGGTATCTTCATAGGTGTAGATTTGGGGGATTCCCGAGATGGCCTCCACCATCTGGAAGGCTTCAAGAATTGAGCAGGAATTTGTTTTGCCTCCGCCGAGATTATACACTTCCGCGACGCGTGGTGCTTGGAAAAATTCCCAAACAAAACTCGCAACGTCCGTGCTGTGGATGTTGTCGCGCACTTGCTTGCCCTTGTAGCCGAAGACCGTGTAATGGCGCCGTTCGAGATTGCAGCGCACCAGATAGCTCAGGAAGCCGTGCAGTTGGACGCCGGAGTGGTTGGGGCCGGTGAGGCAACCGCCGCGCAGGCAGCAGGTGGGCATGTTAAAATAGCGTCCGTATTCTTGGACCAGAATGTCGGAGGCGAGTTTGGATGCGCCGAAAAGAGAGTGTTTGGATTGATCTATGGAGAATTCTTCGGAAATGCCCTGGGCATAGGCGGGGTCTTCAAAGTCCCAGCGCGTGTCTAATTCTCGCAAGGGGATGGAGTTGGGGCGGTCGCCGTACACCTTGTTGGTGGAGAAGTGGACAAACGGGGATTCCGGGCAGAAGCGGCGCGCGGCTTCCAGCAGATGAAGCGTACCGTTGGCGTTGGTCTCGAAGTCGTCGAAGGGAATGGAGGCCGCCAGGTCGTGGGAAGGCTGTGCGGCGGTGTGGATGATGGCTGCCGGGCGCAGCGTATTCACGCATTGGAGCACGGCGTTCTTATCCCGAATGTCCAGAGTGTGGATCGTGAACTTGGGGATAAGCGCCTGGATCCGAGTTTGGTTCCAAGTTGTATCACCTTGTGGACCGAAAAATACGGCGCGCTGGTTGTTATCGATGCCGTGCAGTTCAAATCCCTGCTGGTGAAAATAGAGACATATTTCCGAACCGATAAGCCCCGAGGAGCCGGTAATGAGGATACGCTTATTGGACATGAATAAAATTACAGCTTCTTAGCGGAGGGCGAACTTGCCGCTTCAGGCAGCGCCTCGGTTGGGGCGGAGTGCATGGGCTTTTTATAATCGCCGCGCGAAAGCGTTTTTTCCAGCCATACGTACAAGCAAATAAAGAGGTAGCGGCTCCCCATTTCGGCGATTTTGAGTTTAGCCACTCCAAACCGCCGATTGCGCCATGTAATGGGAATGACCGTCCAGCTGTAGCCTCGCACAATAGCCTTGAGGGGAAGCTCGACGGTTAAATTAAAGTGTTGGGAAAGAATCGGTTGAATCCCTGTGATGACCGCGCGGCGGTACGCCTTGAAGGCGTTGGTGGTATCGTTGAGTTTGATCCCGAAAAGAAGCCGGATAAAGAGGTTAAATATCCGGTTGAGAAACAGCTTGATGGGCGGGTAATCAATCACGCCCCCACCGCGCATAAAACGACTGCCAAAGACGCAGTCGTATCCCTCATTGAGCGTGTCCCAGTAGCGAACGACGTCGCGGCAATCGTCGGATTCGTCGGCCATCATGATGACCACGGCATCCCCTTTCATGCAGTCGAGTCCACACTGGATTGCCCGGCCGAACCCGTTTTGCCCCGTGTTTTGTACTGGGCGCACTTCGGGAATTTCACTGGCGGCCGCCTGAAGCACCTCCCAAGTCGTGTCGGTAGAGCCGTCGTCCACGACGATTATTTCGTGGGGGATTTTGCGCAGCGAAAGTTCCAAGTGCAAATGCCGCAGCGTCGAGGGAATGGCGCCTTCCTCGTTGCGGGCGGGGATAACGATGGAAAGCAGGGAGAGCGGCTGGGCGTTCACGGCGAGGGTGGCGGGTATCGGCAAAACTTGGAAACCGATGTGGATTGCACTATCCGCTCGGATCAGGCTCCGCACAAGTCCAACCAGCCGGGATGCGTTCCTGCGTGAGTTGCAATTTCCTCAAAAATGGCGGTGGCGGGCCTTTCTGGGCGCCAGTTCCAAGCGGACTGGGCCAGGCGGGAGTCCAAGACCATCCACGGCAGGTCAAAGGGGCGGTCTTCGCCGTCTGTTGTCACCGCGTGCGGCCCTAGGCGGGCGGCGCACCAGTCGCTGAGTTGACGCAAGGAGGTCGCGCTGTCTATTCCGCCGGAGAGGTTAACGAGCTTTGGCTTGTCTGTGGCCAAACCGGCATCGAATTGTTGCAGCAGCAAGGGGATAAGATCGGCCGGGTGCAGGCAGTCCCTCACTTGGTGGCCAAGGCCGCCGAACCCGAGGTACTTGAGGGGGCGCTTAGCCGCCCAGCGATGGATCCAAAACGAAAAAATCCCCTGATCGGCCTTCCCGAATTGCCCGGCACCGGCCAATACGCCGCAGCGGTTTATCCACACCGGAAATCCAAACGCGCTGCCATACTCCAAGGCGAGGGTTTCGGCGCAAAACTTCGATGCTCCGTAAAGCGATAGGGGAGGCTGGCAGGAAAAGGATTCGGCAATACCCGCCTCAAACGGTGAGCCCACAGCGGGCCGCAGCGCCGCTTCGTGCAGGGTGAGCGGGATCTTCAGCAGGGCTTGGATACTGTAAACTCGGCTTGTGGACAGCAGGGTGAAGGCGGCGCCGTGTTTGCGGCAAAACTCGAGCATGGGAACCGTGCTGAAGAGGTTCGTTCGCAGTAATTCCGTGGCAGGGGAGCTGCCTGAAAGCCCGGCGAGCACAGAGGGGTCTGCTGCTGCGTCGATGAGCCAGTCCGCCCTGGGCTGAAGTTCCAGAACGGCCGGATCCCTGAGGTCTGCGATAAGCACCTCGCACCCCAGTTGCTGCAGGAGCTCGACGTTGGTTTGCGCCCCGCGTCTGGAGAGGTTGTCGATGCCGACGATTTGGAGGTCGCTGCGATGCTCCAGAAGCGTGCGCGCTATGGCGGCACCTGCAAACCCGCAGATGCCGGTGATGAGAACGCGCATGAAACTGGGACTCGAGCTGCGAAGGGCTTAGGAACCGGAGGGTGGCGCTGCGTTGGGGAGCGCTTCGCGATAGGGCTGGCTCTTTTTGTACAATTCCAGACGGGCCTTTAACGCGTCGCTCTGCTGTGGGTTTCCGCCCCCTGGAAGCGCCTTGAGGGCCTGCTCCACGAGTTGGATAGCTTCTGGATATCGTTCCACTTGCGCCAGTGCCGCCGCCAAGGCGTCGAGGAAGGCGGGCTCCTTGCTCTGTGTCATTTCTACGCCCTTTTTGGCAAGATCAATGGGCTCAAGAACTTTGCGCACTGCGACATCGGGGTACGTTGCGAGTATCCAAGCCAGACGGTACATGCTGGGAAGGTCGTTGGGGTTTTTCTGCAACGCTGCGCGCCAGACGTTGGTGGCGTCGGGGGCGTTTCCATTGCGCAGAAGAGCCTCGGCCAGATTGCGGTAGGCTTCAATGTAGTTCGGATCGATGCTGATGGCCTGCTGGTACAACTTGATGGGCTCCTCTTTTTCACCTTTGGTTCCCAACAAACTTGCCAGATTGTTGCATGCACGCGCATGGCGGGGATCGCAGGCGACGGCGTTGCGGAAGTAAATGATGGCCTCGTCTACTTTGCCGGCGCGATAAAGCACGTTGCCAATGCTGAAATGAGCTTCGGCGAAGCGCGGTTGCAGTTGGATGGCCCGCACGAAATGATCCAGCGCCTTTTGCAGATTGGCGGGATCCGGCTGAGTTTCGCTCAAAATCAGGCCGAGATTATAGTGGGACTCAACGTCATTGGGATCCAGTTCCAGTGCCTTCTCGAAACTGACGGCCGCTTCTTTGTAGTTGCGGTTCTGGGTGAGAACACTGGCTAGGTTGCGGTGCATCAGGCCCCAAGTGGGGTGCTCGTTGGCGGCCCGTTGCTGGAGTTCAATAGCCTCGGGCAATTCGCCTTTGCTTCGCAACAGTACGCTCAGATTGTTTAGCGAGCCTACCAGATGCGGGTTGAGTCGCACCGCTTCACGGAAAAGACGCTCCGCTTCTTTTCGCAGCTCCGCAGCCTTTTCGGGGGTTTCACGCAAAGCTCTTGCCTGATAGGCGGATGCGAGTTTTTCATCCGCATAATCGTTGTCCTTGGTCGCCTCCAGCGAGTGGGTCCAAAGTGATTCGTCGTCTTTCCAGGTTCCAGTCTGGTTCCACGCCACAACAGAGAGAAATACGATAAATGCGCTCGCGCCTGCTGCTGCTATTTTGACCCGTGCAGGATTCGTTGCCCAAGAGCCGAGAATCCAAGCAACAGCCACGCCCAGGCCGATTTGCGGCAAATAGGTGTAACGGTCCGCCACGATTTGGATGCCCCCGGGCACCAATCCAATTACGGGCAGCAATGTGCCCAAAAACCACAGCCAGCCAAGCAGGAAGGAGGGGTGCTTCTTTCTCCACACCCAGGCTACCGCGCTAAGGGATGCTAAAACGCCCAAAGAAAAAATGATCTTCCATGCCGGCGGACCGTCCACAACGAAGGGGTAGTGGGCGGAGAGGTCGAAGGGCAGAAGGAACTGGCGGATGTAGAGTGTGTAGGAAACTGGAATGTACTCCAGCCGCGTGAGTGTTGGTGGAATCGGGATGGGGCGGAACGGTTTGCCCACGGCGAAAACCGCGCCCACAGCAGAGGCGAACGCCATGATAAACAGCGGGATTTTCTCCGTGATAAACGGAATGGAACGCTTCACCAAGGAGCCCCAGTTGCCGGGTTCGGTCGGTTCGAGGCTCAGGCGGTTCAGTGGCCAGACATCCAACATGAGGAAGACGAAGGGAAGCGTCACCAACATCGGTTTAGACAACAGCCCCAACGCGAAGAGCACGCACAGAAGAACATAGCGCTTTGTTGAATCTGTTTTCTTAACATAAGACCCGTAGGCCCAGAGTGTTGCCATTAAAAACACCCCGCTGAGCACGTCCTTGCGCTCAGTCACCCAAGCAACGGACTCGGCCCGCAGCGGATGCACGGCGAAGAGGGCGGCGGCGAAGAGGCTTCTCCAGACCGAGCCGGTTAAGTTGCGCAGGGCGAGGAAGAGCAGTGAGGCGGCCAGGGCGTGCAGCAGGACGTTGTGCAGGTGGAACCATCCCGCGGCGTCAAGTGGTTTGTTGCCGGTAAGTTGTGCGGGGAGTCCGGCGAAGCTGGAGTCGAAAATAAAAGACCAGCTGGTAAGCGGATGCCATTGGCCAACGTGGCTGTGGGAAACCGCCCACCAAATGCTGGAAAGACTTAGTCCCTCGCGCACCGCAGGGATGTCCAAAATGTACTGGTTGTCGTCAAAGCTTAGGAAGCCGTACTGGCTGGCCCTGCCGAAGACGGCGACTACCAAAAGGAAAAGGCCAAGCGCCAGAATCCTGCCGGGATTTGCGCGCACGGTTGCGCCGAATAAATCAAACGGGGAGCGATCTCCTGAGTGTTTGGGGTTGGGCGGGTTGGTTTTGCCGGAAATAGGGGCAGCGGGAGCGCTAATGGGATTGGATTGGGAATGAGAAGACATCAGCAGGGGAGGTTGAAAACAGGTTCTTATTACGGATCCATTACGGATCCATTACGGATCCATTACGGATCCATTACAGATACGGATCCATACAGATCCATCAGGTTCGGGGGAGCGCCAGAGCATCTCTAGCAGAAGATGAAACAAAGTTATTGAGCCGCGGCTACACTACGCCACTTGCCCATGTATTCAAGGGAGACAATTTCAGGAGTCTGTTTTTTTTGCAAACAATCTAAGATTAATGCGCGACTCGGAAAATACTAGCGTTGCTGGCTAGTTGGCCGGAATAGCGGTTTGAGGCGCTTTTGAGAGCGTCCAGCTGGGCTGCGTGGGCGCAGGGATCTGGGTAAGTGGGGAAATGGGGCAAAATATTTCTTTACTAACCTACTGTTTGGGATCAGGTTGTGGACACTAAGGTCAAGTTCGGAAACTGGTTCTTTTTCCTTTCTTTCCTTTCTTTTCCCTTTGATAAACCTCCAGAATTAACCTCCTGCTCTCGGTCTTATGAGAACTTTCCCCTTTCTCTCCCGCGTTGGGCTTTTGCTCCTTTCTTGTGCTGTGCCCTTTCTAGCACATTCGATTCCCCCCGCAATCGTAGTAACACTCCCGGATCCTGTTTCTATAGTCCTCGTGGATGGCGAGATGCAAGCCGACTGGCCGGACGCTGGGGTCGTCGCGTTCCGTCGCAAAAACACCAAAGGTGCGGTGACCATCGGCTTCACTCTGGGGGGCTCTGCGCTGCGCAATGTCGACTACACCGTTTCGGCTGGAACCGCTTCAAGTGGCTTGCTTATCGGTGGCACAGGCAGCGCAACCAACCCTGTAGCCATCGGCAATGTCATCACCATACCCGACGGAAAAGGGGAGGCTTGGCTGGAGTTTTCGCCGTCCTTGTCCTCCAATGCCTCCAATGCCGCAGTTTCGTCGGCCAAGACAATCACTGTGTCGCTTCCCAGCCTTGCAGTGTCGAATGTGGCCTCCGGCACCGTTGCGTCAAGTGTGACGCTTAACTTAGTTGCTGGGGCAGGCAAGCCAGGCAGGAAGGCTGCTGTCCGCTTTTTAAACCAAGCGGCTTTTGGGCCGGATGGGGATTTAAAGAATGTGGATGCGGTGAGCTCGCAGGGTTTTGCTGGCTGGATCGATCAGCAGTTGACGCGTCCGGTTGGGACTCTGCAGCCCTATTTGGTGTCGCTGGGAACCGCCGTTGCCAGTGCTGACAAGACCACGGCATGGTGGAATCAGGTCATGAACCGCTCGGATACCGCTGATTCGCTCCGGCAGCGGGTGGGGTTTGCTCTGAGTGAAATTTTTGTGATTTCCGACCAATTTGCGCCCTTGGACGTGCGGCCGGTGGCCATGGCGAATTATTATGACATGTTGCTAAAGGGTGCGTTTGGCAACTACCGGGATTTGTTGTACTCTGTCGGAACTCACCCCTGCATGGGGACATACTTGAGTCACCTCCAGAACGCGAAAGGCAGGCCCGCGACAGCGACGGCTTCCGCTACTTTTGCTGACGAAAATTTCGCTCGGGAGATCATGCAGTTGTTCTCCATTGGGCTTTGGCAGCTCAATCCAGATGGAACCCGCACGCTCGACGCCGCAGGGCAGCCCATTCCCACCTACGACAATAAAACAGTGGCTGCAATGGCCCGCGTCATGACGGGATTCAGTTTCTCTGGCCCCAAGGCGGTCAGTTTCTACTCAGCCCCAGAAAACTTCATCGACCCGATGCGGATGTGGGACGCCTACCATGATCTGGATTCAAAAGTGATTATTTCAGGTCCCGCCGCCAGTGGCATTACGCTTCCTGCTCGCACCGCCAGCAAGCCCGATCTCGGGACAGCCGGGTTGGCAGACTACAGCGCAGCGATCGACGCGTTGTTTCAACACCCCAATACCGCTCCCTTCTTCTGCAAGCAGCTGATCCAAAAGCTTGTGACTTCGAATCCCACGCCTCAATACGTGAAGCGTGTGGCCGATAAGTTTGTAAACAACGGAGGCGGAGTGCGGGGGGATTTCAAGGCGGTCATTAAGGCCATCCTACTCGATTCGGAAGCGCGCGATCCTCGGTTGGCGGGGGCTAACTTTGGTAAAATGAAGGAGCCCTACCTACGCTCTGTGAACTTGGCCCACGCTCTGGGCGCCGTCGCTCCGAGCTCTAACTTCCCGCTCACTTCCCTTCTTGATGTTCATTTCCAGCAACCAATGTCGGCGCCCAGTGTTTTTAACTTCTTCAAGCCCGGCTACGTTCCGGAGGGGCGCATTGCAGACGCGGGACTCGTTGCTCCCGAGTTTCAGATTCTCAACGACGTAACTTCACTGGCCATACCTAATTACCATCTTCGTGCGTTACAATACGGCTTTAACTTTTATACCCCAAAATCGCAGGCTGATTTGGTAATGCCCCAATTGGCGGCCGAGCTCGCTTTAGCTGCCGAAGTGCCTGCCTTGCTCCGCAGACTCGACTTGATTCTGATGGGCGGCAGCCTGCCCAATGTGCAGCACCAACTTATCAGGGAAGCTGTGGAGGGAATTCCCACCACTATCGCTAACTGGCAAGTCGAACGCGTGCGGATGGCCATCTATCTCATCATTGCTTCCCCCGATTACGCGGTGCTTCGTTAATCTCAGCGGTTCGATAACCCCCAAGCTCCTTCAAATCAACCATTCCCCCGTATGATGTCTCAGGATATTTCCCGCCGCAGCTTCCTCGCTCAGGTGAACTGTGCCGCCATCAGTTCGCTCCCGATTCTCAGCACCCTCTTGAATTTAAAGCTAGCCGGCGACGCTGCCGCTGCCACTGCTGGAACGCAGGATTACAAGGCCTTGGTCTGCCTCTTTATGGCCGGGGGGATGGATACTTATAACGTGTTGGTCCCTCGCGGAAAATCTGAGTACGCCGAGTACGCGCTCGCTCGCGGTGACGTTGCGCTGCCCCAGACGAGCTTGTTGCCAATCAACCCAATAGGGTTGTCGGGAATGGAGTTGGGGATTCATCCTGGTTTGGTCAATGTGCGGTCATTATTTGACTCTGGGAAAGCCGCGTTCATCACCAACGTGGGCACTCTCACTGAGCCGCTTACCAAGGCTCAGTATAACGGCACAGCAAGACATTTGCCTCTAGGACTTTATTCCCACTCGGATCAGCAGGAGCAGTGGCAAACCAGCACCCCCAACGCCCGTTCCTCCAAAGGCTGGGCGGGGAAGGCGGCGGATCTTTTGGCGGGAATGAATTCCCAGAACACGGTCTCTATGAACGTCTCCCTCTCCGGCCAAAATATCTGGCAGTCTGGGACAAACGCCTTTGCGTACACGGTAAATACCGGCGGTGCTGTGGCCTTGGATGGCTACAGCGCGGCAAGTACCAGTGTGACCAGTCCGGTGACGTTGCGCACTAAGGCGGTGGATTCGCAACTTGCCCTAAATTATCAAAACCTAATCGCCCAAGGATTTAATCACAGCAAGGGCAAGGCGATGGAGGCATTCGCCCTGTTTAATTCAGCCACCAGCCAGACGCTTCCCAACGAGGCCGCCTATCCCAAAACCAATCTGGGCAGACAGTTGATGCGGGTGGCCAAGACCATCGCCGGGCGCGGCTCTCTCGGGCACAACCGGCAGACCTTTTTTATCGAGTACGGCGGTTGGGATCATCACGACAACCTCATCAGCAGCCAGGCCCGCATGATACCGGATGTCGACGTCGCCATCAAAGCCTTCGTCGACAGCCTCACCGCGCTGGGAATGCTCAACAACGTCACCCTTTTCACAGCCTCCG
>CALQFT020000109.1 GCA_943329925.2 Opitutus sp. GAS368
GCGGACGGCGCGCACCAAGGCGATGGTCATTTCAGGTGGAATATCGAAGGCGTCAATGAGGGCGCGTTCGCCTTTTTTGAGCGCGGTGGAAAAAGAAACCAGAAGGCTGGCCAGCTTGTCGAAGCGGGGATCGTGCATAAGGTGACAAACTTTGTCACATAACCGGCCGCATTTGAAGGGAAACCGCTCAGCCTCCAAACCCAGCGTGTTTACGCCCAGTACTCCGCCCACGAACTGGTTGTTTCCCACACGCGCACCCGTTCCAGCCGGACGCACGCGCGCACTGGATAGCCGCTCTGCGGACGGCTGACGTACGCGGCAAGCTGACTCTGCAAATGCGCGTAAACCGCCTGCGCGAGCACCTCTGTGGTGGGATCCAGCTGTTCAAAGCCAATCACCCGCTCCCCGTACACCGCTTTGAAATGGGCGTATTGCGGGTCGGCAGTGTTCATGCAAAGCGCGTGGTCATACTGATCCAAAAACTCGCTTAGCAGACCCTTGACCACCTTGAAATCGCACACCATTTGATTCTCATCGAGGGTGTCAGCCACTAGGACGCATTCCACCTTGCGGGTGTGTCCATGCGGAAACCGGCACTTGTCCGGGTGCTTGGACAGCATGTGTCCGTTCTCAATTTCAAACGATTTGCAGACTCGAAACGGCATGGTCAGTTAGCGGCTGGCTTGCGCGCGGTTCAAGGCGCTGAGCACCCCTTCGATGGACGCCAGTTGGATGTGTGTGTTCACCCCAGCCCCCCAAACTTCGCGGCCTTCCGGCGTACGGATTTTGACAAAGGAAATCGCGCTGGCCTCCGTCCCGCTCCCCAAGGCGGCCTGCCGGTAATCCACCACCTCAAACGGAGCCAACCCAGCGCTGGTGAGCCCGTGCACGAACGCCGCTATCGGCCCGTTGCCCTCCCCTGTGACCGCAAGATCCGCCCCGTCGCGCCGCAGACTCGCCCGGCAGCGAAACACTCCGGAGACCCCGTCCGCGTGAAAGTGGTGCAATTCCAGCGGAGACCGCCGGTCGACGTATTCTTTCCAAAACATCGCCTTTAATTCCCCCGCGCTGACTTCCCGCCCCAGCGCGTCCACCGCGTCATTGGCCAGCGGCCCAAATTCGCGCTGCATATCCTTGGGCAACTCGATCCCGAACTCGCTCTCCAACAAATACGCCACCCCGCCCTTGCCCGACTGACTGTTGACGCGAATCACCTCCCGGTATTCACGCCCCAAATCCGACGGATCTATCGTGAGGTAAGGGATATCCCAAATCGCCTTCCCTGCTTCCCCCGCTTCCCCTTCCCACTGCGCCAATCCCTTGCGAATGGCATCCTGATGCGACCCGGAAAACGCCGTAAACACCAACTCTCCCGCATAAGGATGCCGCGGCGGCACGTGCATTCCAGTGCACCGCTCGTACACATCACGCAACGCGTTGATCTTCGAAAAATCCAGCCCCGGCGCGATCCCGTGCATGTACAAATTCAGCGCCACGGTGACGATATCCAGATTGCCCGTTCGCTCCCCGTTGCCGAAAAGCGTCCCCTCCACGCGCTCTGCCCCAGCCAGCAACGCCAATTCCGTAGCAGCGGTGCCCGTGCCCCGATCGTTGTGCGTGTGGACGCTGATGATGGCCGCGTCCCGATTTTTGAGGTGCGTGCCGAACCACTCAATCTGGTCCGCGTACACGTTGGGCATGGCGACTTCTACCGTGTCGGGCAGATTTAAAATGACCTTCCGCTCCGGCGTGGGACCCCATTCCTCCATCACTGCCTCGCAGATTTCCAAGGAAAATTCGACCTCCGTTGCGGAGAAACTTTCCGGCGAGTATTCCAGCCGGATATCGGACCCCGCCAACATGGGCAGACGCTCTTTGATCCAGCGGGTGCCCTTGCGCGCCATCTCGACAATCTGCGGCTTTTCCAAACCGAACACGATACGGCGCTGGGCGGGCGAGGTGGAATTGTAGAGGTGAATGATGCCCTTTCGCACGCCGGCGAGAGATTCAACGGTGCGGTGAATGAGGTCCTCTCTTGCCTGCACAAGAACCTGCACAGTAACGTCTTCCGGAATACGGCCATCTTCAATGAGCCGGCGCATGAACGCGAATTCGGTGTTGGAGGCCGAAGGGAAGCCGATTTCAATTTCCTTAAAACCACAGCGCACCAAGGCGTCAAAAAGCTCCAGCTTTTGAGAAACGTTCATCGGCACGGCAAGCGCCTGGTTACCGTCGCGAAGATCCACGCTGCACCAGATGGGGGCGTGGGAAAGCGTCCGGCTGGGCCATTGACGATTGGGCAACGAGATGGGCGGGTAAGCGCGGTATTTGCGGCTGGGATCCGGGATCATAAAAAAGTTTTTCCTGCAAGCGCCGGGCTCCAGCTCGGCATCTTTCCGGCGAACAAAAGAACGTCGAGCTGGAGCTCAGCGTTCCCGGGCAGGAGGCTCTAGTCGAGTGGCTCTTGCGCCTTGAAAAACACCACCACATTGCCCACCTGCTGGATCAAGTGGCTTGCCGTGCGTTCTGCCAGTTGCGGAGCCAGTTCGCGACGCTGTTGCTTGAACTCCGAAAAGCGCACCTTCACCAAACCGTGCTGGAGAAGTGCCTCCTCCAGACTTGCCACCACGGCGTCAGTGACCCCGGCATGGCCGACGCGCACTACGGCGTCCAAAAGTTGCGCGCGGGCTCTGAGCTCGCGTTTCTCTGAACCGGTGAGGGGCGTGGGCGAGTGGGAAGGGGCGGATGGAGTGGCTGCAGAAGTCATTTGGCGGGCGTTTCCTCGATCAATCCCTTGTGCAACAATTTTTGAAGCTTGGGCGTAATCACCACTGCACAATAGCCGTTTTTGGTGCCGTTCAAATTGTAATAATTTTGATGATAATCTTCGGCCTTATAAAACTTTGTTAGCGGCGAAATCTCCGTGACGATGGGCCGCATATATTCCTTTTGCGCGGCAGCCTTGGATTTTTCTGCCAGCGCCTTTTGCTGTTCATTTTCAAAGAAGATGACCGAGCGGTACTGGGTTCCGTGATCGTTTCCCTGCTGGTTGAGCGAGGTCGGGTCGTGCGCCGCCCAGAATACGTCGAGTAACTTTTCGTAGGACACCAACGCAGGCTGAAACTCCAACTGCACTACTTCTGCGTGTCCGGTTTCCCCTGTACAAACCTGTTTGTAGGTTGGGTTTGCGATCTGGCCCCCGGAATAACCGCTGGCGACGGCCGTCACACCTTTGAGCCGCTGAAACACGGCCTCAATGCACCAGAAACAGCCGCCGCCGAAGGTGATGCGTTCGGTTCCTTTCGCAGCGGCGGGTGCCGCGGGTTCAACAGCAGATAAAGTCATGGCGAATAAAGTGAGCAATAAGGTGGGGAACAGCACTTTCATAGATTTCCTCAGAGTAAACTGATTTGCGCCTTAAGAGAAGCGCGTTCAGATAGCGTTCACACTTGAGCTTTTCCCAACTTTAAGGTTAGCCTTCGCAATGCTCCCCAGCCCGCTGAAGTTTCTACTTTCGGCCACTTTTTTCCGTGCTCTTAGTGTGTCCGGCGAACTCTCCGCCGCGACTCTGGATGAGCAGTTTGGTGATCAAGAGAAATCCATCAGCGCGGTCATCGCCAAAACGCCCAACTCCGTCAGCCTGCTTTCCAAGCGCGGTGATGCTCGCCTTTTTCTAGGTAAATTCGCCGACGCGGTGGCGGATTACGAAGGCATGATTGCGCTGGATCCCGCACAAGATGCTCCGCACTGGCGACTTGGCATCGCCTATTATTTCAGCGGCAAATTCGCCGCAGCAGCAGCCCAGTTCGAAAAATACCATGCCTACGACGGTAGGGATCGCGAAAACGGCGTTTGGAAATTCTTCTGTCAGGCGCGCGCCGAGGGAGTTGAAGCGGCGAGAAAGGGGCTGTTGGTTTACACGCAATTTGATAGGGAACCCTTTCCGGGCATCTACCTGATGCTGGAAGGCAAATTAACCGCCGCCGCACTTTTCGCTCAATTAGAGGAAAAGGGCTTGGGCCACACTCGGCAGGTGCAGTTTTTTGGGAAGTACTACGCAGGTTTGTACGAGGCGTTGTTCGGGGATAAGGCGTTGGGAATGAAGTGGCTTCAAGAAGCGGTAGCCCTGTTTGATGGTGAGGTCGCCGATCGTTCCGGCCCCGGTTACATGTGGCACGCCGCCCGCCTGCAGCTCGCCGCCCTGAAATAAGCGGCGCTTTTGGAGTGCCGAGGCGTTGCGCTTTTTCATCGCCAGCCTAAGGTTTGCGCCCCTGCCTTTACGTCGTGCAAAGACATAAAGGCATCGAAGTAATGACTTTCTGGAGAGCCGCTCTTTTACCTAAAATTGATCTGTAGGCCGTCCGTGGTCAGGGCCGTTCCCGCTTGGGAGCCGCCCTGCAAGAGCACCCCGCTAAATGTGCGGCTCTTTACTGGGGAGCCCGATGCCGTTCCCACCGTCACCACACTCCCGGAAATGGCCCCGTTGGTAGTGAGCGCCGAAAGGGCAGCCGATCTCAGTGAGAGCCCCTGACTCGCCGATACCGTTCCCGGCGTCGACCTGAAGAGGGGCCGCAGATTCACCAATGAGAGCGTTCCCATGGACAAATCGCCCATCGCCGCCGCAAAACTCGTCGGGCCGGAGAGCATGAAGGGCAACGGAGCCTGTCCCACCTTGGGAGCGATGTAGGCGTATCCCAGCAGATCGAAACTGGAGTAATAGTTCCCGTTGTATGAGTTGGAACCGTAATTTGGATCCAACGGACCCGTCACGAATTGCGAGGCAATAAAGCTCCCAGTGAGCGAACTCTCATTCAGGTTCAGATGCCCGATGAGGCCGATGTCTGAGGGCGCCCCAATCGAGGTGAAGTTCACTGCAGGCACCGATTTAAAGGACCCGCTGGAGACATACACGCTCTCCATGACAAGCGGCGAACTGAACGTATAACGCACTGTTTTTAGAGGGAGCGATGAATTGCTGTTGGAAGGAGTCACATTGACCATCCCCGAACTCAGAACGACTCCCGAGCTGCCAATGTCGTAACTCGCAAAACCCGGCGCGGCTACAGCATTGTAATAGTAGTCGCCGGAAGCGAGACTGGCATTGAACCGTTTGGAAGCCAGTGTTGCAACGACCGTTGGGCTGGCTGCCTTGGAGAGCGGAGAAGTCCCGTACAGGCCGCTGCCGGCTTGGTCTCCAAAGTTAAAGTTTATGCCGTTGACCAGACTCAACGTGCAGTACGCGGGGTACGTCGAGGATCCGTACAAATAATTGTTGTTCGATTTTGAACCCGAGGCGTACGGATAAAAATTGCCGGGGATCGAGATTCTCGCAATGCCGGAAGCATCCATAAATCCATTATACCCGAACGCGTTGCGGCCCTGCGTGACACGAATTGAAAAGGCTCCCGTCTTGTTGATAGTCAAACTAACGTAGGCATCGCCCCCGTTGTTATTCGTCGAACAATTGCCAGTCCACTGTCCGGCGAGCGCCGGAAACGGGTTCACGATGAACTGCGGGGTAATCACCGTGTCCGCCGTGACGCTCAGTGACAACGTATTGCGGGAGATATCGCTTTCCGGCAAGCCTTGGACATCCACCTCCAATAACCTGAAGAGGTAGCCCGTTTTTGCGCTCGCGGTAATCTGCAACACCGTCCCCACCTCCACCAACCCGTTCGCTGGAAGCGCGGGTGTCACCGTGACGCTTCCCCCGTCTGTGATTCCGTTAATTACCTCAACATGGGCGGCGGCGGCGGCCGTGAAGCTCCCCAGCAGCGTGGTGCTCCTCACGTTGTTCTCGTCCATGGCGAAGACGGAATAATCACACTTACCGAAGATCTCGAAGGGCAATTCCACCGTCCAAGTCCAATGGCGCATCATCCGGCCGTTGACCAACACCGGCGCGTCCTCAAACACGTCCGCATCAATCACCGCCTTCACCCCAGCCAGCGTCCGTTCAAACACCAACGCCGCCACCCCGCGCTCATGAGTGACCGTCCCAGTGATGACCACGACGTTGTCATCCACAGGCAGCAACACCTTCGACCCGTTTAGCGGCGTCTGCGTCGTCGCGATGACAGCCGGTCGGCCCACTGCGCTGCTCAACACATAACGATCCGCCCGCCAGCCCATGTCGGCCCGCGTGCCGTCCACGTCCTTGGTCGCCGCCGGATTACCCTTGTCCATGGCGGGTGATCCAGTCTTGAGCGAGAAATCCTTTGTGGTGGCATTCGTGAACAAGGGATCCGCGCTCAAATTGCCTGTCCCTCCGGCAAAGGTCGCCGCGCCGCCGCCGCTCAGCGTTCCCTGCACGTCGGAGTATTCGACGGTGATGGATGTCCCCGCATTGTACGGTGCTCCAAATGCGCCTATCTGCGTGCCGGTATTACCGTAAACAATCGAGTTTTTGAGCACCATTTTGCCGTTGTTCGCGACCGAAAGGCCGCCCTGCTGCCCAAAAAACACGGTCGCATCGTTGCCGTAAACGGTGCATCGGTCGAATTCGATGGTGCCACCTTCCGTCAACGTCGCGCCGCCCGATGCCCACGCGTAATTCCCGTTAAGCAGACAGTTTGTAACCGTCAGCTTGCCGCCCGCTGAATAAATCGCCCCGCCGAAGGTCGCCGAGTTCACTCTGGGCGTCCCCTTGCCGTTGCCCTCAAACACACAGTCGGAGACGAACGCCACCGCCGTCGTGCAATGCAGACCGCCGCCGTAGTAGTCGAAACCATAACTGGATGCCACCGGACGTCCAATACCTCCAGTGATGCGGAAGCCTTGCAGACGCGCGTTCACCGCAGCGGCGTCGATGGTCACAACCGCGTTGCTTGAACCGCCTTGAATCGTCGTCGCCAAGGGGCCGCCCAACGCTTTGATCCCCAAAGTTTTTCCAGAATAAAGCACCGATTCTGCGTATGTCCCAGGTCCGACCAGAATCCATGAGCCGTTTCCAGCCACACTGACCGCCTTGTTGATAGTCAGAAACGGCGTGGCAAGACTGCCGGTGCCCGTCGTGTCATTGCCGTCTTTGGAGACGTAAAATTCCACTCCGTTGGCATAACGGCCCGCGCGCCAACCCATGTCCGCTGAGGTGCCGTCCTCGTCGTACGGCAAGCCCGGTGCAGCGCTGTCTATCGCAGGCGAACCCGCGCTCAACGCAAAGCTCCCCTGCGCCGCATTCACAAAGAGCGGATCGCCCGCCACATTGCCGAAGCCGGCCTTGAACATCGTCATGCCACCGATCTCCAGCGTCCCTTGCACATCGGAATACTCCACGAACATCTGCGTATCCACGTTGTCAGGCGCCGGAGCCGCCCCCAACTGTGTGCCGCTATTGCCCCATACAATGCTGTTGCGCACGGCCAACTTACCTCGCGCCCCCATCACAACTCCACCCAACTGAAGGCTCCCCGCACTTGCCGTCATGTTTCCGTAAACGGTGCAACGATCCAACTCGATGCTGCCGTCCGTCGTGTAAATGGCGCCTCCACGCGACTCGGCAAAATTTCCCGACACCAGGCAGTTCAACAGCGTCAACTCCCCACCCGTCGAATACACGCCGCCCCCGAAATCGCAGGCCGAATCCAGTGCCCAGCCGTTGTCGCTGATATTACAATCCGACACATACGCCGTTGTGGCACAGTACAGTCCACCGCCCTGCAACGTCCCGCCTGCCAACCGCCCCACGCCGCCCGTTAGCCGGAAGCCGCGCAGCTCCGAATTCACAGCCGCGCTCTCGATCGTCACCACCGGACCGCTCGCATCGCCTTGTATCGTCGTTACCTCCGGCCCCGCTTGCGAATGCAGCCGCAACGTTTTCCCGCCAAATTCAACCCGGCCCGCGTAATTACCCGGCCCCACCAAGATCCGCGCCGAAACCGGTGCCGCTGCCACCGCTTTACTGATGCTCGCGTACGGCTTACCGAACGAACCGTTGCCGCTCACGTCGTCGCCGGTTTGCGCCACATAAAGGAGCGCCTCCAACTGGAAGCGGTCCGCGCGGAAGCCTAAATCTGCAGTTGAGCCGTCCGGATCTTTGGTCGTGGACGGATTGCCTGCATCGATGGCCGGCGAACCGGGTTTGAGCGTGAAGTTGAACGAACCCGCCGCCACAAACATCGGGTCGGCTCCTAGAAGAGAGGCGCCTTTGGTTAAAGTCAGCGCGCCGCCGCCGTCGAGGGTCCCCTGCACATCCGAGTATTCGACGTTGATAGCCGTGTTCACATTATTGGGCGCACCGTAGGCGCCGAGTTGTGAACCGCTGTTGTTATACACAATCGAGTTTTTCACGGACATACGCCCGTCCCGGCCCACGGCCACGCCGCCCTGTCTGCCCAACACCTGCACTGCGTCGTTGTTATACACAGTACACCGATCCAGCTCGATACTCCCGGCTTCCGTGAACGTCGCCCCGCCGCTCTTTAACGCGTAATTACCGTAAATTAAACAATTCACCACACTCAGACGCCCTCCCGTCGAATAAATCGCGCCCCCAAACGTGCAGGACTTCGCGGCGGTCGTCCCCTTGCCATTGGTGTCGAGCACGCAATCCCACACCATCGCATTCGTCGCACAATACACCCCGCCACCGCAGTAAGCGGTCAACGAGCCGTCGCTCGGCCGCCCCTGCCCACCCGTGATCCGGAACCCGCGCAACTCCGAGTTCACCGCCGCCTGATCGATAAACACCACGGTGTTACCCGCCGTTCCTTGCAACGTCGTTTTGCCCGGTCCGGCCAAGGAATGAATGCGCAGCGTTTTGCCGCCGTACTCGACGCGTTCAGCGTAGGTGCCCGCGCCCACGAGAATCCGCGATTCGCTCGGCGCCACTGCGACCGCCTTGCCAATGGTTAAAAACGGGTTGGCCCAAGTGCCTGTCCCTGTCGTGTCGTTGCCCGTCTTGGAGACGTAGACTGCGGAATCATAGGGCGAATCGCCCAAATTATGAGTCACTAGAGCAAGTACGCCTGAGACGGATAATACTACCGGGGCGCTAGTCACCGAGGCGACGCCGGAAGTCACCACAACGTCATAACTGCCGCCATCCCCCGCCTGCGCCGAGGAAACGATGTAAGTCGCCTGGGTGCCGCCCGCGATGGCGATGCCGTTGCGCCGCCACTGGTAGGCGAGGTTGTCGCCAGCAGCGGTGACGCTCAAGGTGGCGCGCCCGTTCAACGCGACGCTCGTTGCCACGGGTTGGGCGGTGATGATCGGCAGGATTGAGCCTGATTCGTACTGGTAGAGCTGCGCGATTTCGGTCGCCGAAAGCGGACGGTTATAGAAGCGCACATCGTCGATGGAGCCGTTAAAGTAAGGGAATTGCAGTGATGATGGAGAAACACCAGAGCCATTTCCAATGCCCCAACCCGAGTCGGAATTTGGATCCAAGGCGAACTCAATTGAGGAGCTGCCGCCCTTTTCCCCGACCTTCACTCCATTGATGTAGAGTGACAAAACGCCCCCCTGATCATTGACCGTCCCAGCAAAATGGTACCAAATTTGCGGGTTCAGCGAACTGGATGTGACGGTTGTTGTACCCGCGGGCAAAGCCGATGAGAAATTCAGCCGCCCTGAAGCATCGAGATAGATGTGGATCGGATCCTTCTCTGGCTGTTGATCCCCGTGGAACAAAAGATGACCTTCCCCCAGAGATTCCATCTTCGCCCAGAGCGAGAAGGTGCGCGCCTTATACAGAAGCGGTGAATCCGACAGCACCACCGCGCCATTGGCAGTGACGAGGGCGGAAGTGGAGTCCGGCGCCGACTTAGCACCATCATACTCGATCAGATACCCCGACGGTCCATTCCCCTTGAACCATTTTTCGCCCAGATCGTTCCAAGTCCAGTCGGTGTACGCCTCGACAAACCGCTCGCTCCCGTCGTAATTGTTCGGCTCACCCCCACGCCAATTGGCGTAATCAAACGGCTCGCCAGTCACCCATTTCCAGTCAGCACTGGCCGAGCCCGAAGCGACATCTTTATAAGCCCCGAGAAACACCCCCGAGGACAACGTCGCCCCCACCTGCCGCTTCACCTCAGCAAACTCCGCCGCGCTCGTGATCGTCGCCAAATGCCCGCCTCGCGCCTCCGCATCCGCCTTCGCCGCCGCGAAGGAGCCGAAAGTACCGGGGATTATGGCGTAACGGTTGGGAGAGACGGTCGCCTCGCCCGATGAGATGTCTTGTACCACTCTGAATCCAATGTCGTTCTGACGAGTATTTTTACTCCACTTGTTGCCATACGTAAGGTAATCCGATGTTGACGCGGACCACGCCCCACCAACGGTAATGAATGGCGCGTCAGGGCCTGCGTAATACGGCTCAAGATTCCACTCCATGACATTCCCGATCATATCAAATAGGCCGAGCTGATTGGCGGCGAAAGATCCAACCGGGGCGGTGTACTGGAAACCGTCGTCTACGAAGCCTAGATTTCCATCAGCTGCCTTCGTCGGAATCGTTGGATATTCAGAATATCCCCGAAATCCCTCCGGCAGCCGGAATTTTTTTCCGGTTTTGTTGCTAAGCCAGTCACAGTACTCACGCGCATCTTCAAGACTTACATTCACAACTGGGTGGTCGTCCGTCTGTAAAAAACCGGGATTTTTCCAAGCGTCCCTTTTGTTCCAACCTGTCGCAGCAACGAACAATTTCCACTGCCCGACAGTTGTTTCGAACTTTGAAAAGGCAATCGAATAGCCAGGAACAGCTATCATCTCATGTCCGTTAGCCGGATCTTCTAAAGCAACCCTGAATCCGAGCCAATTTGCATTAAAATTCGCATTCTGGCCGCCCTGTCGAGAAGACTTCAAAGTTTCGGTAGGGGCATTCAAAACTTCGTTCCATCCAGCTCCGCGGAGTGTCAAAGGCCCCGATGAATCGTAGGGGTAGCCCCGATCGAGAACCCACTCCCAAACATTGCCACCGAGATCGTAGAACCCAAGTCTGTTTGCCGCGAATGAGCCAATGGGCGAGGTATAAGCAAACCCATCGTTTACAACACCATAGTTTCCATCACGCTGATTAGGAGGGTAATAGTCACCCCAAGGATAAAGGGTGGCCCCAACCGCTGCCGTCCACTCCGCGCTCGAAGGCAAGCGGTATTTCGCACCCGAAGTTGTCGATAACCAAGCCAGATAGTCCTGCGCATCCAGCCAACTAATATTAACGACGGGATGAGCATCCGATTGAGGGAACCCAGCATTTTTCCATGAATCACTCTTGTTCCAGCCTGTCGCAGCAACAAACGCCTTCCACTGGCCCAAAGTTGTCTCGAATTTTGAGAGCCCTACAGACGTCCCAGCCACAGATATAATTTCGTGTCCGTTGGTGATGACTTTTCCATTGACCCCGCTGGCGCGACCCCACCGATCTGCCCCAAACGCCGCGCCGCTCTTTACCGTA
Source organism: Opitutus sp. GAS368 (assembly GCA_943329925.2). Lineage (GTDB taxonomy): Bacteria > Verrucomicrobiota > Verrucomicrobiia > Chthoniobacterales > Chthoniobacteraceae > Chth-196. The sequence goes on from CALQFT020000109.1 coordinate 11,402, forward strand.
CCGTTAATCAAAAACGGCGTCGCGTCCTTGGCATCGCCATCCAGCGGGTAATACGCCTGCAACCCCTTCCACAGCGCAGAATTCACCCCCGCCATCGCCAAGGTGGCAGCGCTACTTGTCACGCTCCCCGACTCGTTGGTCGCCTTCAACGTGTAATCCCCTATGAGCGTCGGCTTCATCGCGCCAAGCGAAAGCGTGCCACTGGTCGCGTTCGGCAGGGGCAGCCCGTCTTTGTACCATTGGAGCGTCAACGAACCGCTGCC
>CALQFT020000110.1 GCA_943329925.2 Opitutus sp. GAS368
AGCACCCCCTACAAAAGGCCGTTAAAGGGCAAAAAAGCCTCCCCCCCGAAACCTGGCCTTTCTCAACGCGGCTTTCGAGAGTCGCCGTTGAAGCTCTCCGATAAATTACAAAGAAGAAGGCCTATTTTGGCGCGGGCCATTCGCCGTTTACGATGGGACTAAGCGTCCATTTTGAGGGGTCTATCACCACGTGTTTGGCCAACTGCCGTTTCCAAGTGTAGGTGAAATGCAACAGGCCGTCGCGGGTTTGAATCACGGCGGGATAACTGAATTCGCCGGGAGTGTTTTCGAGCACCAAAGCGGCCTGCCATTGAACGCCATCCGTGGAAACGGCAACATTCAAGGGCGAACGTCCCTTGGGCGTGTGGTTGTAGACTAACACGTGGCGGCCGTCTTTGAGCGTGACCGCGTCGGTGCCGGCATTGGGGTTGGGCAACTGAAGCAACGTAAGCGGAGACCAACTCAATCCGTTGTCAGACGAATTCGTGGAGAAAAGATGCGCGGCCTTCGTTCGCCCTATTGCCTGCAACCGACCATCAGGAAAGACCAGAATACTGGGCTGGATGGCCGGTGGACTGTCCTTGTCCTGCGGCACTGGGATGAACTGCCACGTTTTGCCGTTGTCAGTGCTGCGCTCAAAATGAATCTGCCAGTCGGGTCCGGGTTTCAATCCCTCCCAACTGCTGCCGCTGAGCAACGTGCCATCGGGGAGTTGCACGGGTTTGTTTTTAACCGGCCCCAGAATGGTTCCCTGTAGGCGAATTGGCTCGCTCCAACTCTTTCCTTTGTCGGTGCTGCTACGTCGCATGCCCCACCAGTCGGTGCAATTGGGGCCGACTTTGTAGAACAGTAAAAGCGGCCCGTCCTTGGGCTGAAACAAGACGGGATTCCAGCAAGGAAATTGTCGTCCATCAGACTGCACTCCATTGGCAACTTCCAGCGGGGCGCCCCATTGACCGCCCACGTATCTGGCCATCCAGATACCGACGTCGGAGCTCCCTTCGCGGGTGCCGGCGAACCAAGCTGCCACAAGGGTGCCATCGCTTGCTTCCACCAGCGTACTGGCGTGACAACTCAGGACGGGATTTTTCTCAAAGATGAACTCCGCTCGCAAAACGGCCGGATCAGCGGCGGCAGCGTGGCTCGGGAAAGCGAGCAACCACGTGGCAAAGAGTAAATTTGTGAAGCAGTTTTTCATGTGGGCTCACTGGAAATGCAAAAGCTTAAGGAAAGACACTTGGAGGCAAAAACAGCGAACACCTAACCAAAATCCCCCACCCTACACAGGAGGCTGCGCGAGGTGGGGCAGAAGGAATTCAGCTCGCCTTTACTTGAGCGGAATAGAGGTTGCGGGGGACGCTGGCTTCGCATCGAGATTGGAGGAAATCGCGGTGGGAAGCATGGCGACATTCGCGCCGTCTTTGGGCACGTCAATGCTGGCACTCCAAAGAATCCCGTTTGTCACGAAGCGCCGCTGGCTTTCCACGCTCCAGTTACGGTGCAAATCACACCCGGTGAAGGCGAAGCTCCTGCCGCCCGAAGGACGCTCATAAGCCCACGCAACAACCTCCGGACGGCCTTCATGCGAGCGGGCGTCAGCAGTGGTGCGCGATTTTTCCGGAACGACGCCTGCCAACAAAGGCTTAACCCCGCTGACGAAGTGCAGGTTGTAAAGCCAGCCGTCCAAGGGTGCGGAAAAAGCGCTCACGCCGTTAAGCGAAGGATGCTTGGCAAATTCAGCGAACTCCATGTCCCAGTGTCCACGGCAGCCGATGTCCTTTTGCCAGGCGCCTCCGATCCACTGCTGCAATTCCTGCGCGCGATCTTCGGGAATATCTACAGCCTGATGCAACAGCACCAGACCAGCGCCTTTTTCCACGAGCTTCTTCATGCGGTCCCAGCGCCCCTGCTCAAGGAAAGGAAGTTTCGCTCCCCCGTCGGCGAAGACAACAACAGCCTTAGCACCATCGAGGATGGCTTCGTTTTTGGGCCAACCCTCGGCGACCAACACAGGCCAGACGCCCGGAGTGTTACGCAGCCATTGGACCAATAAAGCGCATCCGGCGAAGTATTCGTGCTGACCGGGCTTGTTACTGGTGCTGCCCGCAAGAAGGACGATTTTTGCCAACTTCGGGTCCGGAGAATCAGCTTCCAGCGGGAGTTTACGTTGTTCGTCGGTGAGTTCGGCGCGGGCTGGAGCCGCAGCAGCGAACGCGGCAGTCAGAAGAATGAAGAACAGGGCGGGTGGTTTTATTTTCATGCGAAGAGGTCGTCCACAACGCGTCCGTGGACGTCGGTGAGGCGGAAATTGCGGCCCGCATAGCGGTAGGTGAGCGCCTCGTGGTTAAGGCCGAGGGCGTGCAAAAGCGTGGCGTGGAGGTCGTGCATATGCACCTTATCGACGACGGCGTGATGGCCGTATTCGTCCGTCTCACCGTAGGCAATTCCCTTTTTGAAACCGCCCCCGGCAAGCCATATGGAAAAACCCGCCGGATTGTGGTCCCGTCCTGTCCCGTTTTTCTCCGCGTAGGGCGTTCTGCCAAATTCGCCACCCCACCACACGATGGTGTCCTCCAACAGTCCCCTCTGCTTGAGATCCGCCAGTAGACCGGCCACGGGGCGATCCACCGCCTTGGCGTGTTCCCCGTGTTTCTTCAAATTGGAGTGCTGATCCCATGCCGGGTTGTTCGTGTTGTCCCCGTAATTGACCTGAATAAAACGCACCCCGCTTTCGCAAAGACGCCGGGCGAGAAGACACTGGCGCCCGAAATTGTCCGTGGCCTTCTCACCGATGCCGTAAAGCGCAAGGGTTTCGGGCGATTCGCCATCCATTCCCAAAACAGCCGGGGCGGAGTCCTGCATCTTCCACGCCAATTCGTAACTACTGAGAACGGCCTCCAGCTCGGTCTCGCCCGGCTTCTGACGCAACTGATCAGCATTGAGCTCCTTTAGCAGATCAAATTGCCGCCGTGCTTCCTCAGGACTCCTCGGAGAACGCAGATTACCAATGGTGGCGTCCTTGGCCGGAACGCCGGCGCGGCCGATGCTCGTTCCCTGATACACCGCCGGCAAAAATGCGTTCCCATAGTTGCGGGGCCCGCCGTTGCCCAGACTAGGGCTAATGGTTACGAAGGACGGCAAACTCTCGTTTTCCGCCCCCAACCCATACGAGATCCAAGCTCCCATGGAGGGCCTCACAAAATTGGTGCTGCCCGTATGCAAAAACAATGTGGCAGGGCCATGGGCGATACCCTCGGTGTGCATGGACCGGATCACGCACAGATCGTCCATGTGCTGCGCCATTTCGGGAAAAAGGTTCGACGCCCATAGTCCACTTTGGCCGTGTTGAGCAAAGTCCCAAAGCGGCTTCATGACCCGCTGCTGGGGACTTTTCCCAGTCTTGGCAAGGCTGCGCAAATCGGCAAAGTCCAGCATCCGGCCGTCCTCGCGCTCAAGCAGCGGCTTGTGATCGAAGGAGTCCACATGGCTGACACCTCCCTGCATGAAGAGAAAAATAATGCGCTTCGCCCGAGGTTGGTGGTGTGGCTCCTTTGCGGAAACCGGCCCCACCTCAGCACGCGCCAGTTGCTCGGCGGCAATTCCAGCGAGGGCCAGTTGACCGAAGCCGCAACCGAGAGTCTGGAGCGCACTGCGGCGGGTAAAAAGCGAAGTGTTCATCGGGGATGGGGGGATTACTCAATGTAGCGAAAATCAATGGAACAGAACAGCATCTGGTGCAACTGCTGCCAGGATTCTTCGGGTGGAGAGGTGGCACTTGCTAAAAAGCGTTGGCAGGAAAGCCGCTCCGCAGGCCGAGGAGGACGGCCAAGAATTTGGGTGAAGGCGCGCGTCAACCGGGCGTCGTTGTTATCGTTTTGGGCGAAGGTCCGGGCAGCGGTCAGACGCGCCTGTTCAGCGACAAACGGGTGATTGAGCAAATACAGCGACTGCGGGGCGACGGTGCTGGTGTTTCGCTGCCCCATGGGCTGGTTGATGTTGCCGAAATCAAACACCTCGAAAAGCTCCAGTCGTTTGTTGCGAAAGGCCGGCGTGTAAACCCCTCGCCGATTGTCCTCAAAAACGTAGGCGTACTCGATGTTTTGCGCTGATCCGTTGTTCGCGTCGACGTCTCCGGCACCTTTGATGTTGGGCCCCCCGAGGCTCGTGTCCAAGTTCCCGCCGATCCACAGCAAAGCGTCGCGCAACTGTTCCGCGCTAAGCCGGCGCCGGTTTGCATGAGCAAAAAGCGCATTCTCCGGATCGCTCGCATCCCCCGGAGTGACGGCCTGCTGCCATGCGCGGGACAGGACGATTTCCCGAATGAGTTTTTTCACGCTCCAGCCCTCTTGCACAAATCGCCTGGCGAGATAGTCCAGCAGTTCCGGGTGGGATGGCGCATCGCCGGTGGTCCCAAAGTTGTCCACGCTGCGCACGATCCCCGCGCCAAAAAGCCAGTTCCAGATCCGATTGACCTGCACCCGCGCGGTGAGCGGATTTTGCGCACTGGCAATCCACTCGGCAAGCTGGAGCCTGCCGCTCGCCGATCCGGAGATGGGCGGAGCTTCCCCCTGAAGTGCAACTTGCAGAAAACCGCGCGGAATCGTTTCTCCCCGTTGACGCTCCACTCCGCGAATACGGATTTGCGTGTCTGCCGCATGAAGGTCGTCCTCCACGGCCATCGCAGTCTCCCGACGGGCGCCTTCCTTGATCGCCTTTTTGATGGCGGCATCCAGCTCGCGTACCCGTTTTTTGGAATCAGCGGCCGCTTTGTTGTCCGCAAAATCCTCTCCCTTAAGTGCCGGGGCGCCTTCCTCCAAAAGCTGTAGCGCGTCGACGGTGACGAAATTCGCGGTGCCCTCGTTGCTGACCATCACATACCCCGCGCCCTCGCTCTCAAACCGGTACTTTCCAAGCGACACAAAGCGCCCATCAATGGGGGGCACCTCGGTTTGGTCAACGAAGACGGTATCCTCGCCATCAGCGTGGAGGATGTTGACGCGAACATTTTTTGCACGCCCCGGCGCATGGGTGTAAGCAAGCCGCACTTCGTAGCGCGCGGTTTTCGGAATGAGCGGGGAAAAAGTCACGGTTTTTTCACCTTTGCCAGTGTTGTTGTCGCTCAAGTAGCCCTTGCCAATGAAGGAGCGCACACTGGTGGAATGCTTCCATTCACCGACGATCTTGGCATCACTGTCGTCCAAGACTATCCCCGATAACTGGGCAACGGGGATGGCTGTCCCGGCCACCGCGCTAGTGCCCGCTGCAGTCAGAGAAGCGGAGGCGACGCGCAGTTCAGCTTGAGCAGTTTCGAGTTCTTTCCGTAGGGCGGCGAGGCGCTCTTCATCCAGTTTGACGGCCTCCTCTTGCTGCGCGGCCTCTGCTGGGAGCGGGGTCGAAATCCAGCGCGCGACGTTGTCCGTGTAATTGAACAAGGTCCTCGTGGAGGCGAAAATTCCCGCCAAGGCGTAGTAGTCCTTTTGGGGGATGGGATCGAACTTGTGGTCGTGGCAGCGGGCGCACCCGATGGTTTGTCCGAGGAAAGCGCGCCCGACGGTTTCGAGTTGTTCGTCGATGACGTCGAAGCGCAGGAGCTGCTTGTCCTGTTCTTCATAGTTGGTGGGACCGAGGGCTAAAAAGGCGGTGGCAGTAAGCTTACGGCGGCGCTCCGAGGCGTTCTCGCTTGGGAGAAGGTCTCCGGCAAGTTGCTCCCGGATGAACTGATCAAAAGGCAGATCAGCGTTGAAGGCTGAGACCACGTAGTCGCGGAAGCGCCAGGCGTCTTTGAAAAGAAGGGTGCGACCACCGCCGCTGGACTCTGCAAACCGGGCGACATCCAACCAGTGCCTGCCCCATGTCTCTCCAAAACGCGGACTGGCAAGTAATGTGTCCACCAGCTCCGAGGTGGCAGTGAGGCGATCCTGTTTGAATCGAAGTAAGAAGGCCTGCAATTCCTCCGGTGTGGGAGGCAGTCCGGAGAGCGTGAAATAGAGCCGCCGCGCCAGAACCTCGGGCGTTGCATCGGGAGCGGGGGAGCGATTTACCGCCTCCATTTTAGCCAGTAGGAAACCGTCTATCGCAGAACGCGGCCAACTGGTGTTTTTTACAACGGGAGCCGCCTCCTCTTTTACCGGCGCGTAGCACCAAAACTTCCGCCCCGCCGCCACACTGAGTCCCTGCTGCTTTTTGGCAGCCTTCACCGCCACGCGCGGGTCGGGTGCACCACTTTTGACCCAATCCTCAAGAATACGCACCTCCTCGGCAGAGAGCTTCTGTTTGGGCGGCATTTGCAAGTCGCGGTTTTTGTATCGGACCGCCTCGATCATGAGGCTTTTATCCACCTCATTGGGAACCAATGCCGGCCCCGTGTCGCCCCCCTTGTGCCACCCTTCTTGGGAGTCGAGGCTGAGGCCGCCTTTGATTTTCTTTTCGGTGCTGTGACATTCAAAACAGCGTTCCACCAGCAGCGGCCTTACTTTGCGCTCGAAAAAATCAACGCCCGCATTGTCCGAAGCCGCCAATGACGAAAGGCTCAAGGCACTCAAAGCCGCAATCTTGAGCAGTGGATATTTCATCAGGGGTACTAACATAAGCGCATAGAGGCCTTTTCTTTGGAAGAAAAACAACAGGTGCCCGAAAAAAGAGCAAAGCTGGCTCCCAGCAATATTCCTTTTCCTCTGTACCCTTGGGAATCCTGCCCCGTCTGCTTGGTCTCCCCAAGACCAGCCCAATTTGAAGCTCGGCGCTGCCAGAAATTTGGGGTGCTAGGATTTCAGCTCCACGTGTGTTATGAATAACGAACCACCCATGTCGCGCATCCCCGAGGAAATCATCCAGCAAGTTGCCGCAGCCAACGACATCGTGGAAGTCATCGGCGGCTATTTTCCGCTCAAACGTTCCGGCCCAACCTTCAAAGCGCTTTGCCCGTTTCACCAGGAACGCTCCCCCTCGTTCAACGTGAATCCGGCCCGCCAAATTTTTAAATGTTTCGGCTGCGGTGCGGGCGGTTCCGTGTTCAGGTTCGTGATGGATTACGAGCACCTCGATTTTGCAGCCGCAGTTCGAAAGCTGGCTGAAAAAGTGGGGATACGCATCGAGACACAAGAACTGACTGCTGACGACCGCCGCCGCCTGGACCAGCGCAGGCGTTTGCTAGCCCTGCACGCAGATGCTGCGATGTTCTTCCACCAACACCTCCTTAAAAGCCCAGACGCCCATGTCGCACGCGAATATCTCAAAGGACGCGGCATCAATTCCGCAACCGCCAAAGCCTGGACCCTCGGCTACGCGCCGGAAGGCTGGGATCACTGCGCACGCTGGGCCCGTTCCAAGAGCTATTCCAACGAAGACCTAGTCGCAAGCGGCTTGGTTTCCCTGCGGGATCACGAAAACCCCGGCAGTGATTGCTATGATCGGTTTCGTGCCCGGGTGATGTTCCCCATTTGCAATGACAACGGAGAGGTTATTGCCTTTTCAGGACGAATTTTAGAAGCAGACGCCAAGGCCGCCAAATACGTCAACTCCCCGGAGACCATCCTTTTCACCAAGGGGGCCGTCCTTTTCGGGCTGCACCGCTCTAAACGGGCGCTTATCGATAAGCGCAAGGCGATTGTGTGCGAGGGGCAGTTAGACCTAATTACGGCCTTCGAAGCGGGGGTCCAAAACGTCATCGCGCCCCAAGGAACGGCGTTTACACCCAAACAAGCGCGTATTCTAAAGCGTTATGTGGAGGAGGTCATCCTCTGCTTTGACTCCGACGCAGCAGGCGAAAAGGCCGCCGAACGCTCCCTTCCCTCCTTGCTTAAAGAAGGCATCGCGGTGCGTGTCGCCAGCCTTCCAAAGGGAGAAGACCCCGACTCACTGATCCGTTCCCAGGGCGCCGCCGTGTTTAGCGCCAAAATGGACGCCGCCCGCGAGTTTTTTGATTTCCAAGTCGATAGACTCGCCACCCAACCGAATTTTGACTCCGCTCGGGGGCGCAACGCCGCCGCACACAAACTCGCCGACTCCCTGGGGTGGATTGAGGACCGCGTGCTTCGGGAGATGCACGTGCAACGAGTCGCCACCCGACTGGGACTCGCAGCGCTGGATTTGGACAAGCTGGCAACGGCTGCGGCACAACGCAATCAAACGATGCAGTCGCGCCAAAATGAAAAGGACCGCGATAGCCATTCACTTTCGGAATCCATGCAAGACACCCCAGCGGAGGCTCCAGTGAAAGCAGAGCCGACCATTGAACTGCTAGCCTTGGTGTTAATGCACTCTCGGGAGGCACGCTTGTGGTTGTTGGAAGAGGACTGGCGGGCGCAGTTACAAGCTGAACCACAAGGGGAAATTATCGAACAGATTCTGGAGCGCGCAGAACATCTGGAGGCACCTGAAACGCTGCACCGCTTTCTTTCAAGCCTGTCCCCTGCAATGGAATCCTTTGCGACGTCTATTTTAGACAAAATGCCACCACAACATCCCCTCGCCGTTGCCCAGGACTGCTGGAGCGAACTGGAGCGCAGACAAATCCGTCGCCAGATGGAATCAGCCAAGGCACAGCAACGCAATCCGGCGCTTTCCTTAGAGGAGACAACGGGACTGCATCAACAAATCCTTGACCTCCAGCGACGGCTCATGGATATTACTCGGCCTTTTTCCCCTTTGCGCTAGATGATTCCCTGACCTTAGATTAGGGGAATACCCTAGCCCTTGAACGGGATCTTTTTCAAAATCGAGTCTTTCTTCCGAACCCAATTCACTCCGACTCCCTCGCAATAGGCTTCTTCTTTAGAAGGAGCCGCTCCCAAACCCCCATCTGAGGGTTACCACCCAATGTCTTCTGGCAAACTAAAAGCGAAAGCGAAACCCACCGCAAAATCCCCAGCGAAAGTGAAGGGAAAGACGTCCGCAAAGGTGATCTCAAAGGTGATCTCAAAAGCGCCCAAGCCGGCCTCCACCGTAGCCGCCCGCGTCAAGCCGGCAGTGAAGGCAGCGCCTCCAATGAAGGCAGCGCCTCCAAAACTGAGCAAGGGTGCGACTTCGAAAACATCGAAGCCACATTCGAAACCAGTGGCAAAGGCAGCGCCCAAACCAGCACCCAAAACGGCACCCAAAACGGCACCTAAGCCTTCTCCGGCAAAAAGCGCGAAGGTTGCTCCCAAAGCAAAGGGCAAACCCCAGCTAAAAGCCGAAGGCAAAATCGCGGCCAAAATTCCAGCTCACTCAACGGCCAAAGCCGCCCACAAAACACCGCCCACAAAGGCTCTCAAAACGGCTTCCGCCTCTTCCAAAAAGGCCAAGCCTCCCACTAGGGCAACCACCCCAGTGGCACCAAAGCGGGCTTCCACTTCAAAATCTCCTCTCAAGGGTGCAAAAACAGCAACCCAAAAAGGTCGCATCGCGCCGCAAACCAAGCCCCCTGCGATCTCCCCCAAGTCCGCAACGACCGCCCCAAAGAGTGGGACCGTATCAAAGAAGCTGACAACACCCCCGGTCTCTCCCAAGCATACCCCGAAGGCCACTGCCCCAGTTAAATCGCCCGCTGCGGCGGTGCCCAAAGCTCCAGCAAAAGCTCCGGTACCAGCAAAAGCTCCGGTACCAGCAAAAGCTCCGGTACCAGTCAAAGCGACTGCACCAGTGAAGCCGAGCAAGGTGGTAGGAAGCATTCCCACTGCCCCAGTCATTCCGCAGTCGAAACCGACTCAAAAACAGGCTAAATCCACCGGAACTAAGTCCAAAACAGGAAAGGGAAAAAACACATCCTCTTCTGGCACTGCAACCACCGCCAACCCGTTAGCGGCCGAGTTCGACATGGCGGACAAGCTCCGGGAGCTCATTCGCTTAGCAAAAGAACAGGGCTACCTCACCTTCGACGATCTCAATGAAGCCATCCCGGATACCGTCAGTGATCCGGAAGAGATGGAAGTCATCATTACGCGTTTGAGCGGGATGGAAATCCAAGTCATCGAAGCCTCAGATGTCGACCGTTTTAAAGACGGAAAAAAAGACACCGAGGAAGACGAGGAGGATAAGACAGCGGACCAACGGGCCGACATTTTAGATGATCCAGTGCGGATGTACCTGAAGCAAATGGGCCAAGTCCCCTTGCTCACCCGTGAACAGGAAGTGGAAATTTCCAAGCGCATCGAAGACGCTGAATTAAATGTACTCAAGCACATCAACCGGTACGGGTTTGTCGCAAAACTGTACACCGACCTTGCCTCGAAGCTATTGGAGGGTAAAGAACGCTTTGACCGCGTGATTCAGGACAAAAAAATCGAAAGTCGCGACAGCTACATGAAGCTTCTTCCGAAGCTCATCAGCACACTGACGGAGACGGGAGACGAAGCAACCCAACTCTACCAGCGCTTTCTCAAAACCGGCGACTCCGAGGCCACCTCGAAGGTGTACCCAGACTTCAAGAAATCCCACGCCTCCATCCAGAAGCAGTACCCCAAGTTTTTCTTCAAACAGAAGGTGACCGAAGAATTTGTCCAACTGGCTGAAGAAGCAGCCAAGCTGGTCAACCGCTTGAGAGACGAATCCCTCAGCGGAAAAAAGGAATCGACCCAACGCCTTCGCGAACAGCAGGTCGCCTGCTGGATGAGCACCGACGAGTTCCTAGGCGACTATCAGGAACTGCGCCTCTGGATGCGCAAAGCGCTTCGCGCCAAAACCGAGATGGTCGAGGCCAACCTGCGTCTGGTCATCTCCATCGCCAAAAAGTACACCAACCGCGGCCTCTCCTTCCTCGATCTCATTCAGGAAGGCAACATGGGGCTCATGAAGGCCGTGGAAAAGTTCGAGTACCGCCGCGGCTACAAGTTCTCCACTTACGCCACTTGGTGGATCCGTCAGGCCATCACTCGCTCCATTGCTGACCAAGCGCGCACCATCCGCATCCCGGTGCACATGATCGAGACGATCAACAAGCTAATGCGGGTGCAAAAGCAATTGGTACAAGATTTTGGCCGCGAACCCACGCCCGAAGAAGTCGCCGAGGAAATCAATCTCCCTGTCGAACGCGTGCGCGCCGTGCTCAAAATGGCCCAACAGCCCATCTCTTTGCAGTCCCCTGTGGGCGAGAGCGATGACACCAGTTTCGGAGACTTCATTCCAGATACCACCGCCGAAGATCCCTCCGATGTCACAGCCATCGCTTTGCTGAAGGAAAAAATCCGCGACGTGCTGGAATCCCTCACCGAAAGAGAACGTCAGGTGCTGGAGCAACGCTTCGGCCTAGTGGACGGCTACAGCCGCACTTTGGAAGAAGTGGGACGCCAGTTCCGCGTGACGCGCGAACGTATCCGGCAAATCGAGGCGAAAGCACTTCGCAAGATGCGCCACCCGACGCGTATTCGCCAACTAGAAGGCTTCTTGGACGCTTCTGAGATGTAATCTCGGAAATTTCCGATTTGGATGCAAAGCCCGCCTAAGAATTCTGCGCAACCTTTGGCGCTGCGCGGTGTTTAATTCGACGTGAAGGGAGAAAACCATAACGCAGAAGATAGGCAGCACCCCCAGGACAGGCCGCACCCCCAGGAC
>CALQFT020000111.1 GCA_943329925.2 Opitutus sp. GAS368
GACTTGGGTGGGTGGGGATCGTGACGGGCATCCGGGAGTTACGGCGGAAGTGACGGAGGAAACGCTGGAGCGCCTGCGGGTGAATGCGTTGCTTGTGCTGCGGCAGCAGTTGGCGGAACTTGCCGAGAGACTCTCTCTCTCCTCCTGGATGCAGGCGCCGCCTCCGGCTTTGCTGGAGGGCATCGAGCGCCACGAAACGGCGCTCCAAGGCCATTTGCCGGGGGTCTCCCGCAGGGATGAGCCTTGGAGGTGGTACGTGGAACTCATGGCGGCCCGGTTGCCCATTGAAGAGACGCCGGGCCAATTAGCGCAACTGCGCGAGGCCGAAGGCTGTTACCGATACGCGGAGGAACTGCTCGCCGATACAGACCGCCTCTACCGTTCGCTGGTAGAAATCGGAGCGCGGCGGCTTGCGGAATTCGACGTGCTGCCGGTGCGGCGTGCCGGCGAGGTTTTCGGCTTTCACCTGGCCAAACTCGACATCCGCCAGAATTCCCTTTTCCATGCCAAGGCCCTCTCCCAGCTCCTTGGAGCAGGGGGTGTTTCCGCCGATGATTGGGAAGAGTGGTCGGAGAGGGAGAGACTTCGGTTTCTAGAAAAAGAGCTTCGCTCACCGCGTCCCTTTTTGCACCCGTCCGCCTCGGCGGGGCCGGAGGCAGACGCGGTTTTGGGCTGTTACCGAGTGCTGGCGGTTTACATCGGTAAATTTGGTACAAGCGGGTTGGGTGCGCTGATTGTGAGCATGACGCGTCGGCTTTCTGATCTGCTTGTGGTTTACATTCTTGCACGCGAAGCCGGGCTGCTGCGCGCCTTTCCGGAGGGCATCGTCTGTTTGCTGCCTGTGGTGCCGCTTTTTGAAACCATCGAAGATTTGGAGGGGGCGCCGCAAATGCTCCAGGCTTTCCTTCAGCAACCCGTCACAAGGCTTAGCCTTGAATACCACGCGAAAGTGGCGGCGCGCCCCGGCGAGTTGGTCCAGCCAGTCATGGTGGGCTACAGCGATAGCAACAAGGACGGCGGCATCATGGCGAGTCAGTGGGCGCTACAGCAGTCCCAGGACAGGCTTGCACGCGTGGCGCACGACGAAGGCGTTTCATTGCGCTTCTTCCACGGACGGGGCGGGACTGTCAGCCGTGGAGCGGGGCCGACGCACCGGTTTCTGGAGGCGCTCCCACACGGCTCGGTCTCGGGCCAGTTGCGCCTGACCGAACAGGGCGAAACAATCGCCCAAAAGTACGCCAACCCCGCCACCGCCACGTACAACCTGGAGATGCTCCTTGCCGGGGTTACCGCCACAACCGTCCGCCATGCCGTCCCCTCGCAGCAAGATGCCGAGTTTGCGCCACTGATGCAAAAGCTCGCCTCGGCCAGTCGAGTGGCATACCGCAATCTGCTGGACGCGGACGGCTTCCTCACCTTCTACCGGCAGGCCACTCCGATTGACGCCCTGGAGCACAGCCGGATCGGCTCTCGTCCGGCGCGGCGCACCGGCAAACCGAGTTTGGCAGATTTGCGGGCGATTCCCTGGGTGTTTTCCTGGAGCCAAGCCCGTTACTACGTGCCTGGTTGGTACGGAATGGGCAGTGCGCTGGAATCCTTGGATGCGGAAGAGCGCGCCCTTCTGGCTAAAAATCTGCGTCTGTGGCCTTTCTGGAGTTATGTTTTCACGAATGTTGAATCCTCCCTCTCCAGCGCGGATGTTGAACTGATGTCCTTGTACGAGGGTCTGGTTGAGGACGTCGCGTTGCGCGCGACCTTCTCGTCGCAGATCCGCACGGAGTGGAACCGGACGCATACGATGCTCGAGCTTTTGCGAGGGAAAGCCGTGGGCCGGAGTCGTCCCCGGATGTTGAAAACGCTGGAGCTCCGAAGCCAGGCGCTCGGGGTGCTGCATCACCAACAGGTGGGGCTCCTGCGCTCGTGGCGCGGCCGCTTGCAATGCGGCGATGGCGCAGGAGCGGACGCGCTATTACCCGAACTGCTGCTATCCATCAACGCGATCGCAAGCGGGCTACGGACCACGGGTTAAACGCAGGGCGATTTGGCGGGCGGGGGTTTGGCGCTGTGGTGCACGGCTCGGTGCCGGTTGTCATCAAAGGTGCGGTGCAGCTACTGGCCGTCCCCGCCGAACTCGCTCGGCGTACTCGGGTCTCGGATGGGTGTTTACCATGGGAGGCTCGAGTGACAGGTCGAGTATGGCTTTGTCCCGTGCCCGTGCAGGAGTCGTCAAAAAAGAAACGAAGGCGGAGGATTTTTTATGGGTCAATGGAAGGAAGAGACTTTTTGATTTGCTGGAAACCTTTGCGAAGTAGCGCAAGATCCGAGTCTACGGCGATGCAATGAAAGCCAAGGGTGATGTGGTGTTGGAGCTGTGTGAGGTCGCGCAGAAGAATTCCGGCCGCTTTGCCCTCGCGTCGTGCCGCGCTTGCGACCTGCTGGAGGCAGTCTTCAAAGCTCCCGGGGGCAGTCTCCGGGTGTGTGGTCAGGTCCAATTGCAAATCTGCAGGCCCGATAAAAAGGACATCAATCCCATCCACTTTTGCAATGTCTGCGGAGGCTGTGACGCTTTCGCCCGTCTCAATCTGTGCGATGAGAAGCGGATGCACTCCGCCCGCCGGGGGCGTTTGCAAGCCGTATTCGAAAGCTCTTACGGAGCGGGAGAACCCGCGCTTCCCACGGGGAGGGTAGTGGGCTGCACGCACAATTTGTTCGGCTTCCGCTGCCGAGTGGACATGGGGCACCATGATTCCGTGGGCCCCCCAGTCGAGATAACGTGCAATGGGCTCGGGTTGGGAGCCGGCCACGCGTACGATGGCCCGGGTCGGGCTCCCGCGCAGGGCGCGGAGTTGGTTGGGAAGGTCCGCCTCGGTTCCATTCCCGTGCTCCAAGTCAATGAGGACCCAGTCAAAACCGCAAAGTCCTGCAAGTTCGGTGACGACGGGAGAGCCGCTGGAGAGCCAGGTGCCGAGGCGTGGTGTCGCAAGGTTCATAAAAGAGATATTTCCGCGTTGGTTTGGAGGCCGTCGAGAGCGAGTCGGAGACGGTCCTTCGTAAATTGTTCGAGAGCTGCGCCGCTTCCGTTGCTGCCAATGAGAAAGAAGCCGGAGTCCCTCTGGAAATAGCCGGCTCCCACACGAATGACTGCCTTCACAAGCATGTTTCTAATGAGATGCATCCAAAATCGCCGCCGGTATTCCGAGGGCAAAGGCCGGATACTTTCGTAACCCTCAAAAGCTTTCTGGAGGAATATTCCGTCGTGAAAACAACCCAATAGCGAGAGGTCGTCCATCGGGTCTCCGGAAATCGCGTCGTCAAAATCGATGAACGCTTTCACTTCGCCTTCGGTTCCAAGAACGTTCCAAAGCGCGAGATCCTTGTGAACCAGACAGCCTTTTTCGAGGGCGAGCAGCGAGTGGTGCTCTTGGAGGACGGCATGGATCAGGTCGCTTTGTTTCAGAGGAAGGAAGCCGCTTTTCACAAGAAAGTCTAAGTGTTCACTGAGGCGCAGCTGGAAGTAGTTTTCATAGCCCGAGTGAAAGCCGCACAGTTGTTTTTCTTCGTCCCACATTTGACTGTCAAAGGGGCCGAAGTTGGTGGGCTGAATGGCCTGCCAGCGCGCAACGGAGTTCCCGATTGCCTCCGCGATTTCCGGAAGACGGAGCGTTCCGCCCTTGTGAAAATGATTGAGATCCGGCCACGGAAGATATTCCAGCGCCTGCCATGCAAAAGGAACGTCGCGGCGCGTTGCGTCCGTGGCAAACACCTTCGGCACTTGGACGCCTGCGTGTCTGGTGAGTTCCATCACCGTGGATTCCATCTGCAGGTGGTTGTCTTGTTCGGGGCCGTTTTCGACGCGGATGAACATTTCTTGCCCAGCCGTTTGGGCTCTCCATGTAAGGTGGTTCCCCTGACCGTGGGCTGGAGTTAAAATGACGGAACTTTTGAAACAGCCCTCGAGGGCGCCGAGGAGCTGCTGCTCGAGGGCTTCGTCCGCCGCGCCGCGCTGGGCCGTGCCATGGAAGGCGGCCGGCCGGTCACATTTCCAGTAGTACACTTGGCTGCGGCTCATGGCTTCGGAAGAGGGGCGGCTGCGAAAGCCGTTTGTGAGACCGGATTGCGCCTGCACCACGCCGCGATGAGGCTGCCCAGAACGTTTTGGATGACGCCGCTAAACACAGCGGGAACCGCTGCCAAAGGTTCCGTTGGGAAGTTCTTTTTTGCAAGCATCGCGGCCATCCCTCCGTTTTGCATGCCCACTTCAATCGAAATAGTGCGCGCCGTCAGGGGCGGATACCCCAACACACGTGCGACCCCGTACCCCAAAATAAAACCGAGGGCATGCAATAGAAAAGCGCCCAGAGCGAGTTTGCCAAAATTGGAAAGGACTGCGGCAGCGTTCTGCGCGACGATGCCCGCGGTAATGAGAACGATGGAGACGACGGAGATAAAGGGGCCGAAACGCGCAGCTTTCGTGACAAACCGCGGAAACTTCCAATTGCAAAAAACGCCGATGAGGACGGGCGCAACCACGGCCTTGAGGGTCGACAAGCAGAGCCCCATCGCGTCGACCGGTACGACGTGGCCCGCGAGCACACGGCACCAGAGAGGTGTCGTGACAAAGGCAAAAAGTGTGGAAGTGAGGGTGACTGAAACAGCAAGGGCGACGTCTGCCTTGGCGAGGAAGCAGACCACGTTGGACGCTGTTCCTGAAGGGCAGCTTGCGACGAGAATCAGTCCCACGGCCATTCCCGGTTCAAGCCCCAGCAGGCGGCCAAGCAACCAACCCGTGAGAGGCATGATCGTGTAGTGTGCGACGAAGCCAAGCGCGAGCGCTCCGGGAGCCCGGGCGAGCCGTTTGAAATCCTCAACCGTAAGCGTAAATCCCATTCCAAGCATGATGATTCCAATGGCCCAGGTGATCCACGCACCGGTGAACCACTGGAACGTCGCCGGGTGCACAAGGGAGACGAGCGCCGCGCTCAGCAGCCAGACCGGATAAAGGTTGGTGAAGAGGGAAAGAAAGCGGTGCATAAATTGTTACTCCATACGCCCAAACATGATCCGTTCCTTCCGGCTGGAGTCTGTGTCGCGGCAGTGCGGGTGCCCGACTGGCGGGGTTCCTGCGCAGGGCGCGGGCGTGACTCCTAATTTGTTGGGATTCTCGGCAAACGAGAGGTCCGTGCCGAAGGAGACGGCAGCATGAAAAATCAAGTAAGGAAAACGCATGGTGTTAAGCAGAATACAAGAGGGAGTGGCGTGTGGAACACGAGGTTGTCGAGTGGGGAGATATCCCACGATGTTAAAGGCGACAACCACCACCAATCCATCTCAATCAAACCTCGCGAACCAAGCAATCGCACCAGAATTCGGCCCGCCTCTTTGTCAGCCGCGCACCGAACGGCGCCACAAAGCAAAAAATGGTGGTGGTGGTACCGCGGCAAATGGCGGTGGCTTGGATTATTCGCGGATCCGACTGCGCCAACCGACTTCGTCAGGGATTACAACCCCTCGGGGACCAGAGGCGCACTCTCGTAGAGGAGCACACCTCCGCGTTTAAGAATCTCCCGCTGCACCATAGGCACATTCACGCTCCGAACTTCGGCCATCGCATCCAACGCAGTTTTTGCTGCGATACCGCAGGCTTCGCCGAGAGCCATAAAGACGGGCTCCATACGAATCGTTTGGTAACCGACATGGCTCGCGCTGCATGCTACCGGAACCAGCAAGCCGTCCACGCATTTAGGCACGAGGATGCGATAAGGGAGCTGCAAGGGCTGATGCTCGATAAAGATGTAGCCCTCACGGACCCCGGGATGCGCGGGGTCGTATTTGTGGACGCCGTGGGAGTCAAATCCGAATTCGGCGACAGCGATGCCATCGCTCTTGCGTTTGGGCAGGCCAGTCGCACTGTCGAGAGCGGCATCTCGCTCGGTGAAGTTATACTCCCCCCAGATGCGCCGACCTTCGCGCACATAGATGTGATGGGGGCGGTTTCGATTGTCCGTAAACTCGTCTTTCGGGAAGCCGAATTGCCGCGCCTCCTCTCGGATGGACTGCGGCACCTCTGGGTCATTTTGAAGAAGCCACAGATAGCCTTCGCTGTGCGCCCAGTAGCGTCGGAAGATGGCTTCGCGCTCCGCGACATTGGCTTCAGGCCATCTCCAGTTTTCTTCGGCAAGATCGAAGGATTCGCTGGGGACGCCGGTGTCTCCAGCCGGATGCGCATTGTTTAATTCGAATTTTCCATTTGGCATCGGGAAGACGTGTATGAGTTTAGTCAGCTTCGTGATTTTGCCCGAACGCATGTCGTTGCGAGGGCCGGCGTGAACGCGGATGGATTCGGCCGGTTGAAAGTGGGGTGAAAAAACGGGCATGAAAGTTGCTCCAGGGCGCTCCATGTTTTCTTTTTTACAGAGAAAAGGAAAAGACTTGGATCGAAGGGGTGAAGAAAAATCGCCTGCAAACCTGAAAAAACCTCCGCTTTCAAATGGGCCGGATACGACCAGTTTCATATCGGCCCTTGCAGTCGTCGAGCATTGCCCGATAGTCGTCGCGGTTAAACGCCGCAGGCTTTTCAATTGGCACGGTATTGGCCTGGTCCTTGGTGACGTGCATACGGAAGCAGAAAGCCTGGATACCAGCGTCCGCCTCGCCGGTGGAGCCGGGTCCAGGATTGGTGTCCTTGAAACGAACATAAATTTTGCCCGCGTGTGCTTCGCCATAGGCCTCGCGGCTCTCTCTTCCGACGCGATAGGGCACGCCAGCCAGTGCTGCCAGGTCTCCCTCATAAGTGGCATCCACGAAAGTCTTCGCTTGGATAACCATCTTGATTCGGGAATCGTCAGAATCTTCAGCGGTGATGCTGACAAGTTTCACTGCGGGAGAGAAGACCCTTGGCTGGGGACCATTTATTCGCGTGCCCCGCGGTGCCTCACGTTCAATTCCGTCGGCCCCCACGACCCTCGCGGAGACCACGCGCTTCTTTTCGATAAGACGGATGTTTTTCTCTCCAGCAAGCATGTCGCGAAAAATTCTCTCAGCAACTTTTGCCTCAAACATGTGCCCGCCTTGGCAAACCTTCACCTGCTCGGAGTGTTCGCCGTAGGTCTTCACATAGTGCTCGCGCACACGCTTTACAAACTCGGCGAACAAACCGCCAACAGCCCCCTTTTTATAGATGTCCGTATTCGTCAACCCAGCTGAGACGACGCCCCCCACGTGATTCTTTTCTTCGAGAAGAATGACGCTTGCCCCAGAGCGGGCCGCCGCGACGGCTGCCGCAACACCGGCCGGGGTAGCGGCAACGACGACGACATCCGCTTGCTGCGATTCTGCGGCGAATAGAACCCCGCCGACGGAGGAAAGTATTGCGAGAAGAATTGGGAGGGTCATAAATTTTTTCATGGGATGAATGAAATGCGGCGTTTTGATTGAATCAGTGGTGGCGGTCAGTCTTTCGAGTCGGAAAACAAGGCTCAGCTCTAGATGCGAGTGGGCTACCGGATTGAGGCGGCGGTGTTCTTTGGCCAATACAGTTCAACGTTTTGAAGCCCCTGATCCCGGTAATACTGGTTTGCCTCAGCGGTGCGTGTGAACATAAACGAGTCGTCTGAAAAGGATTTCGTTTTTGCATTCGCCGCATCGCCATAATTCCACAAGGACGAGAGTTGCATTCCGGAGGTTCTGATTGCTTGGATCTTGCGGACAAAATTCGCGTCGTTGTCCCCGTGGAACTCGCCCATATAGAGCACCTTTTTGCTTTGCTTCGCGTGGGTGACATAAATCTGGAGCAGCTCTTCTAGCTCGACGACTCTGTTGAACCTTTTCTGGGATAGCCCGTCCTTGTCCTTATCAAGGGTGATATGGACACTAATGACGTTGACCGTGCGTGGCGAAAAGACGTCCATGATGGCTCGGAGTTCCTCTTCGGTGTCACTTGTCCATGCTCTCTCTGCCCTCAGATGGTATTGGCTGGCTCTGAAATCCGCGGTGCCGTTGGAAATCATGCGGTAGGGATCTATGCTGCGTATGGCTTTCTCGACCTCGGTAAAATAAACTTCAACATCTTGGGAAGTGATTCTGTCAGCCGGCCCTCGCTGCGCCGGTGTTCCTTTGGAAGGCAATACATAGGGATAACCGAGGGGAGGCGCTCCCTGTTTGTCCAGATCAGCCGCTAGATTAAATTCGTTCCCGATTTCCCAACCCCAAATGGCAGGTGAGTCTTTATAACGGCTTACGACGTCGCGGACATACTTGCGGGCATACTCCATCGTCTTGCTGGCCGGGTTTCCAATCTGATTGACACTTTCCCCCACCACATCGGAGACGCTAAATTTGGTCCAAAACAGATCGGCTATGATCCCGATTTTGTTTTCCTCGCAGGCCTTCACGAACAAATCCATTTCGCGGAAATACTGCTCGGGCTTGGTTTGGTAGACTTGGAGCTCGGCAGGCCAAAATCCGCTGAAAGGCAACCTGATAAATGGGATATTGCTGGCGGCGATCTTTTTAAGAGATGGAGTGTACGGCGAATACTTTGCGCTACGAATCGTGCGAAGAAAGCCATCGTAATAGCAGAGTCCCATGCCATAAAACGGCTTCCCTACCAGCGTCAGCGTGCCGTCCGCTTCGACATGCAACCCTCGGGAAGTTTGCGCCGCGGGTTCCACGAAAGCTGGCTTCGGCGGATCTTCGGCGTGCAGGGCGAGAGGCAGAACCAGTGAGAGAACAACGAAGCGTTGAAGTGTGATTTTTGCCGGCATGTTTTTTGTATTTTTATCGGTTCGTTAACGCGAGTGTTCGTGGCCAAGGTGGGGCGTTTTTTGGTCAGCGCGTCTCCGTGATCTTGAGACACCGAAACGCCAGCGCGCCCGCCTTCTCGCCCTCGGGGCCTCCTGACTCGCCTCCAAAGCCGATGTTCGCCTTGGGCTCGGCTACTACGGCATGCTTTGCTGTCCACGTTTGACCGTTGAAATTGACAGTCACCGTTTCACCCTTCAACACGATGTGGACAGGATGCCACTCTGTGTCCCCGAGGGTGATTTGTTCGCGCACGAGGTCTACGTTCTCGCCCTTTTTTGGGTGGGCGATGATGCGAAACACATTGCGGCCCATGACAAAATTGAGAATGTGCCCACGCTCGCGGGTGCCATCGATTGGAAAGCTGGCGAAGGACGCTTTGCCTTCGAGCCGGAAGTCAAAACAGATATCAGCTTCCGTGAGAGCCAAGTGTCGCTGCTTGACCGGTCCGTGCCGGCGCTCGCCGGACTCAAAGCCGCGCAATACGCCGTCCTTGGCGGTCCAGGTGCCGAGTCCCCAATGCCAGTCGGCCGAAAGTGGGTGTTCGAAGGTTTCTTTGAGCAAAACAGACGGCTCCGCGCTGAGTGCAAACGAGGCACTGGCGAGGCCTGAGAGGAAGATCGTTAATACGGACTTCATGGAGGTGTGCTTTCTTGCCTGGCGTTACTCATGCGCAGGATTTGGTAATGGATGAAGGAAGGGATGCGGATGGTGAGGGTGCCCTCACTGACAGTGACTTGCTCTGTGTTTATGAGTTGCCGGAGCGTGTTATTTTTGGCGTTTTCATCGTATCGGATAGATTCGATGGTGAGGCTGTCGGTGTTTTTCAGGCCCGGCACTTGCAGGGTTAGGGTGAATCCAGTGCGCGTGGCTGGGGTGAGATGATCGGTGGCGAGGTCGTGGTGGTAGTTGACTAGGTCGATGGTGCGTTCGCCGGGGTTTGTGTGGCTTTGGTTGGCGTAGATTCCGATGTGTTCGGGTGCATTGGTTGCGGTCAGTACGGGACGCTCAATGCGGGATCGAGCTAGCGCTTCGCGTAGTGGTTCGGACTTGGCGGGTGCCTCATGGTAAGCAAGGCCGGGTTTGGTTTTGACGAGGCTAATCTGAGCTGAAAAACGTTTGGCAAGTGGCGAAATGATGTCTTCAGCGCGAGGGAGGAGCAGCGTTTTCGGGCCGGTGAAAACGCCAGTCTCGCCCGTGATGATGAGTTTGCCGCCCTGCTTCAGGTAGTCTTCGAGCGTGGCGAGGTCATCCGCGGTGATGACCAGAACAGAAGGGAGAATGACGAGTTTGAAGCGTACGAGATCCTTGAGTGTGACGTTATCAAACGGGATAATATCCCACTGGGGAAAATCCCGAGCTGAGGCGAGGTATTGGGCCCAGCCGAGGAATTCGGAGGCGTGGCGTTTTGTGACTTCCTGGTTCCAGGCCCACGGCGGTTGCGCTGCGATCTGGCTCCAAGAACTGGACGCGAGGCCGATATCAGCAAGGTATTCGCGTTTTGAGATCACAGGGGCAATTTGATCGATGAAAGTGTGGATATTGCCAGCGGAATGGATCGAGCCGGGCGAGTAACCACCATCAAAACTCAGCGAAAAGGCGGGAATGCCGCGATTCGCGATAAGGTCGAAGCAGAAGACTTTGTGCAGAGTCTCGCCGTGGCGCCTCGTAAAACCCGCCCCATCCCAACCGCTGTATTGTCGCTCGACATAAG
The DNA here is from genome assembly GCA_943329925.2 of Opitutus sp. GAS368. GTDB lineage: Bacteria > Verrucomicrobiota > Verrucomicrobiia > Chthoniobacterales > Chthoniobacteraceae > Chth-196. The sequence goes on from CALQFT020000111.1 coordinate 10,514, forward strand.
GGTCCACGATGGCATGCCCTGTGACGCCAATTTTGGCAGCCATGCGAGCGCCGATGCCCAGTCGTGCCTGCGGATAGTAGCCGAGCGGCTTCACGAATGCGGTGAAGGTCTTGAACACGGGCCATTCGAAGTTTGCCATGTCCACGCAATCGCGCTGGAGGAAGAGGGCACTCAGCATGGGGATGACGTTCGCTATCATCGGCACATCCCGGCCCAGTGCATGCGCCGCTTTTTTGTTCAGGCGATAAACTTCCCTCATGCTGGCAATCTTTTCTTCCACAGCGGCGATCTGGAACGCCCGCCACACTTTGTTGGCAAGCCAACGGGAATCGGCGGCACAGCGCCAGGGCGGTTGATCGCCTTCTCCCTCGTATTCTGAACGCCATGGCGGATTGAGCAGATAGGCGAGCACATCAAAAGCCGCGATATTCGATCTCTCGATGCCAAATTCATGGCAGTCTTCGTTGCTGAAACGTTGCATGACAAACTCGCGGAACGCTGCGACATGAATTGCGGCTTTGGCATTCATCGCAGTGGGCGAGCGTAAGTCCCAGTCATCGTAATGGATCATGTCTGCCTTTAACACTTCCATGGCGCGCCGACCCTTGGCAGCCTGATAGCTGGCGTACTGGCCGTCGTAGAGCATCAAGTCGCCCGATTCGATGAGCCATTGGCCGTCCGCACGCTGCTTGGTGATGTCTTTGAGTCCTAGCGCTCCTGCCAGGGCTCTTTTTTCTCGAAAGCTAAGAGGCTTGGAATAAACGACGGAAATTCCCCATAGACAAAAACGCCACTTTTTGCTGTGTTGGTTTGGGATGAAGCCTA